>JAJZMD010000270.1 GCA_021803085.1 Actinomycetes bacterium
CGGGCACGATCCAACCTCGCCCGGCCGTCGCTTCGGGTTGTCGTGGCGGTCGTCGCCATCGCCCTCGTCCCTCCTCAGCCGCCTCCTGCGCCCACCGTGCTGCCTGAGCCCACGGTGTTGATCGCCTCGGACTGGGTCACCGTCACCGGCACCTCGGCCGGCGGGCCCGCCATGGCCCCGAGGTTCCCGCCGCCGGAGGCGCCTACAGCCGTCCAGGTCACCGACCAGTAGGCCGTGGCGGTCACCGTGTAAGACCCCGGAGTCGGCCAGGTGTACGAGCAGGCCGTCGAGCCGCCCGGGTCCGCGGCGTCATACGGCGTGCCCGGCCCGTCGCAGGTCACCGTGGCGCCGTCACCCATGTCCCAGACCACCTTGGTCGGCACCGCCGTCGCCGTCGTCGTCACCCCGCCCGCCGAGGCCGACGCGCTGACCGGGTGCCAGCCGGCGTGGTCGACCCACAGCCACGTCGCCAGCCCCACCAGCTGCGGGCTGCCATCCGGTGGGGCCATCTCGACCTGCAGCGAGGAGAGCCCGAGGTGCTTCACCGCCCGGCGGGCCACCACCACCGGGCTCGTCTGGACCACGACCGCTGCCGGTGGGGTCGCGCCCGACACCCAGAACGGCGGCATCGGGTCGATCGCCCCCGGGCCGGCACAGGTCGGGATCACCCAATGCCCCGGCGTCGGACCACCTACCCCGAGCAGCTGCGTCGCGCTCTGCCCCAGCACGGCATAGGTGCATCCGTAGGGCTGGTTCGGGTTCGGCTTGCCCGGCGGCGGGGTGCTCTTGCCTGCCGAAGCCCAGCGCGAGTGCGCCGGAGGCGTCCAGTAGGTGTGGTCGGCCTGCACGGTGAGCTGGCCGCCGGACGCCTGAGCGTTCGCGTAGTTGTCCTGGCCGTAGCCGTCACCCGCCCACGCACTGCCGGCGTCCACCAGCACGCTGGCCACGACGGCCACGAGAACGGCGAGGATCAGGACCCCGGCGCGCACTTCCCCTCCGTCACCACCTGCTTGGAGAGCTTCCACGTCCCCCCGACCTGCACCAACGTCGCCCGAACTCCGTCGTTCTCGGGCGGCGTGACCGGCGGCACCGGCTTGCCCGTGCTCTCGTAGACGAGCTCGGAGGTGCTGTAGGCGCAATCGACAACCGTCGCCTTCGTCCCCGAGAGGGACCTGAGCTTTGGGTGCAAGGTCACCGCCCCCTTGCCGACGATGCCCTTCGCTTGATCGGCCACCAAGTTGGCCCGGACGCTTTGCAGCTGCGGGTCGACCATGGTCTCGGCCAGCTTCGGATCCGCGGGGTTTGCGGTAGCAAGCGCCTGCTGAAAGGCCTGCGACGCAGCCCGATAGGCGGCGAGCACCGCCGCCCGCGGCGGGTCACTCGACGACACCGGCCTCGACGTTGAGGTCGACGCCCCAGCGCTCGGTCGGGAGGTCGTGTCCGGTGACGCCGACGGGCTACCGCCACAAGCAGCGAGGAGCACGGCGCTCGCAGCCAGGAACGTCATGGATGGGAGCAGGCGGGCTCCGGTGTCGCCTCGACGCTTCTTATCTCCACCTCGCCCGGCTCGGCCCAGCTTCATGTGCGATCGCCTTCACCTGCGCTGCATCGTCCTCGACTACGAAGCCGGCACACCGATCGCGGCGGGAAGAACCCGGGTCATGTCGCCGGGGAAGCACCCAGCGACACGGAGACACCGACCCACCGGAAACGCTAAGCCCCGAGGTGGTCACGCGCCTGCTGGGGTGACCCGTAGTAGTGGCACTACCAGGTAAGCGGTAGCCTTCCGGTATGCGGACCGCGGTGTCCGACCCCGCAGCAGCCCGGCGGGCTGAGCTCGCCGCCTTTCTTCGAGCCCGCCGCGCCGACGTCCGCCCCGAGGTGCTCGGAATCGACCCCTTGCCCGGCCGGCGCAACACCCCCGGGCTCCGCCGCGAGGAGCTGGCTGCCGCCGCTGGAGTCAGCGTCGGATGGTACACGTGGCTCGAACAAGGACGCCCAGCAGACCCGAGCCCCCAGGTCATCGATGCGCTCGCCCGAGCACTGCAGCTCGACCCCGAATCGCACCGCCACCTCCGACGCCTCGCCGGGCTCGCCGTGCCCGAGATCAACCACATGACCAACGGCGTCGGTCCGCAGCTCACCCGGCTCCTCGACACCCTCGAACCCGCCCCCGCCTGCCTCATCGACCTGCACTTCGACTTCGTCTCGTGGAACCGCCCCTTCACAACCATCTGGGCGCCAGAAGCACTCCCTGCCGATCGGTGCAACCTGATGTGGCTCTACTTCGCCAAGGACACTGCCGCCTGCATGAGTGTCGGCTGGGAGGAACGTGGCCGCCGACTCCTCGGTCAGTTCCGCGCCGCCGCAGCTGAGCACCCGGCGGACACCCGCTTCGCCGAGCTCGTCGACGCACTGACGAACGAAAGCGACCGATTCGCCGCCAGATGGGCCGACAACCGCGTCGAGAAAGCCCTCACCGGCCAGATCGCCATCCGCCGACCACCAGTCGGGATCATTCGCCTCGACGTCACCGAGCTCACCGTCGCCGCCCAACCATCGCTCACGCTCTGCATTCAGGTCCCCAGCCGCGACACCGACAAGGAGAAGCTTCGTCAGGTCACCTGATCTCAATTCATGCGACACTGCGATCTTCTGGATGGGACAACGGCTCTCTATTGGCGCCGGACCATCCAGGCGCGAGGGCCGTTCGATCGCGATCGCTAGGCCCTGACCAGCACGTTCCTGTCAATTAGGTCGTTGAAATGATGGGAAAGCAGCTTCGGTACCGCCCCTCCACGGACCAACAGCCCGAGCTCCATGTTGCGATCCAGTGCGTACTCGGTCAGGTTGGCACTGGTGACGAACGCCAGTCGATCGTCGGCGATCGCCGCCTTGGCATGCAAGCTGGCATGGCCCGGATCGTGTTCTGGCAACAACGTGGGCGGCCACGTGTAGTGCACGATCCGCTCGGAGACCTCGAACGCCCGGGCAGCTTCGGTTCCGCCGTCGAGGATGAGCCGGATCTCGATCCCACGGTTTGCGGCCTGGTGCAGCGCTTCGACAACTTCTCGGACTCGATACGCGGCAAAGCTGACCAGGATCAGGCTTCGCACCGCCGTGCGGATGACCTCGATCAGGACAGCGTACGTGAGACGGACATCGACGTCGCCGTCCGGACCGGTCCACACGACGTCGATCTGTGACTCGGAGCGGGCGCTGTGGTGGCTGGCGTGCGCCGCTCGAAGAGCGAGGGCCACGCTGGCGCCGCTCGTCTCGGGAGATCGTCGCCAGGCAGCATGTAGCCGGTCGATCGCTGCCCGGTAAGGCTCGGTCGGTACAAAGCGGTAGAGCGCCTGAAGCGTCGTCAAGCCGGGTACATCTATGCGGTCGAGTGCCGTGGCCACCAGCTCGATCTGGTCTCCGGGCAGAGCGCGGACGGTGTCGACCACCGCCGCCACGAGATCGCCCGTGGTCGTCACGCAGGCAGCAGAGCCAGGCCGGCTTCGCCGAAGGTCTCCACGGCCAACGCCCGGTCGAGGTAGCGGTTCGAACGCTCGCAGGAAGTCTCGGGGGCGAACTGGCACGCGTGGCAGGCGGCGCCGTGGAGACTGTCCTCGTCGGCCGAGGGCAAGTGCTCCGCGCACATGGGGTCAGAGGCGCAGAGCCGGCCCCGGCGCAGGGCTTGGCCGACGATCCTGCCCAACGTCCCCGGCTCGGAGAGAGAGACAAGCCCTCCGAGCGTGCCTTCGCTGTCCGGCGCGGCCGTATAGAGCAGGATCCCGGCCATCGGCTCGGGGCCGCTGCGGGCGTAGATCCGTTCTCGGATGCTGGCGGACCCATAACCGCATTCCAGAGCGAGCTCCCGCATGAGCAGGTGGCTGAAGGTGTGCAACGCCAGGTAGCGCGGACCGGGCCAGCCGCCGTGCGGATCAAGGTGACGGCGGGCCCGCCAACGCTGGTGGCTCTCCTGGAGGGCTGCCAGCCGCTCGCTCGTGCCGACGCGGGATTCCCAGGCGCTGACCGTGTCCTCTCGGAGCTGCAAGAACAGGCCCTCCCCTCTGACCTCCGTGCACGGCACCCAGGTCGGGGTGCCGCGGCAGAGCGGGCCGAGGTCGGCCACGTCGCCCAGGGCATCCGGCTCGTCGGGAGGGTCGATCCGGGTAAACCCCACCAGGGCGACGACCTCGCGTAGCCGTTCGACCGCAACGACGCGCTCGATGACGTCGGCTAGCAATGGCGGCACCGGATGCTCGCGGGTCGTGAAGTCGGGAAATGACACATCCGAGCCGGGCAGCGAGAGCTGCGCCCACTCCGGCCCGAGGAGATCTTCCTCGTCTTCCTGAACCCCGGGCGGCTCTTCCCGTCGCGCCTGGATGGCTGCCCAGACGGCGTCGGGGTCTTCCCCGGAGAGCGCCGAGAGGGCAGGGACGTTCTGCAGCGCGTACGACAGGGTGGACTTGGCGTCGATTGGTTCGAGCTGGGGCCAGCAGTCTTCGACCAACTGCAATAGCGGAGTGGTTGCCTCCGGGATGGCCAGCGTCCGCCTAGTCACCGAGAACCAGGTGTTCGAGGCGCCCAGCAGCAGCGTGCGGGTCTGCTCTTTGCATGCCTCGTCGTCGAAGCTTCGCAGGTGAGGATTACGGCCCCTGCAGCGGGGAAGGTTCTGTTGGGCGGCTTGGCCGAAGGCCTCGACCAGGCTCCGGGTAGCGTTGCATCCCCGACAGATGACGAGAACATCGTCGGCACGGCTCGACTGGTCGCGCTCGAACATTTCCAATATCGGCGCCGTGCACGACACGCCTCGGTGGACGAATCCGACCCAGGGGAACTCGTCGAGGTGTCCGTCACGGCAGGCCAGAAGGAATCGCACTGGCACGGCCGGCGGCGCCTTGCTCTTGACCTTCCCACAGTTCACGTGCTGATAGCTGGCCCGCTCAGGCCGGTACGGGTTGGTGCGCAACTCGAAGAGTGGCGGCCCGGCAGGGCCAATGCGGTCACAGGCCGGGCAACGCACCCAAGAGGGGAACATCTGGACCGGCACCCCGGTCTTGGCCCAGTCGTCGAAAGGGTTGGGCGTCTCGGGCAGGTGCGGGGGCAAACGTAGGGACTGGACCTGGGATCCGAGGACTCGTCGGACGGCGTCGAGCAGCCGCCGCTCGGTCACCTCAGGTGCGGCGATTGGGTCGCTCACCCAGCTGTCGATGCCCGACACCATCACCGACAGGTGGGGGAGGTCGACCAGGCTTCCCGGTCCGTAGGTGTAGAGGAGCTGGCTGGGTCGAACCTCTCCTAATCGAGTTACCGTCATGGCGTCACCGGCGCGTCGTCCGCCGATCCGGCCGCTGTCGAGCCTTGTTCGGTCTGGTCAGGACCGGCGGGGACGGGAAAGTCGTAGTCGGGTCCAACGGCCTGCTGCGCGTCGTCGCTGAGAAGAAGGTTGATCCCCGCCTCTACCTCCCGCAACGAAGTCGGGCACGTCCACAGACTCCAGCGGGCGTCGCCCGGCTGCTGGAGGAGGCCGACGGTCTTGCCGTCCTTGCGGTCCCGGTAGCCGAGGACCACCGCCTGGCGTCGCTGCAGCGCCACCCACGAGTCAAGGCGGTGACGCAGAGAGCGGGCGAGCTCCTCGCCGATCGCTGGCACGCTGGTGACTCCCTCGGCCCGGTCACGGAGGGCAGCGAGGGCCTCGTCGGCAACGGCCGCAGGATCGAGGGTCTGTGGCGCCGGGTTGGGATTGGTGTGCTCGTCATGATGGCGGACCATGGCGAGGGCGGTAGCAGTGAGACCTCGGTCGAGCGCCCTGGGGGCGAACGGGGTGACCGAAAGCGCCTCGACATGGCGGGCGAAAGTGGCGTGGAAGTACTCGAAGGTCTCGTAGTGCGAAAGGTCGCGGGGGCGAGCCCAGTTCAAGACGGTGACGATGAGACCTGGGCCTCGACCTCGCCCGATACGACCCGTGGCCTGGACGTACTCGGCGGTGACCTTCGGCTGACCACCGACCACCATCAGGCCGAGTCGTGGGACGTCGACCCCGACCGAGATCATGTTCGTCGCCAGTAGGACGTCGACTGGGCGCCGGTCGATCTGCTTCGCCTGCTTCCCGCCCCGAGGCTGCGTCCGCTCTGGCTTGGCTTCGGGCCGGAACGTGAGGCCGAGCTGCTCCAAGACGCCCGGGATCTCACTGGAGGTCATCCGGGAGGTGAGCTCGCGCTTCTCGCGCAAGAAGCGACGGCCCATCCCGCGGCCAGCAGTAGATGGCTGGGACAGCCGAGTGGATACGTCGTCGTCGACCAAGCGGCTCATGCCGGCCAGCTCTCGCAGGGCACTGAAGTAGCCGACGAGGGTCATCCACGGATCAACAGCCCCACCGTAGCGATCGAAGAGGGCTTGCGCTGCGCCGAGCAGGGCCACGTAGATGCGGATCTCGACGGCCTTGATGCGCCGGCCCGGCGCGCACACGCCGAGGTAGCGCTGCCCCGGGGTCACCGAGGGATCACGCTGGACGGCGAAGAAGGAGTCGCCGGCATCCAGGCCCGGGGCGGGGAACACTTCCAAGCGGCGCCAGAACACTTGGTGCGCCTGGGTTTCGGCCCGTCGGACGGTCGCGGTCGAGGCCACGACTTTCGGGCGAACGGTCCGTCCCTCGACCTGCCAGCTACACAGATGGTCGACTGCCGTCTCGTACAGGCCCATAAGGCTGCCCAACGGTCCGCTGATCAGGTGCAGCTCGTCCTGGATGATCAGGTCAGGGGGCCGTAGCGGTCCCCCTTCGACGGTGTGCGCCGCTGGGTGGTTGCCCCGTCGTTGGTGGCTGTCGCGCTCGTCGAGCACCTCGTCGAGATCGGGATGTCGCCATCCGTGCCGTTCGCAGCGCCGGCCCACCCGGCCGAAGAGCGCCCGGGTGGGGCCCTGCCATGGGAGCTGGGCGAATTTGTCCGCCGTGGCGATCACCATCGACGGGACGAGCCGGTAGATCTCGTCGTCCACGGTTACCACGGGTAGCCCCTCGCCAGGCGCCTGGCGCCGCGTGAACCGGCAGCGCCCGAGCGGGTCGCCGCAGTACAGCAGCGTGCGCTTGTGCACCGGGTCATACTCGGCGTCCTTCGAGGCGCTGACGGGCGCCCCGCACCACGGGCAGGAGGTGAGTTGGACGGGGCTCGAGCCACCCCCGTAGTAGGCGTTCCCCCGCGCCTCCTCGATCGCCTTGGACGCCTGCCCACCCGTCGTCGGCGTCACGTTCGCTCCCACCCACAGCCCCAGACGGAAGGGCACTTCGCCGAGGCTGCTGTCTCCAGCGGTGGCCCGCTGCCGGCGGACCTGCTCGCAGGCGCACAGCAGCGTCGCCGCCCGTTGGAACTGCTGCACGGTCAGCAGCCGGAGCGTGTAGCGCATCAACACGCCGACACCGTCACCGCCGTCATAGCCGGAGGTGGTCCCTTGCAGGCGGCGCATCGCCAGGGTGAAAGCCGTCAATCCCAGGTAGGCCTCGGTCTTGCCACCACCGGTCGGGAAGAACAGCAGATCTACCAGTCCCTCGCTGCCCGGCCCGCGCTCGGCGTGGCGCGGGTCGGCCAGGCTCGGAAGGTTCAGGAGCAGGAAACCGAGCTGGAACGGATACCAGCGGTGGCGTTCGGGGCGGTCCATCTCGGCGACCGCGTCGTCGAGGCTCACCGTCGGCTCGGCCCGTCGGCGCGCGGCGGCCAGGGTGTGCACCCGCTGGAGCCACATCACCTCGTTGGCGAAGCGAAACGCGTCCGCCGCCTCCCGGTGGTAGGTGGGGCTCACCGGGTCGAGCAGGTCGACCCCGGCCTCGATCCGTTCGGCAACTCGTTCGCACTGGGTCAGCGCTTCTGCCGCGGCGCTCTCGAACCCATCGAGCCGGCTGGTCGGATCGCCGGTCCGGGCACGCTGATGGGCGATCCAAGTGCGGTAGGCAGCGACCAGAGGGCGCACCAGCCTCGCCACCTCGACGTCCGACGCTCGGGCCAATGCGGCCATATCGAGCTCCACCTCGGCTAGGGCAGGGAAATCCGCCACCGTCGGAGGCTCCGTGCGGCGCACCTCTGCCACAGGTACGGCCGTCGTCGTGACCGTAAGGGCACGGCGCGGATCAGACGGGTCGACGTCGGCGTGCACCCCCGTCCCGTGACCCACCGCAAACTCGACCGTGTCTCGGTACGCCATGTCGAGCGCACGAGACTCCTGCGAGTTATCCACACACTGGCCGAGCACCTGCGGACGGCGGAGCACCGCCCCGCCGTTGGGATCCCGCGTCGCGAGGGCCGTCTGGAATAGCCACGCCTCGTCCTTCCGACTCGGTTGCTCCTCCTGGTCGTTGACCAAGAACGCGGTCACCACCCAGTGGTCACCGATCCGGCGGATCTCGCCGCGAATGATCACCCCCTCCTGGGTCGGGTCCGGGACCAGCGGACCGAACGTCCCCTCCGAAAGCAGCAGCCGACAAGAGCCGCCAGCCGGATGCCTCCGCCACGCTCGCCGAGGGCCGTTGCCACCCTCGGTCTCCAACGTGACTCGTTCGTACCGTCCCCACCGGGCATCGACCTCGATCTCCGTGGACGTGCCGGCTACGCCGAACGTCAAACCGATCGAGGAGGGAAAGAGCGACGGGCCGGGCAGCGTCCCGACATCCGGCGACGTCTCCTCCGATTCTGCCGAGCCCTCTACCGCGAGCTCGTCCTGCTGCCCGTCGTAACTCCCCGCGTCGGGTTGCGAGCGGCGAGGCGCCAGCATCCCCACCAGGTAGTACTCGCGCACCGGCGTGTCAGTCACCAGCTCCTCGGTCTCGCCTCCCTCCGGTCCGAGGATGTTCGCCATCAACTTCTGCTCCAACTCAGCACGGATCGCGGCAGGTGGCGGCGGGGCCAAGACCTGCGCGTCGCCAACGGGCTCGGCTGTCACGGCTCCACCTCGAACAGCGCAGGGGCCGCGGGAACAGAACGACCGCGCCTAGCCGGCCCTCGCTTTGCCTTCTTGTCGTGCAGGCCCAACCGGACCTCCTCCGCGTAGCGCTCGTGGTTCAACTCCAGCAGGCGATCCAACAGCTCGACCCGGGCCTCAGGAGACACCGTGAACCGCGTCCCCTGCCGAGTTTCCCAGAAGTCGTGATCGAGCCTCAGATCCTCCCAGCCGTAGGCGGCAGCCACGGCATGATCGAGCTCTACGTGAAGTCGACGCAGCTCGGCAACGTCGGAGGCCTCGTCTTTCGAGTTGTGCACCCGGTTGTAGGTGGCAGTGAGCCCCTCCCAGCGATCCAACATGAGCCGGCGCCTTTGTATGTCTAGGACTTCTCCGGCTCTGGTAGTTGCTTCCGTCCATTCGGGCTGGGGGAACGTTTCAAATACATCGGAAGGGGTGTAGCGCGGATTACTCCCCATTGGCGGGCCCCACGTGAGCCACCACCACCCGTGCACGTCTGATTGGAGGACAGCGAGATGATGGTAGTCATCGAATGCATACACAGGGGCAGTCTGATCAAATACAACCCCATGGCATCGCACAAAACTCCAAGTGTTGTACTTGCCAGTTAGTGGACGCGACAGAACTCGTTCGTACTGCGCTATGGCGCTATATAGCGCCATAGTAGGGCGCTTAAATAGCCACCACTTGTCACGTGGCCCTCTTTCCTTGCATCGGTCGCGTTCTGGCTTAACATATCTCCGCACATGGTCAAAGGGTTCTTCGTACACCATTGCTTCCTGAATCGACCAGTCGCGAAAGTAGATGACCCAGCGACTAGCCCGTTGGTCAGGATGAGTATTGATATCCTGACCATTTACGTACGGAAGAACGACCTCCGTGTTAGAGTCATCTGCAGCGAGAAGTTCCCGCGCTCGGTCCTCCGATAAACAGAATCCTTCGGCGAAGACATATGAGCCAATAAACGAGCTCTTAGCGTTCGCTTCCAAGCGCTGAGGCGTTCCAGTTGAGCGCGTCGCTCGTTCGAGAGCAGCGGTTATGGCCGATCCCGGCTGCTCGTCGAGGACGAACCGTCCCCGCCATCGCGCGTGCTGTGCCCACAGTTGCGCGACATGAACACTTGCCTCACCGGGCCAAGGGCGGCTCCGGTTTGCGCTCGTGAGAACCCAACCTGACTTAAGAAGATAATCGAGACCGACCTCGCGTGAATCGCCTCGCGCTATCATGCTCGTAGCGAGCAAGCCCCACCTCTTGCTGAGAACCGACGCACGAAGGAGAAAGTACGTAACCAGGTCAGCAAGGCCCCGTCGATTTCCCGCGATGTCGCTGATGAGATGTTTTCTATAGGCCTCTCCCAGGATTCCGCCAAGCTTCGGACCGCCCGAAAAGGGGGGGTTGCCAACGATAGCGTCGAAGCCGGAGTCCTCATTGCGCAGAAATATCTCCGGGAACTCAAGAGGCCAGTGGAAGCACACGCGATCGGGAGCCATTGACGGTCGGCCTTCGTCGAGCCAGTACTCGGCCCGCAGCCGGAGGTCTTCGATGAGTGCCCACCGGTCGTCGGGGCGCCGGTCCGGGTCGAGCGCGGCGCGGACGTCAGGTGCGACGGCGAGGAGCCGGCTCTCCAGTTCGTCCTCCGAATGGGCGGCGGTGGAGAGTGATGCGCCGACCACGACGTTGGCGATGACCGCAAGCTGTTCTAGCTCGCTGCGGGCTTGGTCGAAGAGCTGGCGTTTGGTCTCGGCGTCGGCGACGTCGAGGACGAGGAACGACTCGATCTCCCGGCGTTTGCGAACGGCGTCCTCGACCAGGGGGCGGATGACCGTAGACGGGTCGAAGAGGGTTCCGCCGTGGAGTCGCGCGCCCTTGGCCGGGTCGAGGTGGAGGTACTCGATTTGTTCCAGTGAGGTGACGCCGAGCAGCGAGTCGCCGATGCGCAGGGCGTGGTCGATGAAGCTGAAGGGCCGGTCTTTGGCCAGGGTGACGAGCCAGAGCGAGAGCTTGGCCATCTCAACTGCCATGGAGTTGCGGTCGACGCCGTAGAGGCAGCGGTCGGCCACCAGCCGGAGGGCGAGGATCTCCCGGTCGGTTTCGTCCCCGGGGATGGGTACGGGCGTCCCGCCGGGTGGTCCGACTGGGTCGCCCACGGAGACGCCTTCGGCACTCCAGGCTTCGAGGAGTCGGGCCGCCAGGTAGCGGCATGCGGCTACCAGGAAGGCACCGGAGCCCATGGCCATGTCGCAGACGCGCAGGTCAAGCAGCTCTGCGGCGGGTCGAAGCTTCCAGTCCTCGGGCGAGGCGCCGTCGGCGGGGCCGGGATGGTGGACGAGGGGTTCGAGAGCGTGTCGGACCATCTCTTCGGCGAGCGCCTTGGGGGTGTAGTAGGTGCCGGAGGAGCGGCGGTCGCCGGCTTGGGTCATGACGACGCTGCCGGGGAGCCAGACCTGAGGCAGTCCGCGCAGATCTCGACGAAGCAGCCCCAGGTAGGACAGGATCCGTTCAGCGAGGGTGGGATCGTTGTCGCAGGCGCTCGCCAGTCGAGTGGCGTCCTCCGGCGTCGCCGGTTGGTCAAGCGCCTTCGTCACGGCCTTGGCGCTGAGCCCAGTTTGCTCGACGAGCCAGGACGCCAAGGTCTCTCTTCCCTGTGCGGCGTGGGATTCGATGTCGTCGAGGAGGAGCTCTGGCTCCTTCTTCCCGGTCAGGCCGAGGACGATGTCGTCGACTGGGACGGCGCCGTGGTCGAGGAGGCCTTCGTAGACGTGTCCGATCTGCTCGACGTCGAGGGCGCGGAACGACAGGTGCCGGGCCTCATCGGTCTCACCTCGGCGACGGAACCGCAGTACTTGGAGGGCGTCGAGGATGTGCAGCACGGTGCGGTCGTCGACGGGTACAGGTGCCGCCCGGTTCACACCAGGCGGATTGTCTGGGTGGTGGCCTTCGAGCCAGCCGAACCGGTCGGGATCGAACAGGCTGCCGCCGTAGGCGGGGAGGGAGAGGTTCTCGTGGTGGGCGCCGGCGTAGACCATGCGGAAGGTGGCCAGCAGGCGGTGCCAGGCGCCGCTGTGGCGTTCGAGGACATCCTCGCCGTAGGTGTCGGCCTCCTCTGCGAGCTGGGTGCGCAGGGTGGAAACGGCGTAGGCGCTGTCGTAGAGAGGGTCACCGAGGAGGAACAAACCGCGCTCTTCGGCGCAGAGGAGGAACACGAGACGCATGAGCACGGTGACGGCGCCTTGGTAAATCTCGGCGTGGGTGAGTGGGCCGAACAGCTGGCCGTGGCGCTCGCGGTTGACTCGGCTCCAGGCGTCGATCAGGACTTCTACCGCTTGGCGTACCTGCCGGCCGAGCTGGTCGGTGACCTCGGCTTCGGCGTCGGCCGACTCGGCCAGGAGCGCATCGAGCGTCTCGGCGGCGGGGACGGTAAAGAACCGGCGTGCTCCCAGCAGCGTGGTGAAGGCGTCGAGGGTCGAGCGCTCCTCCAGCCACAGCTCCGCGTCCCAGGCGACCGTTCCCCGCGGGCCGCCGGCAGGCGCGTCGACAAGGGTCCAGGTCTCGCCGTTGGTGACCAGGCCGAGGCGCAGGCCGGTGGCCCGGCACAGTTCCTCCATCCGGTCGATCGGGCTGGCCGCCCATGGAGAGTCGGGGGGGCGTTCGTCGAGCGGGGTGGCCCACGGCCATTCGGTGACGAGCAGGCGTGCCCTCGGCTCGGCCGTCTCGGCGTCCGGGTCGATCACGGCGTAGTCGGGACGAAGCTCGATGCGGTGCTCGCTGACTCGGTGAGTGAGGCGGCCGGGGACGGCGGCGCCGTGGCGAAGCACGGCATCAGGAAGGCCGAGGAGACGTTCGAGGACCCAGCGGACCCAGCGGGGCGACAGGGTCGGATCGTCGGTCACCTCCGCGTACGCGACGCGAAGCTCCTCGACAAGCTCGCGGTCGGTGGGCTCCAGACCGGCCGGGAAGGCCCGAGTGAGCACGGGCAGCGTCAGGAACGGTCCCGACACCTCGACGAGCGAGAGCCATTCAGCCTGCGTCCTGCTCGGGGCCGTCATCGCACCGCCATGTGCTCGGGCACGCAGATCTCGACCGCCGCGGGAAACAGACGGGGGGTCGGCTCGGCATAGCGACGGCGGGCCAGGGACGCCTCAGCTTCGGCCTCGGCCGGGATCTCCTCGAGGCGGCGGCGGAGCGCGTCGAGGTCCCGCTCGGCTTGAGCCCGCTCGTCGGCGGCGAAGAGCGAGAAGCGCAGCTGCAGGTCGCTCGTGGCCTCATCGAGCTCGGCGCGGATCGAGCGTTCCAGCTCGGCCAACACGGTGACGACGGCCCGGGCGTCCTCATCGGCTCGGCGATCCAACACACCCTGGAGGCTTTCGGCTCGTTCCTGCTGGCGGCGCACAAGCGAGGTGAGGAGTGCGTCGGCGATCACCGGCCAGTTCTTGGCCAGCTCCTGGTGGACGGCGGGCGGCGCCGGTCCGAGGGTGGGAGCGTCGACGATGGCCTGGACCTGGCCGACGGTGGGGATACGTGCGAAGCGGCCGGACCGAACCACCCCGCCGGCGGCGACGACCTCTTCGTGGAGCCGGTGGCCCGCGGCACCGGTGATGACCAGCCGGCCGTGGGCGACGACGGCGATCTCGTCGACGACGCCGTCGGGGACGACCCGGGTGCTCACCCTGGCCAGCCGGGCGTCGCTGCCCGCAGCCCACACCTCGGCGCGCAGCAACCACACGGCCTGGCTCACCAGGCGGTGTCCGAGATGGGCCAGGACGACGTCGTCGTGCCCCGAGGCGGCCGCGTGGTCGAAGGTGATCGGGCGGATCTCGGCGGTCACCGGGTGGGCGAGGCCCTCAGCGCAGCGCGCCCAGCTCCCGGTGAGCCGTGGAAGGCGAAACGCGCGGACCGGTGCGCCTGTGGTGCCGGGTCGGTCGAGGGTGACGTCGATGAGGTCGGGCTGATGCGCGAGAGCGAGGGCGGTCCGCACCACCCGTTCGACGTTGTCCGGTGCGAGGTGCAGCTGATTTACGCTATCGGCCAGCCGTTCCCGCAGGCGGGCGATCTGCTCCCGGAGGTCCCGTTCGACCCGGGCCAGGCGCCCTTTGGGTGCCGCCCGGTCGATCTCGGTCTCGTCGAGGTCGCGTCGGCGGCCGAGCATGCGTTCCTCGACCTGGGCGGCGATGACCGGGCCGGCCGAGCCCAGGTCGGCTCGGATGGCGTTCACCTTCTCGGCCACCAGGTGCAGGAACTCCAGGTCGTCCTCCAACGAGCCCGGCGGTGCGGCTTCGAACCCGGCGCCGACGAAGTGGGCGACACGCACGTCGGGGGCCGTCTGTCCGTGGCGGTCGATGCGGCCGTTGCGCTGCTCGAGCCGGTTCGGGTTCCAGGGGATCTCGTAGTGGACGAGCCGGTGGCAGTGGGCTTGCAGGTCGATGCCTTCCGACGCGGCGTCGGTGGCGACGAGGATCCGCACCTTGTCGAGGGAGGGGTCAGCCTGAAAGACGGCCTTCGTGTGCTCCCGCTCGGTCTCGTCCATCCCGCCGTGCAGCAGCGCCAGGCGTTCGCCGTGCTCACCACCCAAGCCGTGGGCGACGAGCAGATCAATGAGGTACCTCTGAGTGTCCCGGTACTCGGTGAACACGATGACCCGCTCGTCGCCGAACCGGCGCACTCCGTCAGGACCAACCGGTCGAACCGTCTCGTCCAACCAGGACAACAGCGCGCCCGCCTTCGCGTCAGGCCGCCCTGCGAGTCCCGATGCCCACCCCTGGAGACGGTCGAGCAGGCGGGTCTCCTCCGAGCTGAGCCCGCCCAGGCATTGCGCCGAGGCGGTGAGCGCAGTGCGCACCGCCTCGGCCTGCTCCTCCTCGTCGGCGACGTCGTCCTCGGTACGGTCGATCGCCGCGCTGAGCACCCTGAGTGCCGGACGACGCTCCACCTGACGGGCTCCCCCGAGGGCCGTCTCCCGGTGCACGTCCAGCGTGCGGGCGAACGCCGCCGGTGACGAGAACAGCCGCTTCTTCAACAGCTTGAGCGAGAACTCCGCCGCCATCCGTCCCGGCTGGTCCCCGGCCACCCGACGGCGGAGGTCCGCATACTCCTGGAGCAGCCGATGAGCCTCCCGCTCCTCGTCTGGGTAGACGACCTCGATCGCCTCCACCACTCGGCGGGGGAACCGTGGGGTGCCGTCGTCGAGGGCGGGAAGCTCGGACTTGAGCCGGCGGACCATGATGCGGCTCACCTGGGCCGGGTCCGGGTCGACACCTCGGGCGAAGCGTTGGGAGTCGAGCAGCTCCAGCAGGGCCGTCCATGCCTCTCGGTAGCCGTTGTGCGGCGTGGCCGACAGGAAAAGCCGGTGTTCGAAATGCGGAGCGATGGCCCGGATTGCCTGGGTGCGCTGCGAGTCCGTGGCGTAGCGACCCCGGGCGGCCGGAGCCACGTTGTGGACCTCGTCCACGATCAACAGGTCGAACGTCCGGGGATAGGTGGCCGTGGCCGGCAGCACCTCCCGCAGGAGGCGCATCGGCCGGTCCCGCTTCAACCAGTCGACCGAGACGATCAGCCGGGGATAGTGCGTCCACGGGTTAGCCCGCAGCCCACGGGTGCGACGCAGGTGGCGGAGCAGCTCGGCATTCACGATGCGGAACTCCAGGCCGAACTTCTCGGCCATCTCGTCACGCCACTTCACGCACAGGCTCGCCGGGCACGCGACCAGGACCGTGCGGGCACGGTGCCGCAGGAGCAGCTCCTGGACCACGAGCCCCGCCTCGATGGTCTTGCCCAGACCCACGTCGTCGGCGATCAGCAGGTTCACCCGAGGCATGCGCAAGGCGCGCACCACCGGGTCGAGCTGGTAGTCCTCGATGGCGATCCCCGAGCGGAACGGCGCTTGCAGCACCGCCGAGTCGGCCGAGGTCACCGCCCCCCACCGCACTGCGTCCAAGAACGCCGCCAACCGGCCAGGATCGTCCAGATGCTCAGGGTCGAAGGAGGGCATCGTGGCCCGCTCCAGCACCTCCGCGCCGGGCTCGACACCCCACAAGACCTGCAACGACTCGTCGTAGCGGTCATCCTCGACCGAGGTGAGGGTCACCAGCCGCTCGGGCTCGCCGGTGACCCCACCCGCAAGCGGCAACGCGCTCGCCGAGACATCGGCGACTACCCAGTGTCGACCCCGTACCCGCACCAGCTGACCAGGCTCAGGGGTGCTTACCGCCGCCGACGAGATCACGGTGGTCACCGACGCCGTCCCGTGCGAGATCTGTCCTGATTCATGGTCCCTTCAGGCCGGCTGATCAGCCGCGCCGCCCCACCGGCGATGAGCGACGCCACCACGATAACCAGGGGGTGTGACTCTCATACTGGAGCTGTCCCCGGCTCGGGTCTGGGCCTGACTCCAATTGTGTGACTGGCCTGGTGCCTTGCCGTTGATCTGTCGACCCAGTTCCGGCCGAGGACGCGCACCAGCCGGTCGGACGGACGTGACCTGATAGGAGCCTTGACGAGCACCATGAGAGTCCTGTCCGCCGTCCCGGCCGGTGGTGCGATCCCACTGGAATGGAAGGAAGGCAGGGTCAAGCATGGCAAACGAGTGCGGGATTGTCATCGGCGGGGTGGACACCCACAGGGACATCCACGTCGCAGCAATCGTCGATGCCCAGGGGAGGATCCTCGAGACCGGGGAGTTCGCCACGACGGCGGCGGGCTGCCGTCAGCTCCTGGACTGGATGCGGTCGTTCGGCACCGTGGAGCGGGTCGGCGTCGAGGGCACCGGGGCCTATGGCGCAGGCCTGTCACGGCACCTGCGTGACGAAGGCATCGCCGTCGTCGAGGTGAACCGACCCAACCGCCAGGTGCGCCGGCGTCGGGGCAAGTCCGACGTCGTCGACGCGGAGGCCGCGGCCCGTGCGGCCCTCAACGGCGAGGCGGCGGTCACCCCGAAGACCAAAGACAACCTGGTCGAGTCGATCCGCGTCCTTCGGGTGGCCTTCACCTCGGCGAGGAACTCCCGGACGAGGGTGGCCAACCAGGTCCGGGACCTGATCATCACCGCTCCCGACCAGCTCAGGGGCACCCTCGATCCACTCACGACCGCCGAGCGGGTCGAGCGCTGTGGCAAGTTCCGCCCCGGCGACCCGGCAGACCCCACCGAGGCCACCCGGCTCGCCCTGCGCACGCTGTCCCGGCGCTACCTGGCCCTCACCGAGGAGATGGGTGAACTGACCACGACGCTCGACAAGCTCACGGCACGGGCCAACCCGGCCCTGCGGGCCGCCAGAGGCGTCGGCGTCGACGTGGCCGGCATCCTCCTCGTCACCGCCGGCGACAACCCCGAGCGACTCACGGGCGAGGCGGCGTTCGCCGCTTTGTGCGGGGTCTCCCCGATCCAGGCCTCGTCGGGCAGGACCCACCGCCACCGCCTGAACCGGTCCGGCAACCGTCAGGCGAACCATGCGCTCTGGCGCATCGCCATGGTGCGCCTCACCTGCGATCCGAGAACCAAGGCCTACATCGAACGGCGAACCGCCGAAGGGAAGTCGCGACGGGAGATCATGCGCTGTCTGAAGCGCTACATCGCCCGGGAGATCTTCGCCCTCCTCACCGACCCGAAGGTCGTCCCGAACGGCCAGGACCTCCGAGCCGAACGAACCCGACGCGCGTTGAGTCTCCGGACCGTTGCCGAAGCGCTGAGCACCTCGATCTCCTCGGTCTCCCGTCTCGAGCTCGGTCGGACCCACGACGTCGAGTTCGCCGTTCGCTACGGGAACTGGCTCGAATCCGTCGCCTCGGCCGCTTGACAGCGATAGGAGCATCGGGGACCTTGGCTACCCCGCAACCACCGTCTCGGCGCCGTGCCGGCCTACGCTGGGGCATTCCGCCGGTGAGCCATCAGGGCAGGTCTAACGATGGGGAGCGACGACAGTCTTCTAGACGGCCAGAACAGCGAGGCGTACGAGCATCGTCGTCTCGCCGAGGAGATGCACACCCGCTGGCTCGCCGGCGAGCCCAAGTCCCAGCTGGAGATCGCCTACTGGAACGACGGCACCAGTCACGGCAAACGCTTCACCTCCTATGTGCGCCGATGGCTCGGCGTCGAGACGGAACGGCGCTCGGAGCAGACCGAGCGGATCCACCGCCTGGAGGCGCTGCTGCGGGTCAACGGCATCGCACCGACGGAGGCAGGCGATCTGGCCGAGGAGCATCGGCTCGTCGCCAAGGCGCGCGAGTCGGCCCTCGCCGCCGTGAGGGTCTACAACGACCCGGCCGCCGGCTTTCGTTCCGAGACGTTCATCGTGTTGATGGTGATCGCGTGGAACTCGCTGTTCCAGGCGATCCTGGAACGTGACGGCGTCGACTACTACGTGCGCCGCCCCGACGGGCTCCAAGTACTGGTCGACGAACGCCCCAAGGTCCTCGACACCGGCGAACTGGCGGCACGGGCGGTCAGCGGGGACGATCGGCGATCGAGAGGGATCCGAGCCAACCTCGACTTCTTCTTGGGCCTACGCCACCAGATCGCGCACCGCTACCTGCCGGCGCTCGACCTCGAGGTCACCGCCGAGGCCCAGGCCATGCTGCTCAACTTCGAGAACCTCCTCGTCGACGAGTTCGGCGACGAAGCAGCGCTCGGTGACCGCCTCACTGTTCCCCTGCAGCTGTCGGGGTTCCGGAGCAAGGAGACGCTCGCCTCTCTCCGAGCGGCCCAGGCACAACTGCCCGTCGACGTGCAGGCATACCTCCGTCGGCACCGTGAGGAGGTTGACGAAGACGTGCTGCGCACTTCGGAGTACGCCATGCCGATCTTCTTCGTCCCCGTTGCCGCCAACCGGGAGCGCTCGGCTGACGCAGTGGTCCGTTTCATCCGGCCCGGTACCACTACCCCCGAAGTCGAAGAGGCCCTCGAACAGCTCGCCGTGGTAGCAAAGCCCAAGCGCGTCCCCGTCGTCTCCGACGACTTACTGCGACCGACCGAGGTCGTCAACCTAGTGAGCGAACGGCTGCCGTTCCGCTTCACCCTCGACACTCACCAGCGGGCCTGGAAGCACTACGCAGTGCGACCGGCGACGGACTCGGCCGAGCCGGAGGCGACCGACGAGCAACACTGCCGATGGGACCGTCTCCTACGCGGCTATGGCTACACCCGGGCCTGGGTCGACAAGCTCGTTGAGGAGCTCAGCGACCCGCTCGCCTACGAGCAAGTCGTCGGCTTCCGGCCCGACAAGAAGTAGAGGAGCCTCGGGGTTGATCGCCTATTGGTGGCTCTACGCGATCAGGCGTGGGTGACGGCCCCTGATTCGAGCAGTCGGCTGAGTGTTCCATTGGATGCCTGAGTGGAGCAAGAGGCGGAGCCGGTAGTTCTCGAAATTCCGCATCCCGTGCGCGATGTGACGGATCTTCTCGGTGACGAGGTTCTGGGCTTCGACAGGACCCGTCGAGATGCGGGTCACGTGGAAGTTGAGGATCTCGACCTCCCAGCGGGAGACGGTGGTTGCGAGGCGGGTGAGCTCGGGGACCTCGGCCCAGGCAGCGTGCTCGTAGAAGCGGACGAGCTTCCAGCGGGCCCTCTGGATGTTCGGTGCCGCGTACACCTCGCGCAGGAGCTCCTTGCCGAGGATCGAGGCGGCCGT
>JAJZMD010000205.1 GCA_021803085.1 Actinomycetes bacterium
GAGGTGAGCATCATCGACGACACGATGACAGGGGGGTGTGACACGGGGAGCGGGCGGCCGGGGCAGGGGGCCGGCCGGGCAGGGACCCGGCGGGCGGCCGTGGCCGGGGGCCGTCGTGAGGGGGCGGGGACGGCTATGCCGCCGACGTCGTCGAGTCCTTCCTCGAGCCGGGCTTGCGCACGATCGGCGGCCAGTGGTCCGGCGTGCCGTGCCGGTGGGCGCGCGGGGAGGTGGTGGCACCGCGGGAGCCGGACGGCCGGCGGCGGAACGCGACGCCGATGGCGACGCCCACGGCGGCGGCCACCAGCAGGACGAGGAGCCTCTTCACCCGTCCCACGGTACCGGCGCCTCACGGGCGCCCGCCTCTTCCGGTCTCAGCGGCAAGCGAGTGCCGCCGCGCCGTCGTCGCGGCGCGGGCGCGGGCCGCCTTGACAAGAGGCGACGTCCCTGCGAGCATCAAGTTGTGCAATTCCTCGCGGAGCTGCTGCTGACCTAAGGGCGAGCGCCACATCGCGCTCGCCCGCACCTCCTGCGCCCCACGGCCAGGAGGTCTTTTCGTTAACCGGCCCGACCGCAGGCGCTCGAGCGGTCCGAGAGAGCAGAAGACGCCAGGGATGAGACCGAGCAGCAGGCCGACGGAGACGACGACGCCCGAGCCGACGAGGAGGACGGAGCCCGACATGACGACCCGCCAGATGCCCTATCACCACTACCGGTCGGCGGTCCCGCTTCGGCTCGACGATCGGACGTGGCCGGACCGCCAGGCGACCGTCGCGCCGCGTTGGGTGAGCGTCGACCTGCGCGACGGGAACCAGGCGCTCGTCGACCCGATGGACCCTGCGCGCAAGCTCGCGCTCTTCCGGACGCTGGTGGAGATCGGGTTCAAGGAGATCGAGGTCGGGTTCCCGTCGGCCTCGCAGACGGACTTCGAATTCCAGCGCATGATCCTCGGCGAGGGACTCGTCCCCGACGACGTCGAGATCCAGGTGCTCGTGCAGTGCAGGGAGGAGCTCATCGAGCGCACCTTCGAGTCCCTCCGTGGAGCCCGGCAAGCCGTCGTGCACTTCTACAACTCCACTTCCGAGCTGCAGCGCCGCGTCGTCTTCGGCCAGGACCGGGACGGCATCGTGGACATCGCGCTCCATGCGGCTCGCCTGTGCCGGAAGCTCGAATCGACCATTCCCGAGACGAAGATCCGCTACGAGTACTCGCCCGAGAGCTTCACCGGCACCGAGCCGGACTTCGCGATCGAGATCGTCGAGCGTGTGATGGACGTGATCGAGCCGACCCCGGAACGGCCCATGATCGTCAACCTCCCCGCCACGGTCGAGATGTACGGGCCCCATGTCTACGCAGACGTCGTCGAATGGTTCGGCCGCACGGTCCGCGACCGCGACAGCCTCGTGCTGAGCGTCCACCCGCACAACGACAGGGGGACCGCGGTCGCGGCCGCCGAGCTCGCGGTGCTGGCGGGTGCCGAGCGCGTAGAGGGGACGCTCTTCGGCAACGGAGAGCGGACCGGGAACGTCGACATCGTCACCCTGGCGATGAACCTCTTCTCCCAGGGAGTGGACCCCGGGCTCGACTTCTCCGACATCGAGAAGGTGCGCCGGGAGGCCGAGCATTCGACCCGGATGCCGGTGCATCCCCGCCATCCCTACGCCGGCGACCTCGTGTACACCGCGTTCTCAGGCTCGCACCAGGACGCGATCAAGAAGGGCATGGCCGCGATCGGCGACGAGTACGAGCTGTGGGAGGTGCCCTACCTGCCCATCGACCCGAAGCACACGGGCCGCACCTACGAGGCGATCATCCGGGTGAACAGCCAGTCGGGCAAGGGCGGGGTCGCGTACCTCATGGACACCGAGCACGGGCTCGACCTGCCGCGGCGCCTCCAGGTCGAGTTCTCCCGAAGGGTGCAGGCGGTGACGGAGGCCACGGGCACCGAGATCCGCCCTGGCGAGCTGTGGGAGGTCTTCGCCGGCACGTACCTGCCCGACGATGCGGGAATCCGGTTGATCGGCAACGAGGTGGTCACCGGCTCGGGTCACACCACCGTGGTCGCGCAGCTGCTCGTCGACGGCGTGCACCGCACCCTGCGTTGCGAGGGGAACGGCCCCATCGACGCGCTCGTCGCGGGCCTCCATGCCGAGCTCGGCATCGACTTCGAGGTACGGGACTACAGCGAGCACGCGCTGACCGCGGGCTCCGGGGCCTCCGCGGTGGCCTACGTCGAGGTGGAGGGCCGCGACGGCGAGACCTGGTGGGGAGTGGGGATGGACTCCTCGATCCTCGACGCGTCGCTCGCGGCGGTGGTCAGCGCGGCGAGCCGGGCCCCGTCGTCGGCGCGGTCTGCTCGGTAACGCTCGCAAGCGGCAGCCACGCGGCGCGCGTCGCCTCGAAGGCGGCGATGTCCTCCTCGTGGCGCAGCGTGAGCCCGATGTCGTCCCAGCCGTGCAGCAAACGCTGGCGGGTGAACTCGTCAAGCGTGAACGGCGCATGGATGTCGCCGCACTCGACCGTGCCGCGCGCGACGTCCACCGTGACGAGCAGCGAGGGATCGGCGGTGACCGCGTCGAGGATGGCGCGGTCGATCTCTGGAGCGACCTCGACCGGCACGAGGCCCTGCTTCGTGCAGTTGGTCCGGAAGATGTCGCCGAAGCTCGAGGCCACGACTGCTTCGAAGCCGTAGTCCATGAGCGCCCACACAGCGTGCTCGCGTGACGAGCCGGTCCCGAAGTTGGACGCGGCCACCAGCACCGTCGCGCCGGCGTGGGCCGGGTCGTTCAGGACGAACGCCCGGTCGTCGCGCCATTCCGAGAAGAGCCCCCTGCCGAACCCGGTCCGCTCCACGCGCTTCAGCCAGTCCGAGGGGATGATCTGGTCGGTGTCGACGTCGGAGCGGTCCAGGGGGACCGCCCGCCCGCTCACCACGGTCACCGGCTTCATCGGGCTACGCGCTCGGGCAGGTCGGACGGTGCGCCGAAGTGGCCCAACACAGCGGTGGCCGCTGCGACCGCGGGGGACACCAGGTGGGTCCGTCCTCCCCGTCCCTGGCGACCCTCGAAGTTGCGGTTGGACGTCGACGCGCAGCGCTCGCCCGGAGCGAGCTTGTCCGGGTTCATCGCGAGGCACATCGAGCAGCCGGGTTCACGCCATTCGAACCCCGCGGCGAGGAACACCTCGTCCAGCCCCTCGGCCTCGGCCTGGGCCTTCACCCGGTGCGAGCCCGGGACTGCGAGGGCCCGCACGCGACCGTGGACACGGCGGCCCTCGAGCACGGAGGCTGCGGCTCGGAGGTCTTCGATGCGGGAGTTCGTGCAGGAGCCGAGGAACACCGTGTCGACCGCGATCTCCCGGAGCGGCGTCCCGGGAACGAGGTCCATGTACGAGAGCGCCCGCGCGGCAGCGTCGCGAGCCGCGGAGTCCGCGAGCTCCCCGGGATCAGGCACGACGCCGTCGATGGGCGCGACCTGGGCCGGGTTGGTCCCCCAGGTGACGTGGGGGACCAGCGACGCCGCGTCGAGGTGGACCTCCTTGGCGAAGCTGGCGCCCGGGTCGGTGGGGAGCGACCGCCACCAGCGGAGCGCCTCTTCCCACTCGCGCCCTTTCGGCGCGTGGGGGCGACCCTCGAGATAGGCGAACGTCGTGTCGTCCGGCGCGACCAACCCCGCGCGCGCCCCGCCCTCGATGCTCATGTTGCACAGCGTCATCCGGCCCTCCATCGAAAGGGCTCGGATGGCCTCGCCCTGGTACTCCAGGACGTGACCGAAGCCGCCGCCGGTGCCGATCCGCCCGATCACCGCGAGCGCCAGGTCCTTCGCGGTCACCCCTTCGGGTGCGCGCCCCTCGACGGTGATCGCCATGGCAGACGGGCGGACCTGTGGGAGGGTCTGGGTGGCGAGCACGTGCTCGACCTCGCTGGTGCCGATCCCGAATGCGAGCGCGCCGAAGGCGCCGTGAGTCGAGGTGTGGCTGTCGCCGCACACCACCGTCATCCCGGGCTGCGTGAGCCCGAGCTCCGGGCCGATCACGTGGACGATCCCCTGGTTCGAGTGGCCCATGGGGAAGCACCGGATGCCGAATTCCGCGCAATTGGCGTCCAGCACCTCGAGCTGGCGCGCGGAGACGGGGTCGGTCACCGCAGAACCGGTGGTCGGCACGTTGTGGTCGGCGGTGGCGACCGTGAGATCTGGACGGCGGACGCGACGCCCGTCGAGGCGAAGCCCGTCGAACGCCTGGGGAGACGTCACCTCGTGGACGAGGTGCAGGTCGATGTAGAGGAGGTCGGGTTCGCTCTCGCCGGAGCGCACGACGTGGGCGTCCCAGATCTTGTCGAACAGGGTGAGGGCGGGGGCGGCCGGCTGCGCCGCGCCTTCCCCGTGCGGGGCCCCGTGCGCCCCGTGCGGCGCCCCGTGCGCCCCGTGCGCCCCGTGCGGGGCCGCGTGCGCGTCGCTCACGCGCCGACCTTCACGATCTCGACCGCCAGCTTGCCTCCGGGTGCGTCGTAGGTGATCTTGTCGCCCGCAGTCTTGCCGATGAGCGCCTGCCCGAGCGGGGCGCTGGGGGACACCACGGGCATGTCGCCGCGTCGCTCCTCGATCGAGCCGACGAAGAACTCCTGGGTGTCGTCGTCACCCTCGTAGCGCAGCGTGACGACGGTCCCCTCGGAGACGGTTCCGTCCGCTGCCGGGCCTGCTTCCACGATCTCGGCGTGCTTGAGGAGCGCCTGGAGCTGGCGGACCCTCGACTCCATCTTCCCCTGGCTGTCCTTGGCAGCGTGGTAGTCGCCGTTCTCGGAGAGGTCGCCGAGCGCGCGTGCGGACTCGATCGCCCTGGCGATCTCCACCCGTCCGCGCGTGGTCAGGTCCTCGAGCTCGGCCTGAAGCCGCTCGTAGGTCTCCTGCGTGAGGCGCGCCGGCTCGGTGCCGGAGGCGTCGGTCATGTCCGAAAGGTTACAGCGGCGGCTCTTGCCTCCGGTCAAGCCCCGGGTCAACCGGGACTTCAACGCGTCTCACCATCCGGAGCTTCTTGGTGAGGCAACGACTCAGCGTTCCCGGAGGTCTTGACGTGAGGCAACAGGGGATCCGGCGCGGTGTCAACTGCCTCCGGTCAGGATCCGGCGCGGTGTCAACTGCCTCCGGTCAGGATCCGGCGCCTTTTCTTCTCGAGACTGCCCCGTGCGAGACTCGGAGCAGGCGAGGGAAGGGAAGGGAAGGAAGGAACCCGGATCGGGAACCGAGACGGGGAAGGAACCCGGATCGGGAACCGAGACGGGACGGGAACCAGGACGGGAACCGAGGGAGGAAGCGATGGGGAGGCGGCGCAGGACGCGCCGAGGCGCAACGAGGCGGATGGCGGGTGCCGGGTTCGCGGGCCTGGCACTGGTCGCGTCCGTGGTCATTGCCGAGCCGTGGGGGTCCCCGGACGCAGGTGCCAGTCAGGCAGGGGAGAAGGCACCGGTGCACGGTGCCGCCACGGCCGCCGCCCCCGTGCTGCAGGGGCGGGCCGCCGCCCCCGTGCTGCAGGAGGTCTGGAGCAGGAAGCTCGCGGACGGCCCCCATGGAGTGGTGGCGCTCGGCTCACCGACGCTCGCGACACTGGCAGGCGGCCCAGCAGTCGTCTTCGGCGACCGCTCCGGCCACGTCTACGCGCTCAACCTCACGACCGGCGACCCCGTGCCGGGTTGGCCGAGGAACGTCGGCGTGCCCGTGACATCCACTCCATCGGTGCTGAAGAGACCCGGCACAGCGTTCGACACGGTGCTCGTGGGGAGCGGCGACGCCGCAGAGCCGTGCGCCGGGGGGTACGAGTGGCTGCTCCCGACAGGCTCCCAAGACCTCGTCCGGGGTCCCAACCCCTCGACAGACCGCAGTTGTGGCGCGAGCGGCGTCTTCGCGGGGATCGCGATCGGCACAATCGGAGGGGTCACCGGCGCAGTGGCCGGCACGCTCGGCCAGGAGACGTACGCCTTCAACGCCGCAACGGGTGCGGTCCTGCCGGGGTTCCCGTGGTTCCAAGCCGACACGAACTTCAGCACTCCGGCGATCGCGGACGTGGAGGGAGGCGGCGCGAACCAGATCATCGTCGGGGGCGCGCAGTCCGCCGGCATCGCGTACGGGCGGAAGTACACGCAGGGGGGCCATATCCAGATCCTGAGCGCGACCGGCAACCTCCTGTGCGCCGACACAACCGACGAGTCCGTCAACTCCTCGCCTGCCGTTGGGAAATTCCTCGCCGGCACAGCGATCGGGATCGTCGCGGGCACCGGGCCGACATACCCGGCCGCCTCGCAGCACGACGAGATCATCGCCGTCAACTCCCACTGCCAGCAGGTTTGGGCGACGACGCTCGCGGGAACAACCGGCTACGAGAGCCCCGCCCTCGCAGACGTTCTCGGCAACGGGCAGCTGCAGGTGCTCGTCACGACACGCTCGGGGGGCGTGTACGCGCTCGCCGGCGTGAACGGCGCGCGGCTGTGGCACACCCAGCTCGCCCACGACATCTACGGTTCGCCGGTCACGGTCGAGCTCGGCACAGGCCGACAGGACGTCATCGTCGGGACGATCAACGGGTTCGACGTGCTGACAGGCCGGAACGGAGGCGTGCTGGTCGCCACAGTGACCACCTCGATCGGGTTCCAGAACGCCCCGCTCATCACGAGGGATGCGAATGGGACGATCGGCGTCACGGTCGTCGGCTACCAGCCCGGCGACAGCTGGGCGACCCACTACGAGATCGCCACATCCAACGGCAACAACGTCGACGCGCCAGGGGCCTGGCCCGAGTTCCACCACGACCCGCAGCTGACCGGCAACGCCGGCGCGCCGATCGTGACCACGTTCGCCGCATACACGAGGATCGCGGGGAGCACACCGGACGCCACGGCGGCGGCGGAGCTGGAGCGCCAATTCGTCCCGGCGGGGACGAGCTGCCCGGGCTCGGCCGCCACACGTCCCGTCCTCCTGGCTACCGACAAGACCTACCCCGACGCGTTGGCGAGCGCACCACTCGCACGGACCCTGGGGACCGGGACGCTGCTCACCACACCCAGAACGCTCTCGCCGCCGACGGCGACGGCGCTCGCGCGCGAGGGGATCTCCCACGTCGTCGTCCTCGGCGGCCCACTCGCGGTGAGCACAGCGGTCGTGGAGCAACTGAAGGCAACGCCCGCGACGACGTGTGGCGGCAGAGGGAAGACCGGGTCCGACATCACGGTCGCACGTATCGCAGGGGCGACAGCGTACGGCACCGCGGCGCAGATCGCGGCTTCGGCTGCTGCGAGCGGCGTCGGAAGCCTCGACCTCGCCGGGGCGTACGCCGGAACGAACGCGACAGGGGGAGGTGGCAGGTTCAACCTGACCGCCGGCACTGCGTCTCGTGCGCCGGTCTCGGCCGGGTCGCTCGCGACGGCAGTGCTCGCCACCGGCACAGGGTTCCAGGACGCCGAGGCCGCGAGCACGCTCGCCTACGCCGACAAGCTCTCGGTCCTTCTCACGTCACCCACGTCGCTGTCCGCGCCGGCTGCCGCGGCGATCTCCTCGCTGCACATCGCCCAGGTCGTCGTGATGGGGGGGCAGCTCGCCGTGTCCGACTCGGTCGTGACCACGCTCGAGGGCATGGGTGTCTCGGTGCTCAGGGTCGCCGGGGAGGACGCGTCCGGCACGGCTGTCGAGCTCGCGAAGCTCGAGACCTCGCCCGTCGGCGCGGGCGTCGGGTGGCACGGCACCGGAGACCTGACGGTCGCCCAGGGGGGCTACTTCAGCGACGGCCTCGCGGGCGCGGTCGTGGCCGCGGACGGCCCTGCGGCGACCGACCCCGAGCCGCTGGTGCTGACGGAGAGCCCGACGACAGTCGGCGCGCCGCTCGCCGCCTTCCTGCACAAGGCGGGCACGACCGGACTGGTCGGCACGGCGGTCACCCACCTGACGATCCTCGGAGGACCGCTCGCCGTGACGCCAGCGACCGTGCGGGCGATGGGGCGCGACCTGTGAGCGGTCCCGGCCGTCGGCGCGGTTGACGCAGGCTCGCCCTCTACGGGAGACTGAACGGCGATGATCGGCATCCGCTTCGTGGAGGTAGCTAACGCCTAGGCGTGCCCGACCGTCGAGCGCGCCCCGACCGTCCACTTGGTGGGCGGTCGTTCCATGTCCGGCGCACTTCCTCCACCAGCGAAGACCGAGCCCCCAGCGAAGACCGAGCCCCCAGCGAAGACCGAGCCCCCAGCGAAGACCGAGCCCCCAGCGAAGACCGAGCACGAGGACGATCCAGCGGACGATGCAGACCACCCAGAGCCAACCAACCGAGCCCTCATCGGACCGTGCCGCCGCGCGGCCTCCCATCCGTCACCGGGTGGCGGTCGTCGGCGGGGACGGGATCGGCCCCGAGGTGCTGTCGGAGGCGCTGAAGGTCGTCGCCGCGGCGGGGATCACGCTCGAGACGACCGAGTACGACCTCGGCGCGGCGCGTTACGTGCGAACGGGGGAGGTCCTCCCGGACTCGGTCCTGGACGAGCTGCGCGGCCATGACGCGATCCTTCTCGGCGCTGTCGGTCCGCCGGTGGGGGATACCACGGTGCCGTCGGGACTGCTCGAGCGGGGGCTGCTCCTCCGGCTCCGGTTCGAGCTGGACCTGTACGTGAACCTGCGCCCGTTCCGCGCGGTGCCGGGCTCGATCGCCGCGTCGGGCGGAGACGGCCCGGTCGACTTCGTGGTCGTGCGGGAGAACACCGAGGGCGCGTATGCCGGCGAAGGCGGTTTCTTGCGCAAGGGGACGCCGGACGAGGTCGCGACCCAAGGCTCGGTGAACACCCGCATGGGGGTGGAGCGGATCATCCGGTTCGCGTTCGGTCTCGCCGAGCGCCGCCCGGCGCGCAATGTGACCCTCGTGCACAAGACGAACGTCTTGAACTTCTCCGGCGATCTGTGGAAGCGCACGTTCGACGCGGTCGCCGCTGGCCACTCCTCGGTCGCCACCGGGTACCAGCACGTCGACGCCGCGTGCATCCACATGGTCGAACGGCCGAATGGCTACGACGTGATCGTCACCGACAACCTCTTCGGTGACATCCTCACCGATCTCGCCGGCGCCGTTTGCGGGGGCATCGGCTACGCGGCATCGGCCAACCTGCATCCAGGTGCGGTGTCGATGTTCGAGCCGGTCCACGGAGCTGCGCACGACATCGTCGGCACCGGCCAGGCGAACCCCGTCGCCGCGATCGTCTCGGCGGCGCTGATGCTCGAGCACCTCGGGGAAGCGGAGGCCGCCGAGCGGATCGAGCGCGCGGTGCAGGGATTCATGGAAGACGCCGCGGCGATGCGCGGGGCTACGCGCGGCGCCACACACGGCGGAATTGGCTTCACGTCTCGGACCACCGCCGCCATCGGCGACGCGATCGCAGAAAGGCTCTAACGTGCCGATCACCCCCTCGAAGAAGATCTGGATGGACGGCGAGCTCGTCGACTGGGCGGATGCCAAGGTGCACGTGCTCTCGCACACGCTGCACTACGGCTCCGGGGTGTTCGAGGGCATCCGCGCGTACCCGACGTCTGAGGGCGTGGCCGTCTTCCGTCTCGCCGACCACATTCGGCGGCTTGTCGCGTCGGCACACATCTTGATGATCGACGTCCCCTATACCGTGGACCAGCTCATCGACGCGTCGGCGGAGGTGGTGCGGGTGAACGACATGCGGGACGGCTGCTACCTGCGCCCGCTCGTGTACCTCGGCTACGGGGAGATGGGGCTGAACCCGCTCCCGGCACCTGTCAACGTCTCGATCGCCACGTGGCCATGGGGCCCGTACCTCGGCGAGGCGGCCCACGGTCGGGGCGTGTCGGTCAAGGTCAGCTCGTGGCGCCGGCACGACCCGAACGCGATGCCCACCGCTGCGAAGAGCATCGGGGCGTATGTCAACTCCTCACTCGCGAAGGTCGAGGCGATCAAAGCCGGCTACGACGAAGCCGTGCTGCTCACCTCGGACGGTCGGGTGAGCGAGTGCACCGGCGAGAACATCTTCGTCGTGCGCGACGGGGTGCTGTACACCCCGCCCACTTCGGAAGCGGGTGCGCTCGACGGGATCACCCAGGACACCGTCGAGGTGCTCGCGACCGACATGGGCATCGAGGTGCGTCACGAGGCGCTGATCCGCACGGACCTCTACCTCGCGGACGAGGTGTTCCTCACGGGCACGGCGGCGGAGCTCGCCCCGATCCGTGCCGTCGACGACCGGACCGTCGGCTCCGGCACGCCGGGACCCGTCACCACCGAGCTGCAGCGCGCCTATTTCGCGACGGTCCGCGGCGAGCTCGACCGGCACAAGGACTGGTTGCACCTCGTCGGATGATCCCAGGGCGGCGCAGGTCCCCGGCGTCCCGGGGCGGCGCAGGTCCCCGGCGTCCCGGGCGGGATCGCCGGTTCCCGAGTCGAACGCCGGACCCCGGCACCGGTAACGTCGTGCCGTCATGACCCAACCGAGCTTCGTACCCATCACCGAGGCCGACCAGGTGCGGCCGGCCCTGCGCCTCCGGGTTCCCCGTCCATGGACGACCTCCCGTCCGGCGGAGCTTCGCTTCCCGGTCAGCCCAGGCGGGAGGGGCCGGGGCACCCCCGGGCCCGATCAGGGGTTCGCCCTGCGCCTCGCCCGCCGGAGCGCAGACCGTGTCCGACTCGGTCCCGGGGAGTCCGAAGAGGACGTGATCGTCGGCGCCGCCCTGCTCGCCACCCGCCGGGCCGCGCTGTTCGGGAGGGCGCCGACGGTCCATGACGTCGAGACGGCGCTCAGCCTGTGGGGCTTCCTCGACGACCACCCCCCCGAAGAGCTCGTCGAGGCACGACGCCGTGCGTTCTCGTCCGCCTCGCGTGACTATCACGTGCAGCGTGCCCTCGTAGATCGCATCCCCGAAGCTGCGATCCGCCTTCCGGCTGCTGACGTGGCCGTCCGGCGAGACGATTGGGCGACGCTCGTGGGCGCAGACTGATCCTCCATCTCGCCCTGGCTCTCCGGGAGGGGGCGAGCTCGGTCAGCCGAGGTGACGCGTCGCGCCGCCGAGACGCGTCGCGCCGACGCGGCGAGCCGTCGGCGACGGGGGTTGCCAGCAAGGTGGGCGCCGCGAAGGAAAAAAGGCCTGCGACAAGGGATTCTCGGTCGTCCGTCCTGGTCACGGCCGGCCGTTCAAGACGAAGCCAGTCGCGTCGGACTTCTTGGCCGCGTTATCTTCTTGCAGGTTGCCCCGGCTCCTCGCACCTCTCGCACACGCAGCAGTCGCCGTCGCCTGCGTCGGGCTTGCGCTCGGCCTCGCGCTCGGGCTCGCGCTCGGCCTCGCGATGCCGATGGCGGCCGCGGCTGATGCAGCCTCGGGGATCCGGCAGGCTCGCTCGGCCGTGTCGGAAGCGCGACCGCCGGTTGTCGCGATCGCCGGCTGGCCTGACGGCCTGGGCTACTGGGTGGCGACAGCCGCAGGAGGCGTCGTGGCGGGAGGGGGGGCGCAGTTCTACGGCTCGCTGGCCGGCAGGCGCTTGAACGCGCCAGTGGTCGGGATCGCCGCTTCGCCGACAGGGAGGGGCTACTGGCTGCTGGAGGCCAACGGTGGCGTCTACGCCTTCGGCGCCGCCCACTTCTACGGATCCATGGCCGGTCACCACGTGCCCGATCCGTTCGTCGGCATGGCCGCGACCCGCGACGGCAAGGGCTACTGGCTGTTGGCAGCCAACGGCGCCGTATTCACCTTCGGCGACGCCCACTTCTGGGGCACTCTGCCCGGGAAGGGCGTGCGGATCACCGATGCCATCGGGGTCGTCCCCACGGACACAGGTATGGGCTACTACGTCGCGACCCCTTCGACGCGCTACGCGTTCGGCACTGTCTACCCGGTCGTGCCGACCGGGACGAAGGACCCGCCCGCGTCTCGGTTCGTCGATGCGGCTGCCTCGTTCCGCGGACTCTGCGAGCTGGATGCGACGGGCAAGGTCGTCGTGTACCGCACAGTGGCCGTCTACCACACAACCGGGAGGTGGAGCGAGCAGGTGGTGATGCCCCGTCCCGTCGCCGTCGCCTCCACAGCCGTCGGCCGCAACGTCTTCGTGGTCGATGCGCTGGGCCAGGTGAAGGTGATCCCCGGCCCCGGTCCCGTCCCCGTCCCGTAGCCTCGCCGTCGGGCCCCGGCAGCGCTCCCGGCAGCGCTGGAGGATGCCCATGGCCAGCGCGGCACGCTTGCGCGCCGCAGGTCTCCGTAGGATCGACTCATGTCCTTCGTGCTCACCGACGTGCAACGCCAGTTCCAAGAAACCATGCGGAGGTTCTGCGAGGAGCGCATCGAGCCCAATGCCGCGGAGGCCGACCGCACGGCGACGTACCCGCGGAAGTCGATCGAGGCGTGCCGAGAGTTGGAGCTGCCCGCGCTCGCGTTCCCCGTGGCGTACGGAGGGGCCGGGGCCGACACGCTGACGCAGGCGATCATGGCCGAAGAGCTGGCGAGGGTCTGCGCCGCCACGTCGGTCACGATGCTCATCTCGAAGCTCGGCATGCTCCCCGTGATGAACTGGGGCACCGAGGACCTCAAGCGAAAGTACCTGCCGAAGTTCGCGGCGGGAGACTCGCAGGTGAGCTACTGCCTGTCGGAAGCCGACGCCGGAAGCGACGTGGCGGCGATGTCGACCCGGGCGGTACGCGATGGCGACAGCTACGTCCTCACCGGCACGAAGAACTGGATCACGAACGCGGGCATCTCGGACACCTACACGGTCTTCGCGAAGACCGACCCGTCGGCCGGGCACCGCGGCATCTCCTGTTTCGTGGTGGAGGCGGCCTGGGGGGTGGAGGTCGGAAAGCTCGAGGACAAGTTGGGCCTGCGGGCAAGTCCGACGGGCGCGATCGTCCTCGACGGGGTGCGGGTCCCTGCCGAGAACATGGTCGGCGAGGAGGGTGACGGCTTTCGCATCGCGATGCACACTCTCGACCGGAGCCGCCCCACGATCGGGGCGCAGGCTGTGGGCATCGCGCAAGGCGCGATCGACTTCGCGGCGCGCTACATGAAGGAGCGCCGCGCGTTCGGTGCGCCCATCGCAGACTTCCAGGGGCTCCGCTTCATGATCGCGGACATGGCCATGCGCACCGAGGCGGCGCGCGCCCTCGTCTACCGCGCGTGCTCGCTCGTCGACGACGACCCGTCGGGGGAGCTGGGCACGGTCGGTGCGATGGCGAAGTGCTTCGCCTCGGACACCGCGATGTCCGTCACGACGGACGCGGTCCAGCTGCTCGGCGGCTACGGGTACACGAAGGACTTCCCGGTCGAGCGGTACATGCGCGACGCGAAGATCACCCAGATCTACGAGGGGACGAACCAGATCCAGCGCGTGGTGATCGCGAAGAAGATCCTGGGGTAGGCGCCGCGCTGTACTTGGCGCGTCTGTCGACTCGGCCAGCTGTCGCGTGATTGCTCGGGCTCGGCACTTCGCGGATGTGGTGCACACCTGCTGCGGAAGCCCGGCAAGTCACCGTGGAGCGCCGCCGGCTCGAGATCCAAGCCAGATTGGGCCAGGTGACCGCCCGGGTTTCGGAGTCGACTCGTACCTGAGTGACTTCCGTGGACTCGATGATGTCGTGACCGTCGAGGGCGTGTTGCCGTACCGGCGATCGGCGCCAGCCTTCCGTGAGCGCCGTGAGCGCCGTGAGCGCCGTGAGCGCCGTGAGCGGATAGGCGATGTGCGAGAAGGACGACGGATCAGGGACCCGCTGGGCGCCTTGACCAGGGGACGCGGCCCACGACCACGCGTCCGTCAGCAAGTCGCACGCTGAGAGCCTCGGGCGGGTCGTCGTCGTCGAGCGCCGCCGCGCCGAAGCGCAGCCCGAGCTCCTCGATCTCCGGCGAGAGCGCGACCTGGAAGGACTTGCCCCCGTGCGTCAGAACCGTGGCATCTACGATCGATGGAACCCCCCGAACCAGAATGAACGGGCGAGTCCCGTCGGACTTGCCCGCCCAGATGTTGACGACATCGTCGCCGTGCAGCCTCGGTCCCCCCATTCCCGACCGAGCCGAACGCCCGTCGGCTGCGGTCCGGCGCACGAAGGTGAAGAGCCCGTCGTCACAGGTGGGATCCGGACCGACGAGGACCGACCACGTGGTCCCATCGGGTTCGTGTCCTTGGAGCACCACCTGGAGCGGCTCGTCTTCGGTCTGCACGTTGCTGACGTCCCTTACGACGGGGTTCGGTCGACGCGCAGAGATCCATGCGCCAGCGTCATCGTAGGGAACCTCCGCAGCCGAGCCCGTAGCAGGAGGTGGTGAGGCGCAGCCTGCGTCGGGCATCGGTCAGGCCGCCGGCGCTTGGGCCGCCGCGGGGGCCGCCGCCGCATGGGCGGCTATGGGACCACGAGCACCGGGATGCGGCCTCGCGTGACCAGCTGGCGGGGAACGCCGCCGAGGTGCAGGTGCGGGTGGCTGGAGCGACCGACGACGATGAGGTCGGCGCCGAAGGCTTCCGCCAGGCGCTCGAGCTCGGCGGCGACCTCGCCGCCACTGCGGGTGAAGTCGCCGGCGACGCCGGCCCGGGCGAGCTCAGCGGTGACGAAGCCTTCCAGCGCGTCGTCGCACGCGTAGTCACCGATGAGCGACGCCGGCGCGACGAGGCCACCCAGGGAGGCGGTGGCCGGGAGGTGGGCCACGAAGCAGGCATGGACCGAGCCGTGCTCGCGCCCGGCCAGGCCGGTGGCCATGGCGAAGGCCCGGTAGCTCGTCTCCGAGCCGTCGAAGCCAACGACGATGCTCCTCATGGCCATGGGCGTGCGCGCTCCTCGTTCACCGGACGGCTCACCGGGAGGCGCCCGGCGGCCTCCTCACCCGCTCGGGCGGACTGTCCGTCGACGACGGCGTCGCCCTCCGCTCGCCGGCGCCGACCGCAGCCCTGTCCAGTTGCCCGAGCCCGTCGCGGTGCGCGCCCCGTTTCCGGTCGGCTCGGACGGGCCGCGTCCCATGAGCGGGACGGGGCCGTTCCCTGCGACGGGGGCCTCGTTGACCCTGAGGAGCGCAGCCTTCTGGGCGAGGGACTCTTCGTCCTCGTGGACGAACCGCTCGCCGCGCAGCGCCGAGGCGAAGGCCGCGATGATGCTCATGACGACGGCGAAGACCAAGATGAGCACCAAGCCGTGCTTGAAGGCCGGGCCGATCAGCTGGGGGAAGAACGACCGCCCGGTGAGGTCTGCCGCCCGGGCGGGGGCGAGGTGGGAGAGGACCGAAGGGCCGAGGAGGCTCTTCAACGGGTTGTAGCCCAGGAAGGCGGCGAAGATGTAGCCGAGCGGGGGCAGGTGGGCGAGCTGGGCGGCCTTGGTGGCGGGGATGCCGTGGCTGACGAGACCGGCGTACATCGCCGAGGGCACCTTGGCGTTGAGCCCGAAGACCAACAGGGTGAAGAACAGACCCATCGACAGCGGCATCCCGGAGTTGGCGAACGTGACCCGCATCCCCGAGGCCGCGCCGCGGTGACGAGCGGGGACCGAGTTCATGATCGACGCGGTGTTCGGCGAGGCGAACAGCCCCATCGCGATTCCCGAGACGAACATCACCGCTGCGAAGGGCCAGTAGGCGAAGTCGGCGGGAAATGCCATCATCGCCGCGTACATCGCGGCCGAGAGCAGCATGCCGGCCGTGGCGAAGGGTCGCGCGCCGTAACGGTCCGACAGCCTCCCCGAGATCGGCCCGGCCATCCCGAAGCCGAGCATCCAGGGGATCATGTAGATCCCCGCCCACAGCGGGGTGTCGACGAAGCTGTAGCCGTGCTGGGGCAGCCAGATGCCCTGGAACCAGATCATCAGCATGAACTGCAGGCCGCCCCGCCCGACCGCACCCAGGAACTGCGCCGCGTTGCCGGCGGCGAACGCGCGGATGCGAAAGAGCGACATGCGGAACATCGGCGCCTCGACGTGCATCTCCACGACGACGAAGACGACCAGCAGGGCGAGCCCGCCGAAGAGCATCTCCAAGACGAACGGGTTGCCCCAGCCGGTGAGGGAGCGGCCGTAGGGCTTGATGCCGTAGGTGAAGCCGGTGAGGACCATGGCGAGGCCGCCGGCGAAAGAGACGTTGCCGAGCCAGTCGATCCTCGCCTTGATGCGGACGCCGATCTCCTTCAGCTTGAGGTAGGCCCAGACGGTCCCGAACGCACCGATCGGCACGTTGATGAGGAAGACCCAACGCCAGCCGATCTGGGAGAGCAGCCCGCCCGCGATGATGCCGAGGAAGGAACCCAAGATGGCGGCCACCATGTTCGTGCCGAGGGCCAAGCCGAGCTGGTCGGCGGGAAAGGCGTCGGTGATGATGGCGGCCGAGTTCGCCATGAGCAGCGCCCCGCCGATCGCCTGGAACATGCGCAAGAAGACGAGCTCCAGGGCGCCGGTCGACCCGTGGCTCCACACCAGCGAGAGCAGGATCGCCCCCACGGTGAACCAGGCGAAGCCCAGGTTGTACATCTTCACGCGGCCGAAGATGTCGCCGATGCGCCCGACGGTCACCACCACCGCGGCGGAGACCAGCATGTAGCCCATCAAGATCCAGAGCAGGTACGGGAAGTTGGCCGGGGACAGCGGGTCGAGGTGGATACCCCGGAAGATGACCGGCAAGGCGATGATCAAGCTGGTCGCGTTCATCGTGGCCAGCACCACCCCGATCGTGGTATTGGAGAGCACCACCCACTTGTAGTGGGGCCCGACGACCGGGGAGGGTGCCGGTGCGGGCGCGCTCATGGCGACACCTCGGTCGCCTGGCGACGGTCCCAGCCAGGGTCGGGTGCGTCGCGGGGCCGCGCGGTGGCGAGGTCTTCGAGCAGGGCGACGACCCGCTCCAGACAGGCGCGGTCGGACTCGCTAAGGGCGTCGAGGCGTTCGGCGAGCCAGGCGGTGCCCACCTCGGCTCGCCGGGCGAGCAGGTCGGTGCCGGCGGCCGTGGCGACCACGAGGATGCCGCGGCGGTCGGCAGGGTTCGCCCGGCGGGTGACGAGGCCGGCTTCTTCGAGCTTGTCGGCAAGGCGCGTCACGGCGGGCGAGGGGAGGCCTTCGAGCTCGGCGAGCTGGCCCACGCCGAGCGGCCCGCCACGGACCACCGTGGCAAGCGCAGACAGCTGTGCCAGCGACAGCTCGGACGGGTCCTGGCGGCGCAGTTGGCGCGCCAGGCGGATCATCGACAGCCGCAGCCGAGCCGCCAGCGTCCAGGGGTCGCTCGCCGCCCAGGGCGGGCTCGCCGCCTCGTCGCTCGTGACCGTCGAATCCGCCGCCTCGTCGCTCGTGACCGTCGAATCCGCAGCTGCGGCATCGGCCATCGTCGCCTCCTTCGAGCTGGGACCAGGTTACCCGATCGATATCGTCGCTACCATGTATCCGCGGTACCGACTAGTTTGCCGCACCGCACCCCCGCACCGCACCCCCGCACCGCACCCCCGCACCGCACCCCCGCACCGCACCCCCGCACCCCCGCACCCCCGGAGCATCGTGCGAAGCGGTGGTGGAAGAAGATCGTGAGGGAACTGGCATCGGACGCATCGAAAGAAGGTGTGGCACCTTCCGTAGAGCACGCCTGCGGCGGCGAGTCCTCGTCGCGGCCCACGGGCTACGGTCTCCTGGCGTGCCAGGCGCCCCGAGGTGAGCGGCGCGACGTGACACCCCTGGCGAGCCGTATGAGCCCCCCCGGGCGCGCCGTCGCCTCCGCGGCGGGTGGCACCAAGTGGTCGGTCCTCGCCGTGACGACCCTCGGAGCCTTCATCGCCAACGTCGACGCGACGATCGTCGTCGTGGGCCTGCCGCGCATCGTGGGCGGCCTGCACGCGAGCATCACGGCCGGTCTGTGGACCATGACGGGCTACCTGCTCGTGAGCACCGTGCTGCTGCTGCCGGTCGGGCGCTTCTCGGACCTTTTCGGCCGCAAGCGCATCTACCTGATCGGCTTCCTCGTCTTCGCCCTCGGGTCGGCGCTGTGCGCGCTGGCGCCCTCGGGAGGGTGGCTCGTCGGCTTTCGCCTCCTCCAAGGCGTCGGCGGTGCGATCCTGGCCAGCGTCGCCACGCCGATCATCACCGAAGCGTTCCCGCCCGAGGAGCTCGGCCGGGCCCTCGGGATCAACTCGGTGGCCTGGGTGCTCGGCTCGGTGGTCGGTCCGGTCGTCGGCGGGGCGCTCGTGAGCGCCTTCGGGTGGCGCTCGATCTTCTGGGTCACCGTGCCCTTCGCCCTCGCCGGCGCCCTGGTCGGCGCGTCCGTGCTGCCGTCGAGCCGTGCTCGTCGGGCGGCACGCCAGCCCGTGGACTGGCCCGGGGCGGCAACCTTCACCGTGGCTCTCGCGGCGCTGATCGTCGCCCTCTCCGAAGGGCTCGCCTGGGGCTGGACGAGCGCCCGGATCCTCGGCCTGTTCGCCCTGACGGCCGCCGCGCTCATCGCCTTCTTCGTCACCGAGACGCACCGGGACCGCCCGCTGTTCCACCTCGGCCTGTTCCGCCACCGCCACTTCGCCGCCGCCCAGGGCGTTGTCGTCTCGGCGAGCGTGGCCTTCTTCGCGACGACCTTCCTGCTCACCTTCTACCTCCAAGGCGCGATCCACGAGACGCCCCTCGTCACCGGGCTGCTGCTCATCCCCCTCTCGGGCCCCCAGATGCTGACCGCGCCGCTCGGGGGACGCCTGGCGGACCGCCTCGGCAGCGCCGGACCGATCATCGGCGGCCTCGTCGTCTTGGGCGTCGGGGCCTTCTTGCTCAGCCTCCTCGGGGCGAGCCTGGCGCTGGTGGGGCTCGTCGTGCCGCTCGCGCTCATCTCGGTGGGCAACGGTTTCTACTGGCCAGCGCTCGTCAAGGCGACGATGCAGGCCGCCCCGGCCCAGGTCGCCGGAGCAGCCGCGGGCATGTTCTACACGCTGCGCAACGTCGGCTTCACCCTCTCGCTCACCCTGGCGCTGCTCAGCGCCGAGACCAGCCTGCCGCCGGCGGTCGCGACGAAGATCTTCCTCGGCGTGGGGCACGCGCTGAGCGCCTCGGCGGCCAGCGCGCTCGTCCACAGCGTCGACGGGGCCTTCCGGCTGTTCGTCGCCTGCTACGCGCTCGCGCTGGTCGTCTCGCTTGGCCTCCTGCGACGCGTCCCCGCTCCTTCAGGCACCGCTCCTGTAGGCCCCGCTCCTGCAGGCCCCGCTCCTGCAGGCCCCGCGACAGGCGGGCCGCGGCTCGACTCGCGAGACGCCTGACGGCCGGGCGACGCGCCGGAGGCACACGGTGCCGCTGCCCCGCCCCCGCGCTCTTCGGACCAGTTCGGGCCAGTTCGGCCGAGCGCGCGTCTACCCCGCCGGCTTCCTCGCCTTCGACCTCGGCTCGAGGTCGTGGGCTGGCCCGGGTCGGCGGGCGTCGCCGTGGGTCTCTGGCGTGACGAGGCGGCGGGAGAGCGCGTA
>JAJZMD010000247.1 GCA_021803085.1 Actinomycetes bacterium
CGCTGTCGGCGTCGGGTCCGCCTCAATGGCCGCTTCCAGGGCGGCCCGGCGCGGTAGAGGCGGCGGAGCTTCTCGGGTGCGACACCGAAGAAGTAGCAGGCCTTCAGCGCTTGCATGAAGACGATCATCGACCAGGTGCCGTGCTCGACGAAGCGGCGGGACGACGCCGTCGACGTGGCACGAAGTACGACGAGGCGGCCGCGGCGGGCGAGGCGCCGGGAGAGCTCGAGGTCCTCCATGATGGCGATCTCAGGGAACCCGCCGAGCATCTCGAAGGCGTCGCGTCGCACGAACATCGCCTGGTCGCCGAAGACCTGGTGGAGGTGACGGGCCCGCTTGGTGGAGCTCCAGGCCAGGTAGTCGAGACCGATGCTGCGCCGGTCGAAGCGCAGCGACAGGCCGCCGCCCACGACGGCGGGGTCTGCGAGCGCGGCGCGAACCTGGCCGAGGGCTTTGGGGTCGATGCGGCAGTCGGCGTGGACGAACCACAGCACCGGGGCCGAGGTGGCCGACGCGCCGGCGTTCATCTGGACGGCCCGCCCGGGGGGGCTGTGGAGCACCCGGGCGTGGCCGGCGGCGAGTGTTGCCGTGGCATCGGAGGACCCGCCGTCGACGACGACCAGCTCGCAGCCGGGGAAGTCGCGACGCAGCTGTCGGAGCGCGGCGACGATCCCGTCCGCTTCGTTCAGCGTCGGCACGACGATGGCGACCGGGAGAGGATCGGCTGGGCCGCAGTGAGAGGAAGACGCGCCTCCGGCGATGGTCGGCTCTCGGTTAGCCATGGGAGCTGCCTCCTGGCGACACGGCGACCGGGCCGCCGAGCAGCGGGCGAAGCTCCGACGGCAGGGACGGCTCTGCAGCCAACGCCACGGCGTCCTCGGGGGTATCAAGGTCGCGGAGCTCCTCGAGCAGGTGGCACCGCAGCCCGTCCGCTTCGGCCCTGGCCACGGTGGCGGCCAGGACGTCCGGCCCGCCCCACAGCTCCGGGGTGATGTCGAACAGTGACGGCACGGGCCGGTTCATCCCGGCGAGGTAGTAGCCGCCGTCGTAGGCGGGGCCGAGCACCACGTCGGCCCCGCCGGCGAGCGCCGCGAAGGCGTCGTGCAGATGCCGCGCCTTGAGAAGCGGGATGTCGGTGCCGACGACGACGATCGGTCCCCGGTGGGCGGCGAAGACGTCGGCGCCGGCACCGGCCAGACGCTCACCGAGGTGGCTCCCGCGCTGGGGGACCAGTGCGACGCCCGCGGGAAGAAGACCGGCGAGCTCCTCCCGGGCGTCGGGGGGATCGAGGGCGACGAACGTCGCGCCAGGAGCAACCGAGGTCGCCGTCGTGGCGGCGCGGGTGATGAGCGCTGCCTGCAGCGCCGCGCAGCGGTCGTCGCCGAGCATCGGGGTGAGGCGCGTCTTCACACGACCCGGTCGCGGCGCCTTGGTCATCACGAGGACGGCTCGCTCATCAGTCACGGGTCCACCCGGTGGACGGTGCCGGCAGGGGCCAGGTCGTCGGCTGACAGCTGCGGCAGGACGGCGGCAACGAGCGACGCGAAGCGCTCCCCGCTCTGGGCGACCCTGGCCAGCAGTGCCTCCAGCGCCTCGGGCTCGTCCGCCACGCCGTTCGCGTAGTCGGTGACGAAGCCGACCAGCGCGTAGGGGAGCCCGGCTTCGCCGGCGAGCACCGCCTCGGGACCGGCAGTCTGGCTCACTGCGCTCACCCCGACTTGTGCCAGGGCGGTGATCTCGGCTCGGGTGTTGAACCGCGGACCGTCGACATGTCCGTAGACGCCGCCGTCCACCAGCGGCGCGTCGAGACCCTCCCCGGCGCGCACGAGCGCCCGGCGCAGCGGCCCGCTGAATGGCCGGTCGAAGATCCAATGCCCCCGACCGGCCGCCCCGGCCTCGTCGTGCCAGGTGCACAGGGTCCCGTCGGGAAGGCGGTTGGAGGGGAAGTAGAGGTCGTCGAAGACGACGAGGGAGCCGGGGGTGAGCGAAGGGTCGACTGAGCCGCACACGGTGCAGCCGATCACCGCGTCCGCCTTGGCCGCGATGAGGGCCGACAGGTTGGCCTTGTGCTCGACGTGGTTCGACAGGCGCCGGTGCGACGGGCCGTGCCGAGAGAGGTGGACGACGTCGACCTCGCCGACCCGACCGGACACCAGCTCGACCGGGCCGTAGGCGGTCTCGGCGGTCCGTTGCTGTTCGTGCTCGAGGCCGGGCCAGTGCTCGGAGCCCGAGCCTGAGATCAGCCCGATCAGCACGGCTCGTCCTTTGCTGCGGCGGCGCCCGCCGCCGAAGCTGGCACCGGCTGCGACACCGTTCGCCTACGAGGGAGCGGTAGCAGCTCGACGAGCGCCGCGTTCTCTGCGGGGTCGAGCACGCTGTGCTGGACGCAGGCGGGGACGATCTGGCCGGTCTCGGGGTGGGCCATGGCATAGAAGCAGGCCTGGAGGCGCTCTTGGGTCTCTCGGATCCGGGGGTCGTCGCTCGTCTCGCCCCGCTGTAGCAGCTCCCAGGCCGGCTTCACGTCCTCGGCGTGCATGAAGCGGTGCATGACGAAGGTCATCGGCACGAGCTCGCCTCGCCGCAGGGCACGGACGACGGCCACGACACCGCCCGCCCGGCGCACCCGCCGGGCGAGCCATCGGCCCGCGGTGGCAGCCAGGCGGGGGTGGGCGGCGAGCACACGTGCCAGGCGAGCCACCAGCAGTGCTGGTCGCGCCCCCCAGTGGATCCCGCCGAGGTAGGTGAAGAAGGCGTCACGTGCCGCGAGGTCTTCCGGGTCGTCGTCGTCGAGCACCGGGAACCACCGCTCGCCGAGGTAGTAGCCGAATGCGGAGCGGTTGCAACGCTCGTCGCCGGTCTGGAAGACCCGGAAAGGAAGGTGTGCCCCGGCGCCCGCTTCGATCCTCGCCCACACGGCGTCGGCCTCGAGGCTGGCGTAGTCCTCCCGCCAGCGACGCGCGTCGCCGACGAAGGCGGCTGGCTGGAAGGAGAGCATGTTGAAGCCCATGGAACGACAGTCGCGGATCACCTGGGGGATCTCGTCCACGTTGCTGGGGGTGACCGTCATGTTGTGGGCGAGGAAG
>JAJZMD010000211.1 GCA_021803085.1 Actinomycetes bacterium
GACGAGACGCCCCTCCGGACGGCCGTCCCGGCGGCTCGCGTAGGCGATCCACGCCCCGTCGGGCGACAACGCCGTGTGCGACGCCGGGGCGCGGTCTGCGGTGAGCCGCCGGGCGGTGCCGCCGGCGAGAGGGGCCAGCCAGACGTCGTCGTCCGCCACGAACGAGAGGAGCTCGCCGCGGACGCTCGGGAACCGGAGGTAGCTGGGCTCGGCCACGGCGCGCGACGGTACCGGACCGGTAATCTGCGGGCGAACCGCTCTCGGGTTGGGGGGTCACGATCGGGCTGGACGCGGTCGACGCGGCCAGCCAGCCAGGCGGGTCCGGCCGATGGACGGTTCGGGTGAGCGACAAAGGTGTCGCCGCCCAATCCGGCGCCGGCCCGAGGGACGTCACGATACGCGGCACCTCGAGCGACCTCTACCTCTTGGTGTGGCATCGTCGCCCGGTTGCAGGACTCGAAGTCGAAGGTCCTGCCGGGCTCTTCGAGCAGGCGTTGGGACCGCGCGTCGTGACGTGGACGTGACGGCTCGCCCGAGCCTCCGCCGCGGGTGCCACCGGCGACGCGGCCTAGGATCGTGGCCGGTCTGCGACCCGCGCGGCGCAGGCCCTACGGAGAGGTGCGAGAGCGGCCGAATCGGACTCACTGCTAATGAGTTGACTGGGGGAACCTGGTCCGAGGGTTCAAATCCCTCCCTCTCCGCGAAAGGACTGGCCGGCGGCGGGCGTGCCCGTGCATCGGACCACGAGACTGCGCCGCTCGCGCTCGCCCGAGCGGCGCGAGACGCGGTCGGTGCAGCACTCGCGCCCACCCGGCGCGACGGTCGAGGTGGACCGCCTCGAAGGAGGATCGATGCCCAAGGGCCGCTACTGGCTGCAGACGCTGGGCTGCCCGAAGAACCAGGTCGACTCGGACAAGCTCGCCGGTCTGCTCGAGACCGACGGCTTCGTGCCCTCCGCGTGCCCCGAGAAGGCCGACCTCGTGGTCGTCAACACGTGCGCGTTCATCGAGGCAGCCCGGCAGGAGTCGATCGAGACGGTGCTGGAGCTCGCAGGCGCGCGCCGTGACGGCGCGCGCCTGGTCGTCACGGGCTGCATGGCCGAGCGGTACGGCGACGAGCTCGCCGCGGCGCTGCCCGAGGTCGATCTCGTAGCAGGGTTCGGGCGGCCGCTCGCCCCCGCCGGCAGTGAGCGCGTGGTCCCGGTCGCAGCTCCGGTCGCGGCTCCGGTCCCGGTCGAGCTCGGGGCGCCTCGCGGCCGCACCTCACCGCCGCCACCCCGTTCGGCCGGGCTCGCGTCCTTCGACCTCCTCTCGCTCCCGAGGCCGGCGTCTGCAGCGCCCTGGGCGTACGTGAAGGTCGCCGAAGGCTGCGACCGGCGCTGCGGGTTCTGTGCGATCCCGTCGTTTCGCGGCACCCAGCGGTCTCGCCCGCCCGCGGATGTCCTCGCGGAGGTGCGGTCGCTGGCGTGCGCCCAGGCGATGCCTGTGAAAGAGGTCGTCCTCGTGGCCCAGGACCTCGCCTCCTACGGACGGGACCGCACCGCCCACCACGGGGGAGCACGGCGTGCCGGCAGCCCGACGCCGCTCGTCTCGCTCGTCGAGGCGGTGGCCGGGATGGTGCGGCGCACGAGGTTGCTGTACCTGTACCCCTCCGCCCTCACCGGCGAGCTCGTGGAAGCGGTGCTCGCCACCGGCGTGCCGTACTTCGACCTGTCGCTCCAGCACGTCGCCCGCCCGTTGCTCGCGCGCATGCGCCGGTGGGGCGACGGCGAACGCTTCCTCGAGCGCATCGCGGCGATCCGGCGAGCAGAGCCACGCGCCACGTTCCGCTCCTCGTTCATCCTCGGGTACCCCGGCGAGACCGAGGAGGACCACGACGAGCTGCTCGCCTTCCTCGACACGGCGCAGCTCGATTGGGCAGGGTTCTTCACGTTCTCCAAGGAGACGGGAACCCTGGCGGCGGGGCTCGATGGGCACGTGCCCGGAGAGCTGGCGCTCGAGCGGCTGCGGGAGTGCGTGGAATTGCAGGACACGATCACCGCCCGTCGGCGAGACGCGCTCGTGGGCGAGGTCCGTGAGGTGCTGGTGGACGCGCCGGGTCGCGGCCGCACCGTGCACGAGGCGCCCGAGATCGACGGGGTCGTGCGGCTGCCGGCATCGCTCCCGGCCGGCTCGATCGCCGACGTCGAGCTCACGGCGTCGCTCGGCATCGACCTCGTCGGCGCTCCCGTCGGCGCTCCCGTGGGCGCTCCCGTGGGCGCTCCCATCGGAGCTGGACGATGAGCGACGCCGCGCCGCCGAGCTACGGTCCCTCGGCCCTGGCGACGCCCGCCAACGCGCTCACCGCCGCCCGGCTCCTCGCCGCGCCCGTCTTCGTCGGGATCGTCCTGAGCGAAGGCGCGAGCTGGGTCACCGTCGCGGCAGGCGTCGTGTTCGCGAGCAGCGACGGGCTCGACGGATGGCTCGCCCGCCGGCACGGCACGACGCGTTCGGGGGCCTTCCTCGACCCGCTCGCCGACAAGGCCCTCGTGCTGGGCGCCTTCTTCGCGCTCGGGGTGCAGGGCCGCATGCCGTGGGTTCCCATCGGGCTCATTGCGGCACGGGAGGTGGGCATGAGCGCGTACCGGTCGTGGGCAGGCAGGCGCGGGGTCTCGGTCCCGGCCCGCCGCCTCGCCAAGCTGAAGACGCTCGTCCAGGAGCTCGCCATCGCGACCTATCTCGTTCCCCCGCTCGCCGGACATCCGACGCTTCAGCTGGCCGCGGTCTGGGCCGCGGTCGCGCTCACGCTTGCGAGCGGCGCGCAGTACCTCTGGGATGGTCGGCTGGCGTTGGGCGCTGCCGGTAGCTCGCGGCCATGAGGGTCGAGATCGTCGCTGTCGGCACCGAGCTCCTGCTCGGCCAGATCGCGGACACGAACGGCCAGTGGTTGGGCGAGCACCTCGCTGCAGCTGGCGTCGACTCGTACTTCCACCAGGCGGTGGGCGACAACCGAGCGCGGATCGCGACAGCGCTGCGGACCGCCCTCGCCCGCGGTGACGCCGTCATCGCTTGCGGCGGCCTCGGGCCGACCCAGGACGACATCACGCGTGAGGCGATCGCCGAGGTGATGAACGTCCCGCTGGTCCGCCACGCAGAGATCTCCCGCCGCATCGAGGGGTTCTTCCGCGCCCGCGGGCGTGCAATGTCGCCCAACAACTTGCGCCAGGCCGACGTCCCGCGGGGCGCCACCGTCATCGACCAGACGCGCGGCACCGCGCCGGGGCTGATCTGCCCGCTCGGGCGGAAAGTCGTTTACGCGGTCCCCGGCGTGCCCCACGAGATGGCGGAGATGTTCGAGCGCGCGATCCTCCCGGACCTCCGGCGGCGCATGACGGAGGCGGGAGAGGGGGCCGGCGTGATCATGAGCCGGGTCCTTCGGACGTGGGGTACGAGCGAGTCGGCCCTCTCCGAGGCGCTGCAGGGCAGGATCGACGCGCTCGACGCGCTCGACGCGCTCGACGCGCCCGCGCAAGGTGGCGGGCGCGCCGGCACCGTGACCATCGCGTTCCTCGCGAGCGGCATCGAGGGGATCAAGGTGCGGTTGACCGCACGTGCGCGTGACGAGGACGGCGCCCGGTCGGCGCTCGATGCGGAGGAGAAAGAGGTCCGGGAGGTCCTCGCCGCGACGCTGGGAGACATCGTCTTCGGCCTGGACGACGTGTCGATGGAGCTGGCGGTCGCAGCGCTGCTCGTCGAGCAGCGACTCTCGCTCGGGGTGGCCGAGTCCCTGACCGGCGGGCTGATCGCGGCCCGGCTGGTGGGTGTTCCCGGGGCGAGCACCTGGCTGCGCGGCGGCGTGGTGGCGTACGACTCCGCGGTCAAGTTCTCGGTGCTCGGCGTGGCCGAGGGACCCGTCGTGACCGAGGAAGCCGCCATCGCGATGGCAAGGGGCGTTCGCCGGGTCCTCGGCTCCGCGATCGGCCTCGGGGTCACCGGCGTCGCGGGGCCGGATTCCCAGGAAGGTCTGGCGCCGGGGACCGTGTTCGTCGCGCTCGCCCTCCCGAACGGCGTGACGCCGAGCCGGAGCCTGCGGCTGCCGGGGGATCGCGAACGCGTCCGGCAGTACTCCGCGATCTCCGCGCTCGACCTCCTACGGCGGACGCTGCGCACACCCGAACACGGCTTCGAGGCGCCCACGCTCGGGTAGCACCTTCGCGCGGACGCGGACCGTGTTGTCCGCCCGACCGTTCGGGGCGTGGTGCAGGCGCCGCGTGCGGGAACTCGGTGGGACGTCGAGCTCTCCGACGAGGTCGTCAGGTGGTACGTGCAGCTCGACGCGCGTGAGCGCGCGTTCGCCGACCGCGCGCTGGATCGGCTCGCGTCGACAGGGCCCGCGCTGCGAATGCCCCACACCAGGGCGCTCGGCGACGGCCTGCACGAGCTCCGGCTCACGTGCGAAGGTGTCTCGAGACGCGTCACCTACGCGTGGGGCGAGGACAGGACGGTGACGATGCTCACGACGTTCCGAAAGCAGCGCGGGCACGAGCGCCACGAAGTGGAGCGTGCTCGAAGCGCGCTCGCGCGAGGGAGGTCGCATGAGCGCGACCGGGAACGGATCAGGTGATGGCGACGTTGCGCGACGTGAGACGGATGTTCCCTCCGGAGGACGCCGAGGCGTACGCCCGGGCGTACGCGATCGCCGGGGTCGTCGGGGATCTCGGGGCGCTCCTGCACGCGCGGCGCGTCGCGGCGGGTCTCAGCGTGGCCGAGCTGGCCCGGCGCATGGGGGTCGACGAGGAGGAGGTCCGTCGCGCCGAGGAAGGGGACGCCTCCCTCACCGTCGCGCTCGCCGGCGGCGTGGCGCGGGCGACCAGAGCGTGCGTGCGGAGGACGGTCTCGGCCGGCGGCGACAACGTCGCGGTGCTCGGGACGTCGGGCCCGCCCCCGCCTCCTTCGCCGCCGCGGCAGCCGGGGGCCTGAGAGGCCTCGCGTCGTGTTCGACGGCGGCGCCACGGAGCGCGGCGCCACCGAGGGCGGCGCCACCGGAGCGGTCGAGCCGACCGCGCGCCTCTTCGTCGGGGTCTGGCCCCCGCCGGACGTGTCGGCCCTCCTCTCCTCGCTCGAGCGCCCTGCGCTCGGTGCGCTGCGGTGGACGACCCCGACGCAGTGGCACGTGACGCTTGCGTTCCTCGGGAACGTCGCCTCTTCGCGGATCGACGGCGTCGGAGCCGCGCTCGTGGCCGCGACCGCCCGCGCGGCGGCTCCGCCCGAGGCGCGTCTCGGGCCGGCGACCCGGCGCCTCGGCCGCTCCGTCCTGTGCGTCCCGGTCCAAGGGCTCGACGAGCTCGCCCTCTCGGTGCGCCGCGCGCTCGGGCCCCTCCTGCCCGGTGCCGGCCTCGAGGGACCCTTCGAGGGGCACCTCACGCTCGCACGCTCGCGGGGACGCCGGGCCCTCCCCGCGGCGCTTGCGGGAGCACCGCTGGAGGCGTGCTGGCGGGTTCACCAGGTGGACCTCGTCCGCTCGGAGCTCGACCCCGCCGGTGCCCGGTACACGACGCTCGTCCGGGCGACCGTTCCGTCGTGATGCCGCCGCGCGGCCGAGTCGACGGCCGTCCCGGCATCCCACATCGAACATGCGTTCGCCACTAAGGTGTGTCACACCCCTCGCTTACGGTCGCCGACTGCAGACCGGACGCCACGACCAAGGAGATGACAGCGCGATGGCACTCGAGGACCGGGACAAGGCGCTGGCGACGGCGCTCAGCCAGATCGAGAAGCAGTTCGGCAAGGGCTCGGTGATGCGTATGGGCGAGCACGTCGACATGGGGATCGAGGCAATCCCGACGGGCGCCCTCTCCCTCGACCTCGCCCTGGGCATCGGGGGGCTCCCACGCGGGAGGATCGTGGAGCTCTTCGGGCCCGAATCGAGCGGGAAGAGCACGTTGGCGATGCACGTCGTCGCCGAGGCGCAGCGCAACGGCGGGATCTGCGCGTACATCGACGCGGAGCACGCGATGGACCCTTCCTACGCGCGTGCGATCGGTGTGAACGTCGACGACCTGCTCATCTCCCAGCCGGACACCGGAGAGCAGGCGCTCGAGATCGCCGACATGCTCATTCGCTCCGGCGCGATCGATGTCATCGTGATCGACTCCGTCGCCGCGCTCACGCCGCGTGCGGAGATCGAGGGCGAGATGGGCGACAGCCATGTCGGGCTCCAGGCCAGGCTCATGTCTCAGGCGCTCCGCAAGCTCGCCGGGACGTTGAACAAGTCCAACACGATCGCCGTCTTCATCAACCAGCTCCGCGAGAAGATCGGGGTCATCTACGGATCACCTGAGATCACCCCGGGCGGGCGCGCGTTGAAGTTCTACGCGTCCGTCCGGCTGGACATCCGTCGTATCGAGTCGATCAAGGACGGGGCCGACGTCATCGGGAACCGGACCCGCGTGAAGGTTGTGAAGAACAAGGTGAGTGCGCCCTTCCGCCAGGCGGAGTTCGACATCATGTTCGGCACCGGGATCAGCCGAGAGGGGTCGCTCCTGGATGTCGCGGTCGACCTCGGGCTGGTCAAGAAGTCCGGCGCGTGGTTCACCTACGAGGGAGAGCAGCTCGGCCAGGGCCGGGAGAACGTGAAGGCGTTCCTCCGGGAGAACCCGCAGCTCATGGCGGAGATCGACGACCGGGTGCGCCAGCAGCTCACGCCGAAGGAGCCGGCGCAGGCGGTGGCAGGCTCCGAGGCCGACCCGGACGACCTCCCCATCACCCTCGACTGACCGTCCCGGCCTGATCGCGGTCCCGCGGGTCGTCGTGGGTCGTCGCGGGTCCTCGCGGGTCCTCGCGGGTCCTCGCGGGTCCTCGCGGGTCCTCGCGGGTCAGGGCGAGGTCAGGGCGAGGTCAGGGCGAGGTCAGTGCGTCGTGGTCACGTGCACGTACGTGGGGACGAGCTCGACCCAGGTGTCTCCGGGCTGCATCGAGATCGTCTGGCCGGATGTGGTCGTGAAGCTGGTCGGCTGGGCGAGCGTTGTGCGCGACCAACGGCCGGTGATCTCGACGCCGTCACGGAAGACGAGGGCCTTCCCGCGGGCGTGTGTGTACAGGTTCGCCTGGACCTCGAGGCCTCCTGTCGAGTTCTCGAGCCAGGGTCCGTAGTAGACGTGGACGAACTGGACCACCACGTTCGACGCGCTGTTCTGCACGCCGTTCGAGAGCGTGTCGGGAGTCGATCCGTAGAAGCGGAGGAACTTGCGTGTTCTCGGGTCGTACTTCCAGACGACCTCCGAATAGGTGGAGAACGGGATCGACACCGACTTGACCGACGTGACGGACGCGCCGGCGGGGACGGTCTTGGAGTAGGAGAAGACCGGGAGCGGCGGATGGCTCGCTGTGGAGCGCATCCGCCAGATCGCTGTGGTCGAGGTGTAGGTGTCGTAGGGAGCGTAACGACCTGCCGGGTGCTGGACGACTGTTGTCGTGTAGTTGCCGAGCTCGAAGTCTTCGAGCGGCGAGGACAGGATGTTGTTGATCACCGGCTGGATCCCGCCGACGTGCACGAACAGTGGGTGCCCGAACTGACCGAGGATGCCGATGTCGATGTTGCGCGCCGAGCGCACGTCTCCGACGACGGGCGCGCCGTGACACTGGAAGATCGCCACGTAGCGGGTGATCCCACCCTCGACGGGCTCCTCGAAGACGATGTCGGCGGCTGTCAGCCCCGTCTGCGGGCGTGCCTGCGGGAAGTTGTCGACCTTCACCGCCAGCGCGGACCGCTTCGGGACGACGCCGTGGCGCGCCGGTTTGCCGGTGAGCGGGCAGTCGGGGCCGGTCGTGTCGCTCGTGGACGGTCGGGATGTGGCCCCGTGGGTCGAGTGGTTCCCGTTCTTGGCGGCGTCAGAGCCGCCGGAGGCGCATCCGGCCAGCAGGCACCCTGCACCGACCAGCGCGACGGCTGCACGGAGAGGGGTGACAGCCGACCATCGGAACGTGCGCCGCCGTCCCCGCTCGTTCGTGCCGCGGGCTCCGGACGTGCCGCGATCTCCGGACGTGCCGGACGTCCCGGACGTGCCGGGCGTGCCGGGCGTGCCGCGATCTCCGGACGTGCCGGACGTGCCGCGATCTGCGCGTCGTCGCTCCTTTCTTCCCACGCGGCGGGCAGTCTGGCAGAGGGCTCGGGAAAAAGGTGCGCGAGGCATGCGCTGCCATTGTGGACGAGGCCGCCGCCCAACAGGGGGAGTGTCAGCTCGGGGGCGCCGGCCGAGGGGGCGCCGGCCGAGGGGGCGCCGGCCGAGGGGGCGCCGGCCGAGCCCAGCGCGCCCGGTGCCGGAGCGACGTGTAGCGTGCGGACAGATGGCCTGGTCGCAGACGGTCCGCGGGGTCGTGCGGCGCGCGGCGGCCGAAGGGCTCCGGCGGGCGTGGGAGTGGGCGCCGTTCGGCGCGGCGGTCGGGCCCGGCGACCTGCGGGCGCGCCGGTTCTCGGCCTTCGGTGAAGGCAGCCTCCTCGCCTTCCCGACCGGCACGGTCTACAACGAGCGGTACGTGTCGGTGGGCGCGGGCACGATGATCGGCCCGCACGTGTCGCTCACTGCGGGAATGGCCCCGGGCCAGGAAATGCTCACGTCGCCCGTCGTCCGGATCGGTGACCGCTGCGTCATCGGTCGCGGGAGCCATATCGTCGGCCACTGGTCGATCGACATCGGCGACGATGTCCAGACCGGCCCGTACGTCTACATCACGGACCAGAACCACAGCTACGAGGAACCCGACGAGCCGATCGGCCGGCAACCACCCGTCGAGGCGGCTGTCTCGATCGGTGCCGGGAGCTGGCTCGGTGCACACGCCGTGGTGCTCCCGGGCGCGCAGGTCGGACGCCATGTGGTGGTGGCGGCGGGCGCAGTCGTCCGCGGCCAGGTGCCCGACCACTGCGTGGTGGCAGGCGTGCCCGCCCGCGTCGTGCGGCGGTGGATCCCCGGACAGGGCTGGGTGGACGTGGACGAAGCGACCACGCCGCGGCGAGCGGCGGGGGCGCTGGGGTCCTGAGCGTGCGAGGTCCCGGGGAGATCGCCATCGCGGTTGTCGGCTCCGGGAGCTGCGGCCCGGAGGACGCGCGCCTCGCAGAGGAGGTCGGGCGGCGCCTCGCGGAGGCGGGCGCCCTGGTCGTCACCGGTGGCCTCGGAGGCGTCATGGCCGCCGCCTGCCGAGGGGCCCACGAGGCCGGTGGGACGACCGTCGGTCTCCTGCCGGGGGAGACGCGGGCAGAGGCGAACGACTGGGTGGATGTCGCACTCCCCACCGGGCTCGGGGAGGGCCGCAACCTGCTCGTCGTCCGGGCCGCGGATGCCTTGGTCGCGATCGGTGGCGAGTACGGGACGCTCTCGGAGATCGCCCTTGCGCTGAAGGCCGGCCGGCCGGTCGTGGGGCTCGGGACCTGGGAGGTTCGCCGCCACGGGGAGACGGAGGGCGATCCTGGGATCCGACGTGCGGACGATCCTGCGAGCGCCGTCGAGCTGGCCGTCGAGCTGGCCGTCGAGCTGGCCATCGAGCTGGCTCGTCCCGCGGCGCCCGGTAAGCGGTCCACTCGGCCCTGACCAGGGAGGATGGCCCGCGACGGGCACGCGCGCGAGGAGGTCGTGCTATGATGTGCTCATCTCGGGTGTGCCTCGCGGGTGAACAGGGGAAGGTGGCATGGAGGGTGTGAACGGCGGTGAAGCCGCCATCGCACTGCGAAAGGCTCCAGTCAGCTCCTTTGCTGCACAGACGGATGTGTGCGGCGACTCCTGCTGGGTATTCACCCTGAAGTCGCGGACCGTGTGGTTCCCTGTGCTCCATGGGCGGGGGTTTCTGTAACGGTCTGTGAGGTGTCGGCCCCCCTTCCCCATCCCCATCCCCCGGGGGGCCGACACCGACTTTTACTGCGTGACGCTGCGACGACGAAACAGCGCTGCGCCCACCGCCGGCACTCGTGCCCCGTCTCGTCCCACGCCGGCCGGCGCGCATCGGGCCGTCAGCGCAGCTCGACCTGGTCCAGGTACTCGTCGCGCCAGAAGTCGTAGCGCTCCACGGGGAGGAGGAGCGCATGGGTGGGCTCCAGCGACTCGACGAACGTTCGGTCGTGGCTCACCACGACGAGCGTCCCCGGCCAGCGGCCGAGCATCTCGCCGACGGCCGTCACGGACTGAGGGTCCAGGTTGTTCGTCGGCTCGTCGAGGACCAAGAGGTTGGACCAGCCCGCGGCGAGCATCGCCAGCGAGAGCTTCGCCCGTTCGCCACCCGAGAGGCTGCCGGCGCGCCGGGTGGCCAGCTCACCGGACAGGCCGAAGGAGCCGAGCAGTGACCGTCGGTCCACCTCGGTCGCCAGCGCGGTGTCGTCGATGTTCTCGAGCGCCGTGCGCTCGGGGTCGACCTGCTCGTGCTCTTGCGCGAAGTAGCCGACGGCGACGTTGTGGCCGAGCGCGACGACTCCTCGGGTGGGCGCCTGGACGCCCGCAAGGCACCTGAGGAGGCTCGACTTGCCCGCGCCGTTGCGCCCGACGACCACGGCTCGGTCGCCGCGCGAGAGCGCCATCCAGATGTCGTGCAGCACGAGTTGGGACCCGTAGGAGACGGCGAGCGAGCTGACTTGGAGCGGCGTGTCCCCGGAACGAGGCGGTTCGGGCAGGCGGAACCGCACGGCGCGCTCCTTCTTCACTGCTTGGGTCTTCGTCCGCTGCAACCGCTCCACGCGCCGGTCGAGGGTCTTGGCGACCCGGGCCCGTCTCTCGGTGCTCCCCCGCATCGAGTCGGCGAGCGCCGACAGGCGCGCGACTTCGCGCGCCTGCCGGGCCGCGGTCCGTTGCTGCTGGTCGAGACGCTGGGAGAGCTGCGAGCGGAAGCTCGTGTACGTCCCGGAGAACTCCGCCAGCGTGGCCGCGTGGAGGTGGAGGACTTTCGTGATCGCGCGGTCGAGCAGCGCCAGGTCGTGGCTCACGACGAGGAGCGCCCCCTTGAACTGCGCGAGCTGCTCCATCAGCCACCGTTTGGCGGGGACGTCGAGGTGGTTCGTGGGCTCGTCGAGCACCATCACGTCGGGCTCGCCGAACAAGATCCGCATCAGGTCGATCCGTCGCCGCTGGCCGCCCGAAAGGCTGTCGACATCCTCGAAGAGAAGGTCCTGACGCAGCCCGAGGCCGTCGGCCATGCGGGCGAGGGTCGACTCCGCTTCGTACCCACCGAGCACCCGGTACCGCTCTTCGGCGTCGGAGAACCTGGCGATCAGCTCAGCCGTGGGGTTCTCCGCCATGAGGCGGCGGGTGGCGCTGACCTCGACGTCGAGCACGTCGAGCCCGCGGGAGGAAAGGACGTGAGAGAGCGCGCTCGAGTCGGTGCCGAGCCCGCCCGAGACGGGCACTTGCGGCAGGTGGCCGAGCGAGCCGAGCACCTGGACGTCCCCGTGCCAGGAGAGCTGTGCGGAGGGTTCGCCGACGAGGACCGAAACAAGGGAGGTCTTTCCGACGCCGTTGCGCCCGACGATCGCCGCCTTGTCGCCGGGGCCGACCACGAAGGAGGCGTCCTGCAGCAAGGGGCGACCGGCGATCGACAGCGCGAGGGACGTGGCGGAGATCATGGCTGGGTCGCTGGGGAGCACCGTCGAGGCGCCGTCGGCGACGATTGCCGGCTGGTCTCGTTGACGCCGGCGTCGCGCCGATGCAGGAGGTTACCCGCTGGCCCCGTCCGCTGCCTCGGACGGGGGGCGTCCACCAGCTTCCCGGCGCAGCTCGAGGACGCGGCGCGCGCATGCTCGCTCGGCGAGCGCACGCCGCGGGTCACCGGGAGGGAAGTCGAAGTCGATCTCGACGATCTTCCTCCGCGACGAGCCACCGGCGACGAGACGGACGTCGGACGATCGGGCGCCGAGCGCCGAAGCGACCGCGCGCAACGCGGCTGCCGTCGCCCGGCCCTTCTCCGGCGCCTCGGGGACGCGTACGACGAGCGCACCGTCGTAGTCGCCCCCGACCGATGCCGAGCGCGATCCCGGCTGGACACGGATCTCGATGCGCATGGTGCGAGAGGGCCCCTGCTCCGGTCGCAGTCCCGCTCCGCCCGAGCTCGTCGCCGTCAGCGAGCCCGGACGAAGCGGTGCACCGCCTCGAGCAGCTCCCGGCTCTTCTCGGCAGCGACCACATCGTCCCCTGACGCGAGCGCGCGTCTGACGCAGTGGTTGACGTGGTCGTCGAGGATCCTGAACGCGACGGCCTCGAGGGCGGTGCTGATCGCCGAGATCTGGGTGAGGATGTCGATGCAGTAACGATCCTCGGCGATCATCTTCTCGATCCCGCGGGCTTGCCCCTCGATCCGACGCATACGTTTGAGGAGCGCCTCCTTGTCACCTTCGACGACGTAGCCGTGAGGGGCGGTCGCCCCGTCGGGATGGCCCGGGGTCGGGCGTCCGGGGCTCACCGACGGCGCTCCAAGGGCGCGAACCGCCGGAGGCGCAGCGAGTTCGTGACCACGAGGACGCTCGAGGACGCCATGGCTGCTGCGGCGACGATCGGATCGACGACGCCTGCCACAGCGAGCGGGATGGCGACGATGTTGTACCCGAACGCCCAGACGAGGTTGGCCTTGATCGTGCGCAACGTGCGGCGCGCGAGACGGATGGCGTCGGCCGCCGCGCGGAGATCGCCCGACACCAAGGTGAGGTCCGATGCCTCGATCGCCACGTCCGAGCCCGTGCCGATCGCCAGGCCGAGGTCGGCCCGGGCGAGCGCGGGCGCGTCGTTGACGCCGTCGCCGACCATGGCGACCACCTCGCCCAGCTCCTGCAGCCGGGCGATCTCGGCCGCCTTGTCCTGCGGCAGGACCTCGGCTGCCACCCGGTCGATGCCGATCTCGTCCGCGACGGCGCGGGCGACCCGCCAGTTGTCACCCGTGAGGAGGACCGGGTCGAGGCTCAGTGCTCGCAGCTCGGCGATCGCCGCGCGGCTCGACTCCCTGATCCGGTCGGCCAGCGCGATCAGCCCGAGGAGGACGCCGTCCGCGGCGACGGCCACCACGGTCGCCCCTCCCGCCTCGAGGCGTGCAGCGTCGGCGGCGAGATGCTCGGGCAGTGCGACCCCCCAGTCGGCGAGGAGGGCCGGCCGGCCGATCACGACGGCGTGGCCGTCGACGACGGCCTCCACCCCGAGGCCGGCACGGGCCGAGAACCCCTGGGCTTCCGGCAGCGACCCGAGGCGGTCGCGGCCGAAGGCGGCGACCGCCCGGGCGACGGGGTGCTCGCTCGGGTCCTCGGCCGCCGCGGCCAGGCGCACCAGCTCGGTCTCGGCGACGCCGTCGGCGGCGACCACGGCCGAGACGGCCATCGCGCCCTCGGTCACCGTGCCGGTCTTGTCGAGCACGATGGTCGTGACCTGGCGCGTCCGCTCGAGGACCTCTGGGCCCTTGATGAGGATGCCGAGCTGGGCGCCCCGGCCGGTGCCCACCATCAGGGCGGTCGGCGTGGCGAGCCCGAGCGCGCACGGGCAGGCGATGACGATCACCGCCACCGCGATGCCGAACGCCCCCGTCGCCGTTGCCGCACCGAGGAGCAACCACCCGATCAGCGTGAGGGAGGCGATGGCGATGACGGCGGGGACGAAGACCGACGACACGCGGTCTGCGAGGCGTTGGACTGGCGCCTTGCCCGCCTGTGCCTCGGCCACGAGACGGGTGATCTGCGCGAGGGCGGTGGCCCCGCCGACCCGGGTCGCCGCCACCACCAGGCGCCCGGAGGTGTTGACGGTCGCCCCGGACACCTCGTCGCCGGGCGCGACGTCGACGGGAACCGGCTCGCCGGTGAGCATCGACCGGTCGATCGCCGAGCTGCCGGCCACCACCACCCCGTCCGTGGGTACCTTCTCTCCGGGACGGACGACGAAGTGGTCGCCCACCGCGAGCTTCTCGACGGGCACGAGCACCTCTTCTCCGTCTTTCAGCAGGTGGGCTTCCTTCGCACCGAGCTCGAGGAGCTCGCGGATCGCGTCCCCCGAGCGGCGCTTCGCTCCGGCCTCCAGGTACCGGCCGAGCAGGACCAGGGTGGTGATCGCGCCCGCGGCGTCGAAGTAGACGTCCGTCCGGATCGCCGCGGCGACGACCACCGTCGACCACGCCCACGCCGACAGCGTGCCGACCGAGATGAGCGTGTCCATCGTCGCGACGCCGTGGAGGGCGTTCCTCGCCGCGGCGCGGTGGAACGGCCATCCAGAGAAGAAGACGACCGGGGTCGCCAGGGCGAGCGAGATCCACTGCCAACCCGGTGGCCGCGCCGCAAGAGACCACGCGAACGTGAGCAAAGGAACGCTCAGCGCGGCGGCGAGGAGCAACCTGCGCCGGTAGGGTCGGGCGGGGTCCACCTCGGTGACCGCATCGGGGAGGCTCGCTTCATAACCGGCGGCCTCCACGACCCCGATGAGGTCGGTGATCTGCACCCTGGTCGGGTCGAACACCACCGCGGCGTGCTCGGAGGCGAAGTTGACCGTCGCCGTCACCCCGGGGAGATCGTTCAGACGCTTCTCGATGCGCGCCGCGCACGACGCGCAGGTCATCCCGCCGATGGCGAGCTCGACGCGGTCAGCGTCCGGCGCCAGCTGCGGGTCGCGGCTCGTGACCGGCGTCACGTCGCCTCGTAGCCCGCTTGCGCGATCGCTGCACGAAGTGCTGTGTCACTGAGCGCGTCCCCTCTGATCGTGACGAGCTTGGTCCCGAGGTCCACCTCGACCGATTGCACGCCCGGCACCGAGGAGATCGCGCCTTCGACCGCCCGGGTGCAGTGGTCGCAGGTCATCCCCGGCACCGTGTAGGTGGTTTCCATGGTCGTCTCCTCCGTGCTCGCCCACGCTCCACGTGTCGCCGCGGAACGCGGGTCCCGTATACCCCTACATGGTATACCGGCGACCGGGGCAGGGGTGCACGCGCCTTGGCTGGGGGACGCGGGACGTGCTGGGAGCGCCACCCCCGCCGGTCAGCAGTTCAACGGCGATCCGCCGTGCCGGCCGGCTCTCTGTCGTCGGTGGCGGCCCGATGCTGCCCGCCGCTCAGGAGGTCGCGGATGCGCCGGTACTCGTCGGCGTCGATCTCACCTCTCGCCAGCCGTTCGTCGAGGATCCGCTTGGGGTCGGAACGGTCGGACGGTCGTCGATCCGCGCCGGGGCGCCGGACGACTGCTACGACGAGGTACCAGATCGCCCAGATCAATAGTCCCCAGAAGACGACCATGCCGAGGGCTCCGAGCAGCCATCCCCACCACTGCATCCCTCCGCCCCAGTACCACATCATGGAGTCCACCTCCGTGGGTCTCGTGGGCCCGACCTGTACCCACCCTGGCCTCGGATACCCCAGCCGGGTAGGGCCGGAGGTCCTGTTCAGGGACGGGCGTCAGGGGACGCGCATCGAGCCGCGAACTGCCTCGTGGGTGCCTGGGCACCGCTCGCAGTCGCGGACGAGGCCTCGTCAGCGCATGAGCCATGACGACCTCCTCCCGACGCGCTCGTGGCCGACAGCCTCGCGGCAATCCCGCAGCCCGCTGGCCGGGCGCGACGACTCCTTCGAACGCAGGTCCTCGACCCTGGCGTGTGCACTGCGTGACCTGCGGCCTGAGGCGTTCCGGTTCGCCCGTAACCGGTCCCTGCCATTCAACGGCAACGAAAGCCGAACGGTCGCTGCGCATGGCCAAGCTCCTTCGCAATGTCGGCGGGTGCCTCCATTCCGAGGACCATGCCCGGCACGTCGTTGCCGTCCGTACCTGCATCGACACCGTACGAGAGCACGGCGTCGGCACCCTCCATGTCCTCGGTGGCTTGCCCCGAAGCGACCCATGGTCTCTCCGCGGATCCCAGGCCAATTCAGGCATTCATAGCGTTGAAGCCCGTTGCCGGTACAATGTCAATGGCGGAGCTGTGCAGCACGCAACGATATTTCCATCCGCCTGGGGCCCACCTGAACAAGGAGCAGCAATGGCGGAGCAGAAGCGAACAAGAGTGAGCCGTAAGCTCATGGCTCTGGCAACGGGTGCTGCAGTCGTCTTCGTGACTGGAGCTGCAGTCTTCCCCGCGGCTTTGGCATCGGCCAAGCCGCTGTCGCAGAAGTCAAAGACAAAGCTGCAAAATCTCGAAACGGCAGTTGGGAAGGAGTCAAAGGCCACTTTCAAGATCACTTATGCGTTCAAGAACAACGCGAGCAAAGGGAGCTACGTAGTGGAGCAGCGACCACCGGCCCAGCTGCTCCGGACGTCCCCGCCTTCGCCAGACGAGATGATCTACAACGGCAAGAAGACGTACGACTGCTCGCTTTCCGGCAACCCCATCACCTGCATCGTCTACCCATCTGCGAGCGCGAGCCCGGTCAGGGCGCTGATGGCGAGCTTCTTGGACGTCAGCTCGTATGTGTCCATCATGAAGGGCTGGCAAGCCGTGATCGGGGCCAAGTCTGCAGGGTTCAAGGTGTCCTTCTCGACGGCCACCTTCGCAGGTCAGCCCTCCGAATGTGTCAAGTGGAGCTTCGGGATTCAAAAGGCCAGGTACTGCGTCACTGACAAGGGCATCCTCGCCTACGTAGGCGGGTCGAGCGGGCACGGTACTTCCAACGCCTTCTGGTTGACGCACTATTCGTCGCACGCCAGCAGTTCGGACTTCTCCCTCCCCAAGGGCGCGAAGATCGCGAAACTTCCCTGAGCCGGTGCATAGACGGTCGGTGGTTGGCGCCTGAGTTCGCGATAGGGATCGGTCCGCGATTCAAGCAGCATCCGCGGGTCTCCACGACGAGTGGAGGACCATCTCGCGATGGCCGAGGAGACCCGTGGAACCGACCGGGCTGGACGACGTGCAACGCCGTCGGTGACCCCGCTGCAGAAATACGAGCGCTTGCTCCGGCTGGTGCGCCGGGAGGTGACGGTGATCGATGCGGTCGCCCACCGGCTGTCACATCGCCGTCTTGCACCGAGGTCATCGTCATGGTTCCTTCGTCGAGGGTTGCCGAGGGTCGGCGACCTCCGCGTCGGAACCTGCGCTCGCCAAAACCGGTCCCGTGCGGGTCGGCCTGTGCAGCTCCATGATCACGGCTGCGAGCAAGAGCGCGTCGCACGCGCACCCGCTCACTGCCGCGCCGAGCAAACCGATCGGTGGACGCCAGGACCCCTGCAGGAAGTCGATCGGCCCGTTGATGCCCACTGCGTAGCGACGGAGCGTCCCGAGGTACGCGGCTGCGGAGGCCACGCCCATTCCGATCGCCAGGAACCACGCTGCGTGCGTGCGGACCCACCCATATGCCGCGGAGCGTTCGAGGAGCGCGACGGACACGAGCGGGATCCCCACCGCGATGGGGAGCCAGTAGCGGCCCTGCCCCTCGATGCCCAGTCTGTGCTCGACGGAGTAGTCCAAGATGATCGGCAAGAGCACGACGATGCCGACCAGGAGGATCAGGGTTCCCGCTCTGCGAGGCCCAGCGCGTGACAGCCCGAGGACGAAGAGGAACACGACGACGCACAGCCACACGACATAGGTGAGCAGCGGGGAAGGCGTTTCCTTCCATCCGAAGACCCCCACCATCTGAGAGGGCCAGAGCTTCGCGTGGTCGAGCGCGGTGGCGAGCAGCTGGAGTGCGGGCTCGCTGGCGGAGGCGGGCGTGCCGGGCACGAGATCCAAGGAGTGCTGGGCGAGGACCCACCACAGCGCGAACACGCCGCAGGCGACGAGCGGCGGAACCGAGAGACGGCCTGCCCGGCTGCGGAGCACTCCCACGAGGGCGCGCCATCCGCCGAGGAGGCTCAGGATCACGAGGGTGATCCCCACCCACAGGAGGGAGATGGGCCGGGCAAGCGACAGGAGCGCGATCGCGACGGCGAAGAGCGCGACGAGGCGCGGCGGAGGGTGGTCGGGGTGCTCGAGGACGAGCACGAGCCCGCTCGTCCACAGCAAGATCGCGGAACAGATCTCGAAGCCGCTCGGGTTGACCATGCCGCCGATGAACCACGTCATCGGCGTCGCCGCCACCGCCACACCGACGAGCAGCAGCTTGCGACGTGACCACACGACGACGGCGAGCAGTGCGAGGGAGACGAGCGCCGCGTTCAGAAGCGAGCTCATGAGCCGCATCAGGTAGATGCCGGTCTTCGAGACGAACACGAGCGAGGGGAGCCCGACGACGAGATAGTACAGCGGCGGGTACCGCCCGACGTAGGTGGCGACGTGCACTGTCTTGGTCGAGGTTGTGAGCGCCGGCGCGCAGGACGCGGGCACTGTCAGGTGGAACTTGTCGCACGTTGCGTAGGCGTTCCCTGCGGCGAAGACTGCGGGGATGTGCACCGCGGTGTAGGCGCTCGCGGGTCCGTCGATTGTGTATCCGAGCACCTCCCCGCGAACTGCTGCCGCGGCATAGGCGACCTGGGTCGGCTCGTCGGGCGAGGCGAACAGCGGGGTGGCGAGCGACCATGCGCCGAAGCACAAGAACGTGAGCACGAGGTAGGCCGCGAACAGCGTCCCCGCGGTACCGAAGCGCCGCTCTGCGCGACGGACGCGCCGCCTGCGGAGTGGACGCGTGACACGCGAGCTCCGAGACGTTGTCAGCTGCAGCACGACAGTCTCTCGGGGCCCGAGGCTACTTCGTGCGGGTCATCGGGTCTGTGCCCGAGGAGCACGAAGCTGTCTCGAACCCAGCTCATCGTTGTCCGCTGGCACGGCCTCCGAGCACTGGGCAGGCTCCGCGCATCCGCCGGAGCCTACATGTGGGACGCCGGTGCCGAGAGAGGGGCGACGAGGGGGCGCGGCTCCCTCCGAACGCCCCACGTCCTGTCCAGTTCGTCGCGGGGGCGCGGGCGTGAGCAACCGGAGATTGCGTCATTGAAGCGGCTGCGACGGGTGACGTCGGTCCGCTCATCTGCGATTTCGTCGCCTACCGCTTCGCCGACGGTGCCGAGGACGAGGACACGGCGTCGATCTTCTCGAGCAGAAGCGAGAGGGCAGTACTCGCCACTGCGGCGCACGGACGCGCTCGTCGAACGAATGCTTCCGGGTTCTCCTGGTCCTCGCAAGCCGCGCAATCGCCGTCGCGCACGAGAGCGATGGCGAAAGGTGGGTCCATGGCAGACGAGGGTGACGTCGTGGGGGAGCTGTGCGCCCCACAGTCGTGCCCCGAGGCCACCCCTCTCGAGCGCTCGACGAGTTCGTGGGCCGCCCGGGTCTCGATCCCGGCACCTTGGG
>JAJZMD010000071.1 GCA_021803085.1 Actinomycetes bacterium
GGCATCCAACGCCCGAACCGGGGCGGGCAGGTCGGCTACCAGATGTCCCTCGCCGAGGCCACCAGAGACGAAGGGCTAGGAAGCGACGACCTGGGCTTTCGGGTCTCGTCTCACCTGCTGCGCAAGAGCCTCGCCACCGACCTCGCCTGGAGCACCGGCATCGAAGACAGTGTCCGGCGCCGGTACATGGGGCACCGGGCCGGCGAGGACGTCTTCGGGCGCATCTACACCCTCGACCACCCCGACGTCGCCCCCCTGGCCAAAGTCGCCGCCATCCTCGACGACTACGTCACCGCCGACATCGCCACCCTGCTCACCCCGACCACCCGGACCGTCCACTGGTTCGCCACCAACCCCCTCTTCGCCCGAGCCGACCAGGTCACCGCCGTGCTCGCCGACGCCGGCTGGCAGGTCGAACCCGGCGACCCCGACGACCCGCTCTGGGATGCCAAACACGTCGCCGACGAACTCGACATCGTCACCACCACCGCCCGGCGATGGATGACCGACGGCACCATCCCCAGCGTCGTCCAACCCGACGGCGACGGCGTCCCCCGCCGCTACAGCCGCATGAGCGACGTCCTCGCCTACCGCGACCAGCGGGCCGGGATCATCCGCCTCCCCGACCTGGCCGAACAGCTCGGCGTCCGCTACGACGAGATCTACCGCTCCCTGCGCTACCTCGACCTCGCCCCCGAACAGCACCCCACCAGCAAAGAGCTCACCCTCACCGACGAGGAGGCCGAGGCCCTCCGGGCTGAGCACGCTCGGGTGCGAGCGCTCCACCAACGCTCGATGAAGCTGCCCGCCGCGGCCCGCCAGCTCAAGCTCAGCTTCACCACCGTCAAGGTCCTCGCCCGCGACGGCGACCTCGAGCTCGACCCCGAGACCGACACCAGCCGGGCCCGCTTCGTTACTCGCGCATCGGTCCAGGCCTGCTGGATCGCTCGTAACGAAGCCAAGCGTCGCAAAGCCCGACCTGTCGCCACCGTCCCCTTCGCCGAGGTCGTCCGCTTCACCGGTCTCGGCCGGCGAGCGGTTGTCGACCTCATCCGAGCCGGCGTGCTTGAGGAGCTACCGGGTCGCCGCTCAACCTGCACGATCACCGTGACCAGCCTCTCGTCCTGGCTGGAGAATCTTCGGCGTTTCTCCTGACGCTTCGATGTCGGTCAGCGCGTTGGGAAAAGGGCAGTGATCTCGTCTGCACCGATTACCCGGCCCTGGGTGGGTCGGAGCAACCGTTCGAGCCAACCTTCGGTTGGGAGCAGGGCTTCGATCGTCGTTCGCGCTTGTCCGCGGGCTTCGGCGCTTCCGTCGCCACACAGGGCAGCGTATTGCTTGAGGCGGTCGGCGAGGATGTCGTAGAGGCGCACCGCAGCATCATGCTGGAGAAAGGCGATCTTGTCTCTGCCCGCCTCAACGGCACCGGCGCTCGCGGTGCTCTCGGGCGTGAGCAGGCAGCCGATGACTCGGGTCTTCGAGGCGCGCTTGGTTTCGACCTCGATCTGCCCGAGCAGTTGGTTCACATCTGACCGCGGGACCGAGTCACTGCGTCCGGTCTTGACTTCCCACACGCGGCGTTCGCCCCGCTTGCTGGTCGACCAGGTCCAGCGGCAGTCCGTGGCGCTCTGTTCGCTCTTCGGTGGCCGCTCAGCGCCGGCGCCGGCGAGCCGGGCGAGGATGAGCAGGGCATCGCACTGCTGATCGTGGGTCCCCGTGAGCAGCGTCCGCCCGTCCCGCAGGGCGGGGTCAAGTTGGCCGCCGGCCTCCCGCTGCCATTCGTCCCAGGTAAGGAAAAGCCGGTCAGAGTCATCGGTGCTCCTTGCCTGGAGGCCGGAGAGTTCGTCGACGGTTCTGGACAATCGTCGGAACCACGTGGTCCGAGGCCCATTGGTCGTCGCTTCCTCCAAGGCTGCGCGAGCCTTCGAAAGGTCGTTGTTGCGTCCGCGGTCGAAGAGGGCATGGGCCTCGACGTAGCGCCAGAACGCGGCGTGCTCCGTCTCGCCCGCTGCGGCCAGGAGCGAGGCGGCGTTCGAAGCGGCCTTGGTGGCGGCGGTGTGGTCTCCAAGCCACAGATTGGTGGCGGCCGATACTTCGGCGTCCGCGCTCGCCACGTCGCGACTTCCACCGGTTGCTCGGCCCGGCCGCAGCCGGCGTCCGGGCCGAGATTCGGGCCGTTCGACACTGCGCCCATCACGCATGGCCTCTGGAGACCAGAACTCGGAGCACGAGCGCTTCGTCGCTTCCCAGCCTTCGTCGTACAGCTCCAGTGCATGACGGATCGTGGGTCGGGTGTCATCTGGAATCGATGCCCGAACGGCAGGGTCGGCCAGTACCTGAGCGAACGTGGGGTCGAGTCCAAGGTAGAGGGATCGATCAGTGGGGATACGGTTTGCTCGGCCGAGCGCTTGGGTGACGCGTTGTCCGACCCGGTGGCGCATGAAGGATGCGTCGCCCAGGTAGGCGACTACGAAGCGCTCGAACTCGCTGCTTGCCTGGGGGACCGTGGTGATGATGACGAGCTTGCAAACGTCGCCGGGCAGGTCGAGGCCGTCATAGCGGCCGGCCGTCACCAGGTTGCCCTTGGGGACTCGGCTCCACGTCTCCACCATGTCGTCGTCGCCAGGCCCGAGCCGAAAGACGGACTGCCCGGCGGCCGTCAGCAGGTCCTGCAAGGTGTCAGCTTCGGCGTGACTGGCGCAGAGCCACGCAGCTCTGCCGCCAGCCGCGGTCACTTGCTCCAGGGCCCACCCAAGGGGCTCGTCATCGAGCGGTTGGCGCCTGGTCGGGTTGAGCACCAGCCGACGCTCACCGGTGGCGCCCGGAGGCAGCGGCTGGTCGGGCTCGAGGCGGGTCACGGGGTTCCCGCCGATGCGGCGCTGGAGATCGTCCATGGAGCCGAGGGTGGCGGAGAGGTAGATCCGCTGCTTCGCTTTGCTGTAGCCAGGGCAGAGCGACGTCGGCGGGTGGTATGGCCTGATCTCGATTGCCGAGGATCCGATCAGCACGCCGCAGCGATTGAGGTGGTCGCGGACCGCTGGCCACACCCAGCGGGCCTCGTCGTCTTCCACGAAGGGCGAGGACTCGATCGTGTCGCGAACCGCTCCGGAGATCGCCGACCAGTCGCAGAAGGACAGGAGCTCGGGCGGGGTTCCGGGCGCTGCCGTGCCGTCCTGCATCGCTCGAAGACCCGCGTAGGCGTCGGTGTGGGCGATGGCGAGATTGCAGACGTCTCGGTACAGCGAGCGTGCCGAGCCTTTCCTATTCGGGATGCGCAGGGTCTGGAGCGAGCTGAGCGGCTGCTCGGCGAGATGAGCGTCGTCGAAGATCACGACGTCGGCCGGCCGGGGCACGGGCTTCGAGTTGAAGTACACCCAGTAGTTCATGATCCCCACCACCTGGGCCTGGTGGTAATCGTCGAGCTTTGCGCCGCCGTAGTCCCGGGCGGCAAAGCGAACGGCCTCGAGCCCCAGCTTGTCGGCCTCCTCCTTCACCTGGTCGGCGAGGTGACGGGTGCCGGTCAGATACGCGACGGAGCGTCCTTGCTCCAAGAACCAGTCGGCGATGAGGAGCGCCACCAGGGTCTTCCCCTCGCCGGTCGGCATCTGGATCCCGAGGTCTGGAGTTCCGCGGTGGTCGCGGGCGTAGCTGGAGAGGACGAGTCGCTGGCTGTCCCGCAGCGACGGAAACGTCGGGGATGCGAACGACTGGAGGCGAACCTCGAAGTCGGGCACCTCGGTCGCGCTCATGCCTGCCAGCCTATTTCGGACGGCGCCACTGGTGCATCCAGATTCACAGAAGCAGACTCAAGGTTCAGTATCACGCACAAGATACTGGTTGTGGTGTATCTTCTACGTCGTGAGCGAACAGCAGCAGGTCATCGCTGCCCTTGGGAAGGTGGGCATCCTGGAGGGCATCCGCTGGGCGTACGTGTCGGCTACCGATCGAGTGGCCGACGACTACTCCGAGGCGGCCGGCCACGACGCGACTTGGGCCGGGATGACGCGTTTCACGTTGCTGCGTGACCGGCTCGATCGCGTCTTCGCCTGTGGCCGATACGCCCTCGCCACGGGCGGCGACGGCTCCATCAGCTTGGACCTACTGCAGGCCGAGCTGACCGCGCAGGACGTAACGACCATGCCCCAGCTCAAGCCGGATCTAGTAGAACGCGCAGACCTGAACGGGAGCCCGGGTTGGGCGTGGAAGGACTGGCGATGGCTCCTGGCATCATGCGCCTTTGGGAAGATCGACCAGCTACCCTGGCCCCAGAAGAGCCCGACGAAGCAGCAGGTGGCCAGCCAGCGAAATCCCGAGCCCCCGCAGCCCAGCCTGTTCGAGGGTCTCGATGACGCCGAGGTAGCTGGCCTCGTACTCTTGGGCAGCCCGGACGTTGAGCTCGATCGGCAAACGTTGGTCGTGGCCCACGCCCAAGACGTGGACCACGACGAGCGCGAACTGGTGATGGGCCGCCCCCGGCTGAACGCGGGTGGGGGACCGGCGTGGCACTGGCGTCATGATCTGCTTACCGCTCCACCGGCGGGGGGCGGCCGTCGTATCGACGACGCTCTGCCATCCCTCGCACCCGAGAGTGTGCCGGACGCTCCCGTCCGGCTGCGTCGCCAGCCCAAGGAACAGACTGGCACCGAGCAGGCGAACGGCGATCGGTGACCGATCGTTCCCGCTCCACCGACCGTTCGGCCGAGGTCGCAACGCTCTTTGACGGTTCCCGACTCACCTTGGCCCGCCATCTGGCGGGCCTCCGAAAGAGTGATCTGGCGAGCAGGGTGAACAAGAGCCCTACCGCCGTCGCGGCCTGGGAAGCCGGCGCCAAGAGGCCAACCGCTGCCACTGTGGCGTTGCTAGCGCTGAGCTTGTCAGTCGATCCTGGCTTCTTCGCGGTTCGACCCGACGACGTCGCGGCGAGCAGCACGACGCCGCACTTCCGGTCGCTGCGGTCGACCAGCCAGCTCGCCCGGGACCAGGCCTTCGCCTACGGGCAACTAGCAGTTGACATCGCCGGAAGCCTGGAGCGCCACGTTGAGTTCCCCGAGCTAGACCTCCCGAACTTCCCGGTGGCCACCGACCACCGCGACCTCGAAGGACCGGAGGAAGCAGCTCGCCTCGTTCGCGAGCGCTGGGAGATGGACGATGGCCCTGCTGGACACCTCGTACGCCTCCTAGAGAATCACGGCATCCTCGTCGTCTTTAGCCCTGCGCAGGCGGCCTCGGTCGACGCCTATTCCTTCACTAGTCGGCTTCGACCGGTGGTGGTCCTCAACCCGATCAAACGTGACTACTACCGTCAACGGTTCGACGTCGCTCATGAACTCGGTCACCTGGTGATGCACAGCGACGCAGAGCCGGGCGGTCGAACCGTTGAAGATCAAGCCCACCGGTTCGCCTCCGAGCTGTTGATGCCGGCAGCCGAGATCCAAAGCCTCTTGCCGTCGGCCATGGGTTCTAACGCATGGCGGACCTTGGCGAAATTGAAGGAGCAATGGGGAGTCAGCATGCAGGCCCTGCTGTTTCGTGCCCGCCAGCTCGGTCGACTCGGCGACGTGTCTTATCGAAACGCCGTGACCACGATCTCCAGTCGCGGGTGGCGGCGCGACGAGCCGGGGCTCGTGAGCGCGATTGAACAACCCTCGCTAATGCCCCGTGCGGTCGAGCTCTTAGTGCAAGAGGGCATCGACGAGGATCTCCTCGTCGAACAGTGCCGGGTACCGCACGAACTCTTCCGTACCGTCGTCTCGCGACGTCCTGACACCTCGTCCGGAGATCCCAACTCTCGTTCGCCACGCGGCGATGAGCAGAGCGGGGGCCGTGTCGTATCGCTCCTTGGCCGAGACACACTAGTGTTCGACCGCTCTCGCGGTCCGATCGAGCAACGATGAGTGCCCCGAGCTTCCGGCGCGGGTGAGAGCATGACGCCTTCGTCGATTGGCGCTACTGAGTTCGCACTTTGGTCGGACGAGCCATCGCCGACCGACCTGCTGTCCTTCGGAGCTGTGGCTTCCACGGTGACCGACGCCCTGCTCGATGAGCGCCTCAACCCCGTGGCTCTGGGGCTGTCGGGGGCCTGGGGAAGCGGGAAGACCACGGTTCTGGGCCTGGTCCACCAAGAGCTAGCTGCTCGTAACTCACCTGATGCCACGGTCATCGTCGTGCCCACTGATCCTTGGCGCTACGACCCGGCCACCGGGGCAAAGGAGAGCCTCATCTCCGAGGTGCTCGACCGGCTGAGCAACGAGGTGGAACGTACCGAGGATAAGGGTGATAAAGCGAAGAAGCTCGTCAAGCGTCTCGTTGGTCGGGTGAACTGGTCGAAGGCGATTCAGCTGGCGGCCAGGACCACCCTTGCGCTGCAGCTTCCCAGAGTCGAGGACCTCTTCGGCCTGATCAACGACGACAATAGAGAGTCCGACGCCGCACCGCGAGGGATGGACGGCTTCCGGGACGAGTTCAGCCAGCTCATGAGCTCCGATGAGCTTAGGCACGTCCGGCGGGTGGTGGTCCTGGTCGACGACCTCGACCGCTGTCTGCCCCGGACGGTCATCGAAACCCTGGAGGCCATCCGCCTCTTCCTGGCGGTGCCTGGCATGTCGTTTGTGCTGGCTGCCGACGAGGAGCGTGTCGCCGAGGCCATCCGAACCGAGTTTCCGAAGCCAACTGGTGGAGACGGCCAAGACGGGACCGTAGAGGAACCAGCCCGGTTGTACCTACACAAGATCGTCCAGACCACGATCCCACTTCCAGCCCTGAGTCGCTTTGACACCCATGCGTACCTGCTCCTACTCCAACTGCAGGCTCGCCTGCCAATGGAGCAACTGGCCACGTTTGCCGACCAGTGCCAGACGCTGCGCCTCGAATCCCGGGACCTCGATGATCTCCCAGGCCTCGACGGCGTCGAGATCACTGAGGAGCTGGCCTTTTCGGCCCGACTGACGCCGCTGCTCTATGAGAAGCTCCGTGGCAGCCCGCGACGTGTCAAGCGTTTCCTAAACGACCTACATGTCCGTCAGGGGGTGGCCAGTCGCCGCGGCATCAACCTTGACCCGGGAGTGGTCGCCAAGTTGATGGTGTTGGAGGTGCTCCTCCCCGACGAATTCACCCGGCTTTTGGACTGGTTGGCCGCCGGCAAGCTTCGCGAACAGCTCGACGCGCTTGAGGTTGCAGCTGGCCGTCCCGCGGAAGAGGACGCGACGGAGCCCGACGTTCCCGCCGCCGAAGCCCACGATGCCGACGAAAATACGTCCGGGTCAGCACCCACGGAGCAGAAGCCCCCGGAATTCCCTGACGCCTTGGTTCGCTGGGCGAAGCTCCCCCCACCCCTCCGTGGTGTCGACCTCGCCAGCTATCTTTTCCTCGCCGCCGCCTTTCAAGGAAAGCCCCTACTCGACGCCGGGCTGCCAGAACGGCTGCGGGACATCGCCGCGAACCTGCTGTCCAGCGAGCGCGCCGACCAGAAGTCGGTCACGGACGAGTACCTCTCGGCGCTGACCAGCGACGAGGCACGGCTGCTGGTCCAGCACCTGGGGCGAATGGGTCGCGACCGTCCTAGTGATCAGCGAAAGGCCGTACTTGGCATCAAGCGCATTGCCCTTCAGCACCCCGACACAACCGAGGAGGCAAAGCGAGCGCTCCTGGCGATACCACCCGATGAGGTGGGCCCGGCAACGCCTCTGCTCTTCAAGCTCCCTGCAGATATCGCCTATCGCCCGGTACTAGAGCACTGGCGGGACCGATCCTCCAGGGAACCGGTCCGCACGGCCGCCACTGAAGCTCTCAGGGAGAATCCGAGCCACTGATGGGCACCAGCGGCGCGTACTCGGGGAGTGGTGACACCGCCGGGAAGAGGCTGCGCCGGGAGCTGAAGCAATGGCTGGACGATGTCCCACTGAACGACGACCGCACCGAACCGCGAGACGACTCGGACAATCCGCAGGACGAACCCCCGGCGGACACGTCGCCACCGCAGGGCCACCTTTCCCCTGACACGCTTCTGAACGTCATCCCCCTCCTACGACCCCGCACCGGAGGCGGGCAGGGCGGAGACGGCCCTGGCGTCGGGGGCGGCCTCGGTCCTGGCGGCGCTCGGGGTCCTGGTACCGGCACTCGCAATCGAGGCGGAGCGCACCGCACCGCTGCCGGCTTCGCGACCACCGCCGGCCGGGCTGCGGCCGCAGCGTACGCCTACCAGACTGGCGACGCCACGGCATTGGCTCGGCTCGGTCTCGACTACGCCGAGCTGCGAGCGCTCGGCGATCCCCTTGAGGTCACCGTCCGGATCGTCAACGCCGCCTGTGGACCGCTTAGCGACAGCACCATCGAGCACGAGGAGCAGCGCTATGTCGCTGGCGAGATCGCCCAATGGGTCATCGAGCAGGGTGAGGCGGGAGCCACGCCGACCCCCGAGGAGATTGTCCGCAAGACCATCGCTCTGATCATCCAAGAGGCAGCGCTGAGCGAAGCCGGTGAGCTCGCTCGCCAAGCCGACCGACCTGAGAACACCGGCGAGCTCACCGAACGAGAGATCGAGGAGGTCGCCGAGGCCCTCGCCGGCCGGGCCGAGCTGTCAGTGAACGGCCCCACCGAGGATGAGATCACTCAAGCGGTTGAGGACGGCATCGAGACCCTTCGTCGAATGCGAGGACATGGTCGCCGATGACCGCCTACCGTTTGCGCCTCAGCCTGCCAGAGCAGATCCCGCCTCGCCTTGCCCGTACGACCTTCTATTGGACCGCGCAGGGCCGATCCTCCTTCGGGTCGACTTATGGGCCGCGGCTAGGGGGCCTTGGCCCGGCACCCCAGCCCAACGTCGACTTCGTGCGCATCGCCACCGCCGTATTCGCCGCCGACCGCACCGAAGCACGCCAGTTCGGGGGTTCCAACTGGAACCAGCGAGATATCGAGCTCACCGTCCCCGTCAGCAAGGTCGACCGTTGGGAGCCGCTCACTGACCAGTTGGCCACCCTGTTTGGCTTCCTCACTGGTGACCAATGGCACTTTCGCTTTGTTGCTGCCCGATCGGCTCGGGAAACCGTCGTCTCCGCCCTGCCTCCTCCCCAGCGAGTGGTGCTGCTGAGCGGTGGCGCCGACTCAGCGATCGGCGCGCTCCTATCCCGGTCGCAGCTCCAGGGCACAGAGTCCCACACCCTTGTCTCCCACGTCGGGCTGACCAGCATGGCGCCCATACAACGACGTGTCGCTAGCCAAGTCGAGGCGCTGATGCCCGGACCCGGACAGCGGCACATCCAGGTCACTTTCGGGCGCCGCCAGAAGCAGCCCAACGGAACCTCATTCGGGCGGGGCGAACCCTCCAGCCGCTCACGCTCCGCACTGTTCCTCGCCTTCGGATTGGCGGTAGCAGGCATTGACGGCGTGCCGCTCTGGATACCCGAGAACGGGTTCGCCTCCCTCAACCCACCACTCGGACCAGAACGACGTGGCAGCCTCTCCACCCGCACCACCCATCCAGCGTTTCTGCAGGGGTTGTCTGACATCCTCCGGCAAGCCGGAGCCCACTCAGACATTACGAATCCGCTCGCCGACATGACGAAGGGGCAGATGTTCACCATGGCCGCTGGCCTCACGGATCCCACAGCGGCCAGCATCCTGCTCAGCTCCACGCACTCGTGCGGACTCACCGGTCAACGCACGTTCCACGTCTCGACCAGCCAGCAGTGCGGCGTCTGCTTCGGCTGCGTGATCCGGCGGGCCTCATTCCGCGCATCCGGGATCTCGGACCAAAGCTCCTACGTCGATCCGAGCGGGGATCCGGGCCTGCCCGGCTGGCTGGCGAAGAAGTCGGTAGAGCCATCGGTACGGGATTTCGTCCGACGAGGCATCCGTGCTGCCGATATCGCCGCCCTAAGCCTGCCGCCGGGATATCCGGCCCGGAAAGCCCTGCGCCTGTGCCAGGAAGCTCAAACCGAGCTGGCGAGCTTATTCCCATGAGCGAGCTGCCTCCTCTCGACCTACACGCCCACGTCGATCCTGCCATTAGCAGCGAGGAGCTCGAGCTATTGGGCGCTGTCGTGTTCGCCGTCACCCGTTCCCTCTCGGAAGGGCAGCAGGCACTCAAGCGGCGAGACAGAGCCACGATCTGGGGTGTCGGATGTCACCCCGGTGTTGTCAAGGCCCAGCAATCCTTTCGCCCCGAGACGTTTGCCGAACTCCTCGAGCAGACGCCGTTCGTTGGGGAGCTGGGACTTGACGGAAACTCCCGGGTGCCGTTGTCGGTCCAGATGGCGACGCTTCGGGAGGCGCTCCAAATTCTCACGACTAACCCCCGGATCGTCAGTCTGCACAGCCATGCCGCGACGAAGGAACTCCTTGAGTTGCTGGAAGCCACTCCGATTCGTGGTATCGTGCTTCACTGGTGGCTCGGCGACCCGCTCCAAACGAAGCGAGCTATCAACCTTGGTTGCTACTTCTCGGTCAACGCCGCGTTGGTTCGACATCCCGACCGTCTCGAACGGATTCCGATCGATCGTCTGCTAACTGAGACTGACCACCCCTTTGGTGATCACCGAGGTCAGCCCCCGCACCGTCCAGGCCGAGTTGAGGACGTCGAGGCAGCGATCGGCCGTCTGCAAGGGAGTTCTCCCAGAGAGACGCGCATACGACTGTGGCAGAACCTTGGCGGCCTCGTACGGGAGGTGGGTTGTTCGACTCTGCTCCCTCGTACGGTTCGCTCGCGACTCGCCTCAGTCATGCCATCCTCCGGCGCGACGTGACGCGCTCACGCTTTGGGATTGGAGACACCGCTCAACGATGATGAACACCCCAAACGGACGGGTCTCCCAGGCCGGGGAGTCAGTAGGTGCAGTCCGGGTTACACCTTGAGCCATGACTCGTCGTGGCTCAAGACGGCGACGTTCACCCACTCCTGAGCGAGACGATGACCGGAAGCGAACAGTGCATCGACTTGAGGCTGCAGCTCACCAAGCCATGTGGTCCTCACCGCCGGCAGCGATGCCGGCTGGGGAGTGCCATGAGCAAGTAAGAGGCGGTAGAGGCCAAGATGCGGTTCGACAGCGGGTAGGTGGGTCGCTATCGCCCGGGCCGATGCTCGGGCGGGGATGGCGGCACCTTCGCTGTCAAGGTCGCCGAAGTAGCGAACCCTTTCGGGTACGGGATCGAGGTCGGCGACATAAGTAACCGACGCTTCGAACGCGTTGCCGGCGCCGTAGGCGACAAACCGAAATGGGCACGATGTGCCGGCTGCGACGTGGTGCTCCAAGGCGAGGCACACTGAGTCGAACGTGTTGTGGTTCTCGATCACGAGCAGGTCGCTTCCCACCGCGCCGCTCACTGCTCGCCACACGAACGGGGGGTGCACCACGTAGGCGCAGAGCAGGTCGAGGGTCAACTTGCCCTTGGCGAAGAGCGGAGTGGTGAAGAGCTCGTCCAGGCGCTTCTCGTTTCCGAAGATCTCGAGCGACCGCTCGCGGTGGGGCAGCGGCTCGGGAGGCTGTGGATGGCGGGCCAGCCAGGCGTTTACAGCCATGAGGGCTTCGCGCTGGCTGGCCGTAACCCGTTCGCTGGCCGCCCATGACAGGGCCGGTACCCATGGGTATCGCAGGCGGTCGCTGACCGCGCTCGAGGGGACCCGCTCGACGCTCCGGCGTACGAAGCGGGGCAGAGGAGGATGTCCAGTGCGGTCCCAGCTTCCCCGTCCCTTGGGAACGCTCAGCAGCCCGGAGGTCTCGAGCTCACTCAGGGCGTCGACGAGTAGCTGGCGTTTCGCTGGTTCCCGGGCGACATCGGGCGAGCTCTGGGCGAACAGTTTCCATAGCCGGTCGATACGAACGGTGACGGCCCGTTCACCCGCGAGTGCCTCGCCAAGACGCTGAGCCCGGCCGGATAGCTCGCTGGAGACGGTCACGGTGGCGGTACGACGGCGAGCCGGGTGGCCGACACGTACCCGGCGGTGTCGGTTGGCGCCCGACCGCCGGCCAGGCGCTCGGCGATGCCGTCGTCGACGACGATGTAGTTCAGGTGGCGGCGAAGGTCGGCGTCGTTGCGGAGCCGGGCGATGGTCTCGAAGCTGGCCTGCACTTCTGGATCGGAGATGCCGGTCGTGTACACCAGCTGGACGCCGCGGCGTTCGGCGACTGCGATCTGTAGGTCGAGGAGGTAGTCGGCGTTGGCCTTGCCGATGGGGTTGTCGAGGAATAGCACTCCGGGGTCCGCCGGCCGCTCTTGTCCGCGCACGTGGGCTCGCAGCGAAGCCATCGTGCAGTAGAGAAGGACGGCAGCGGTCAGCCGTTGTCCTCCCGAGAACTCGCTTGACAGTCGGTCTACGCCAACCGTCGCGTCGAACATGGCGGCGTTCGGTTTCATGATCGACACCGTGAATGCACGCTCGCCATCCGCGGTGCGCCGGACGACAGCGGCCCGGACGGCGTCGAGGACGATAGTGGTGGGGTCGCGCCGGTCGATGTGGACGGCGGCGTCGATGGCTACGCCCATCCGGGCGGCGAGCGTCGCGTCGTCGGGGCTTTGGAATCCGATGGTGAGGAACGGCTTGCTCGACCAGTCGCCGAGACCATCGGGGATGGTCGACATTCTCTGCGCCAGCTTCAAGAGCTTGAGGCGTTGCTCAACGAGGGTTGACAGCCGTTCAACGAGTCCCTCCCGGTGCTTGTGAACCTCTGCCAGTTCGGCGTCGATAGATGCCCGTATGGCGTCAAGTCCGTTGGCAAGCTCAGAGGCTCGTGGCGCCAAGGCGTTTCCCGGTTCCTCGGCGAGGGCGAGCTGGTGGCCGCCGATGCCCGAGTAGTTGCGGCCGACGGCCCGCACCTGATCCAGGGCGGCATTGCGGGCGTCGCCGGCCGATTGCTCCGCCGCAACAGTCTGTCGGTAGGAGGCGACCTGGTCGTCGACGAGCCGTTCGGCCTCATCGAGGCTGCCGTCGAAGGGGGTGACCCCGGCGGTGTCGATCGGTTCGTCGTCTACCGCGAGGGTTCGCTGATGGGCAGCGAGGACTTGTGCCCTGGAGTTGGCGGCATCGGCCGCTCGGCCAGAACTGGTCGCCCGTGCGTGGCGTTCGCGTGCCTGCTCAGCCACCTTGCGTTGTTCTTCGCCGACTTGGCGGGCCAGGTCTGCGGCGTGAGAGCGGTCGATCGGCTCGAGCTCGGCGGGAAGGTCGGTCCAACGCAGCCGGCCGGGGCGTTGGCGCTTCTCGAGCTCGGATTCGGCCACTTTGACGTCGCCAGCGGCGTCGGTGGCGAGGGCATCTAACCGAGCTGCTTCGGCGGCGGTCCGCCGTTGGGCTTCACGGCGGGCTCCGCTGTCGCCGGCGGCCGGGTCGGCGGTCAGTCTTCGGGCTTGGTCGACGACGGCGGGCGGTTCCCTCTTCAAGCGACTGGCGGCGTCGGCTTCGCGGGCCTCGGCGACGGACAATTCGTTGGCCAGGGCTTTGCCGGACGATTCGGTCTCCAGGCGATGGGCGGCGGCCTGGTAGGCGTGGCGCAGCACGGCCGTGGCGACAGCCGAGTCGGGTTCGGCGACAGACTCGACGACCGGGAGCGATCCTCGTTCCGTGCTGTGGGAGGCAGCGATACGGCGTCGCTCGGCGGCCTGGTCCCGAGCAGAGTCCCCGGCTACTCGGGCGCCGTCGGCCACTCTGGCCTCCTCGGTGGCGGTGACGTCGAGGGCTTGCGCTCGGGTTCGCCACTCGGCCGCTTCCGCCCGCCACCCAGCCGCCTGTCGGTCGCGCTTTGACTGCTCCTCGCAGTGGCCAGCATTGGCAGTCGCAGTGCGCACCAGCTCGGCAAGAGAAGCGGCGATGCCTTCCAGCGTCGAGTCCTCCTCCTTGAGGGTGGCGGACTCGACGACGATTTGGTCCCTGCGGGTAGTCGCATCTTGGAGGCGGGCACGCAGACGGACGGCCGTGGCTGCGAGGGAGTCCAGATGGCCGGCCGGACACTGGCCGAACAGCTGGCGGAGCCGTTCCGCCAAGGAACGATCGGCGGCCGCCTGAGCTTCGAGACGATCCTTGGTGTTGCCGGCGGCGGTCAGCCGGGCCTCTATGCGGACGCGTTCGTCGGCGGCCCATCGTTCGTCATAGAGACCCCGGTTGACGGGAGCGGCCCAGACAACACCTTCGGCCGCACGGTCGATGTCGCCGCCAGTTCCGAGGGCGACGATGCTGCGAAGGTCGAGACCCGCCGCGCATACTGCCTCCCGGGCGTCTCCGACCCGCTCGGGGTCGGTGACGACGATCCCCCCGGCCAGTGCGGGGTTGGCGGCAAGAAGGCGGGCCCGTTCGTCGGGGTCGTCCCGTTCGGCCAACCAGCGCCACCCAGACGTCGCCGGGATCCGTCTGTCGGTGAGAACGTCCCATACCTTGGTGACGTCCTCGGATGGCGGCAGCAGACCGCCGTCGCCGAGCGCATCGAGCGCGAGCTGATCGGCGCGGGTGGCGACGGCGAGCTCCCGCAGCTCCGTCTCCGCCGCGATGATCGCCTCCCGGAGCGCTTGGTCCAGGTCTGAGCTCCGAGCCCAAAGATCGACGATCGCCTCCCCGATGACTGCGGCAAGGCGATCCTCGTCGGCCAAGGCCGTCGCCAGGTTGCCGAGCCGGCTGTGCTCGGCTTCGGCTTCGTGTAGCGCTGGCCTCGTCTCGATGATGGTCGCCGCATGTGCGTCGTCCTCGGCGGTCAGCTCTGCTAGTCGGTCTTTGATCTCGCCACGGCGCCGGTTACGTTGCCCCAGATCGGTTTCGGCTTCGACCGCAGCGACGGTCCAGCGCTCTTCCCCGGCGGCGGCATCTTCGCCCTCGCTGAGGACCTGCTTGGCTACCAGCGCGGCGTGCGCCGCATCGGCGTCGGCGGCCCGCCCCTCGTTGGCTTTCGCATCGGCTCGGAGCTCGGATGCGTCAGCTTCGGCTTGACGACGACGGTCGTCCGCAGCGGTACGCCGTGTCTCGGCCTCTGAGGCGGCGGCATCCAGCCGTTCAGCGTCGCGGGCGGCGGCCGACATCTCGGCGTCGAGGCGGGCCCCGAGCTCGGCGGCCGCCTGGTCGCGAGCGGCGCGCAACGGGGCGTCCTCACGGTCGGCTCGATCAAGTTCGTCCTGGAGCCGAATCCGGTCAGCCGCCGCGGTGAGCTCGTCGATGACGGTGTCGAGGACCTTCCAGGCCTGAGCGGTGGCTGTTGCCTTGCTGGCGTCCGCCTGTGCCTTCTGTAGGGCGGCGTTGGCGTCGGAGAGCATGAACACGGCTTCGCGCCGCCGCAGCTCCTGGCCTTGGGCGACGAGCTGACCGGCTCGGTCGTCGAGCTCTTTGGCGACGCTCTCGTCCGCTTCGGCGGCGAGACGAAGCCGCTCCGCCTCGCCGGTGGACCGGACGACCTCGGCGGCGAGCGTTGCCTGCAGGGCCCAGCGCTCCCGTCGAGCGGCGGCGGTGGCGGTCTCGGCGGCGACTACCAGTGCGTGCGCTTCGGCCAAAGGTCGTAGGGCGGCCACTGCGTCGAGGGCGAACGCCCGCTCGGCCTCCAGGCCTTCGCGACGGGCCAGCTGGGTAGCGAAGCTGCCCAGCGTGTCGCCGAAGCTGCGCATCTCAGCGGGGTCGGCAATGGAGCGAAGGAGCATGCGGACGAAGTCGTCGCCGGTACGGATGGATGAGAACAGCTCTTCGGCGTCGGACTCGTCGGCGTTCATGGCCCGCTGGTAGGCGAACAGCTCGGGGTCAAGCGGGGTGTGGTTGAGCAGCCACTCCCGCCATCGTTCCGGCCTGTCCTGATCGGCCAGTTCGAGTGCAGGAGACGCGTGCCAGGCGTCGATGAGCCGGTCCCGAAACGCGGCGCGTGACGGCCGGCGGCCGCCGACACGGGTCGGGAGCAGCTCAAGGTCGAGAACTCCCGGGATCGGCCGGAACGAGTACCACCATTGGCGCAGATTTGATTGGTCGGCAGAACGGGTCCGGTTGCGCCACTCGAGCACGGTCCCAGTGATGAGGAGCGCCTCGCCGCCCTGTCCATCGTCGACACCCCATTCGAGCGCGACGTGGCCGGTGTCGTCGCTGAGGACGAAGTCACCCAGCTTCGCGCCACCGAGCGTGTACCGCCGCCCCGGGAGGACTGCGGAGAACACCAGTTTCAGCAGGACGCTCTTGCCTCCGCCGTTCTCCAGGTGGACGAGCGCGACTCTGGCTCCGTGGCCCGTCCGGTCGGTGAGGTCGATGGTGATCGGGTCGAACCGGGCGCCGGTCGGGCCTATCCCGTCGAGGCGGATCTTACGGAGGCGGGTCATCCGGCCCTCCCGGATGCGGCGGTGCCAGGATCGGTCTCGGCGATGCGGAGCACGTCGGCGTATAGCTCGCCACCCGACAACTCCCGGACCAGAATCCGGAACCGGGGCAGCGCCCGGTAGGTGCCACCGTCTTCGTCAGAGACTTTCTGGGCGAGACCCTGGTCGACCAGCCAGGCGAGCGCCTTGCCGATGATGGCGACGGTCGTGTAGCTGTTGCGGCGAGCGTCGCCGGTGCGAGCCGCGGAGGCTCGTCGAGCGAACGCCCGCCAGGTGCGTTCCAGCAGTGGCTCGTCAACGGGCGGATCGACATCGACCTCGTCGGCCGCGGCCCGCTCGTCCAGGCGACTGCACAGGCGCCGCAGGTACTCTTCGACGTCATTGACGGTCACCCGCGAGATGCGGTCCACCGTCTCGAGATGGGTCGGCTGGGGGTAGCAGAGGCGGGCAATCGCGACGAACGCCAGCCCGTGGATGACCCGCAGATCCATACGGCTCTCCGTGCGGGTTTGGCGGGCATAGTCGCGCAGGCCTATCGCGAACATGGAGTCTTCCTCGGCGCAGGCGACGGCGCCGACGATCGAGTCGACCGCGACCAGCCATAGTCCGAGCCCATCAGCGACGTCTTCGACCACCTTGGCAAAGGCGCCTTCGCCCGCATGCCGGGCCACCAGACGGGCGTAGTCTCCGCTGGGCTCCGCGCCCGGGGTCAGGCGCGGCTTCATCGCATAGGCGAGCAGGCGGGCGGCGTCGGCTACATCACTCATAGCCGTGCAGTCTCAAGGTCGGCCCGGAGGGCCGCAGGAACGAGCATCAAGTCGGCGCCTGCGAAACGCGGGTGCTCAAGGACTGTCCCGTCATCGAGCGCTACGAGAATGCGGTCGCCGCCCGTCGCGATGCGGTGCCCGAGGCCCGGATCGACAGCGCGAAGGGCCAACAACGCCACCAGGTGCGCGACATCATCTTGCGCCGTCGGCGTCGCGATGCGCGCTAGCAGGGCGGACAGCCGGGTGGGCCGATCGATGTCGGCGAGTACGGCTTCGGCAGCATCCCAGGTTCCATCGTCGAAGCGGGGGTCGCGGCGGATGTCGGTGAGATCGGGGGCATCGAGGTCGCCCTCGCCGGTGTCGTCCTCGCGAGGCGCCTGGCACAACATGGTCACCAGCCGGTCCATGTCGGCAACCACCGTCGCTGGCGCAGTGAGTCGCGAGAAGAACCGATCGACAGGCCGATCGGTGTCACGCAACGGCGCCTCGAGCAGCGGCAGGAGGATCTGGCGTTCCAGGTCGACGAGCGCGACCCGTGCTGGTGGGCGGGCCAGGATCTCTCGGGTCGCTTCGCGGAACTCTTCTCGGACCCCGAGCAGCCTCCGTTGAAGCGCTTCGTGCCGGGCTTGGCAGTCCTTCAGCAGCACGAGCATCTGGGACGCCTTGGCGCGAAGTGCCGGCTCGGTCGCCTCGTCGCGGCTGCGGGTGACGTTGTTGATGATTGCCCGCTCGGTCCTGTACCGGCGCAGCACGTGGTCGATCGCCCGTTCGATAAGGGCCGGAACTCGCTCCGCCCAGTCGACCTCGGCGACGTTCTGGCGCGTGGCGACCACCTCCCGGCGGATCATCTCTGCGTACTGGATGCTGCGGTAGCGGGCATGCTCGGCGGTCAGGACCGCCTCTCCCCACATGCCGCGGCGAACCAAGCTGTCCATCTTGGCGTCAACCGCCTCAGCGGCCGATTCGATGTCGGTGTCCAGAGCCCCGATGAGCACATTGATCGCCTGGTCGCTGGCTCGCAGGTAGATCTCACCGTCCATCCCGGCGTGCTCGGTCAGGAGCTGGACGTGAAATCCCCGGGCCTCGTAGCTGCCCCCATCGTCCCATTTGCCGTAGGCGGCGTGGAACGGTTCATCGCCGCCCCGGCCCGAGATCAGCCCTTCGACGACCCAGGAGGCCGCAGCGCGGGCTTCGTCGCCGGCGAGGTCCGGTGCCTGGCGAGAGGCTTGTCCGGCGACAAGGTCGACAGTGACGTCGTAGGAGGCGCCGGTGTCGAAGTCCATCGCCACCGCGACCGCGTCGATCGCCACGAACGCCAGCTCCCAGCAGTTCAACTGCGTCCAACGGCCCTCCGCGACCCGCGCCTTGTTGGATTCGAGGGCGTGCAGTGGTGCCGTGCAGGCGAGCGCTTTGACCCGCCGCGAAAGACTGTCCGCGGCCACCGAGCCGGTGAAGGCGCTCAGATTCAGACTCAACGTCGGTCGGTGCTCGTCCCCGTCCAAGTCGACGCCGTCATCGCCTCCGAATCGGGGCGACGGCTCGGTGTCGTATGAGGCGGTGTTTGGCGTGGTCATGAAGAATCCCCTGGTCACGGCGCCGAAACCGTCACCACCGCAAAGGATACCGACGGGCTGTGACAGGATCCTCTGGGCGGCGCGTGACGCACCGGAGCGAGGTCTCCTGGGCACGAGCCGGCGGCACCGTACTGGCGGTCTACGACGACCGGGCTCGCTGCGGACGAGCAGGTCGACGAGTCCGTCGAACGGGTCGGGCCGGCAGTGAATTGAGGGCTGCCTGGTCCTGAGATGGGGAAGAAGAGCAGGTCAGAGCCTACGGCAGCGCATTACGCAGGCTCACCTACCACGCCCTTCTCCGGACCAGAGTCCAGGACCGTCAGGGCCTAGCGATGTCACCTCCACTCGGAAAGTTCCTGGTCAGCGGCTTGTCCGCTCCTGCGCTGATCGGCTGGGTAGGCCCGTAGGACACCGGCGGGACTAAACGGGACTAAGAACCTCAGCGGATAGGGACGCATCCCGGTGACCACCGGTTGCGCCAGTCGATGAGCTTGGCGGTGAGGAGGAACACGACCGCCAGGGCGAGCTGGGCGAGGCG
>JAJZMD010000143.1 GCA_021803085.1 Actinomycetes bacterium
GACCGCGCACGGCCTGCCGCCCGCCGTCGCAGAGTTGCTCAATGGCAGCCCGCTGCCGAGCATCGTGATCCGCCCAGCCCCCGAACATGGTGAGCGTATGGAGGTACCCCGCCGCATCGCCGTGGCGACTACCGGGACAACTGCGGGGATCGCCGGAGAGGAGCTGGCGTTGAGCCTCGCTCATCGCCACAGAGCGCGCCTTCACATCGTGCACGTGATGCCCGACGAAGCGGTGGCGTTGCCCGAAAGTCGGGTGGCGAGTCCGGCGGAAGCGCCGGGGGGTGTCCTCGACAAGGCGTCCGACCGGGCCAGGAAGGCGGGCGTGCGTCCCGAGATCGCTCGAGAGCGTGCCCCGTCAGTGAGCCGTGGGCTGCTCGAGTACGTTCACGAGCACGACATCGATCTCCTGGTCGTCGGGGCTCGACTCCGGCGCGTCGGCGACGCGCCATTTCTCGGCTACACCGTCGAAGAGCTTCTGGGCTCGCCGCTTCCGGTGGCGCTCGCGTCGATCGTCGTCCCCGACGCGCCCCAGGGGGATCTCGACCAGCCCTACCTCGAGCCAAAGTGACGCACGCTCGGCGCGCGGCGGATCCGACCTTATAGTCACCCTGGCAGTCTCCGTGCGTGTGCCACCGCTTTGCAGCGGTCCGTGAAGGAGGCTCTCCGCAGTTGTAGCTATATCTGTAAGTACGTACGCCTAGACTTGCGGCGGGGTGATTGCGCCTGCCATAGACACCGAAGGCGGCGGTGAGCTCGTGGGCCCGGGCGCGTAGGCAACGCCGCGCGCCGCGGCCGGGTTGCGTGTAGGAGAGCCTGTTGCGGGTGGCGACCTCGAATGTCGGTAGGTCGTTAGCCTTGTGGACCGCGTGGCGCACGTCGGCTGAGCGCATCGGGTCGGGGACCGAAGGCCGCGGCGGGGCGCTTCGCCAGGCGGGCGGCGCACCTTTGCCTCGATGACAGCCGGCATCGCCATCTCGACGAGCTGGCCACCAGAGGGTGGCCGGAGACGGCGATGCACTCGGGCCACCGCCCAGGGGGCCACCAGCCCCGGGATTGCGATCAGCACTGGCAAGGCGATGGGCAGGACCTCGTCGGCGAAGTGGGCGAGATGGTCACCGAAGTCTTTCCACCAGGTGTCGGGATAGGCGAGGAAGTGGCCGAGCGGCCCGTGGGACAGGCTCGGGGACGGTGCGGGGACGTCTCGAACTAAGCCCATCCGGGGGCCACGATGGTGGATGGTGCGGACCTCTGGTGTCCGCCGGCATGGAGATCTCGTGTCCGTCAGGCGGGAATTCCGTGTCCGCCTACGTGGATTATGCGCTGTCCGTTCTCAGACGACATCCGAAATCGAGACAGGACAAGCCGATACGCTGGGAGAACGAGAAGTGCCTAGTTGTCGAGATCTCGGGCTGCCGAAGAGTTGGAGCACGAGGTCGTGCCATCGAAGCGACCCTCGCCCGGGGCCAGGCGGCCCGGCTCGCCCCTCATCAGGCTGTGCTCATCGAGTCGCTTCGCGCCATGCGCCGCGACGCCGAGCTGGCGTTCCACCAGGCGATCTACGAGACGAACCAGAACGGCCGCCCGTGGCGCCTGCTCGCCAAGTTCAGCGACATGTCCTGGCAGACCCTGCATCGCCGCTACCGGGGGCGACCGACAAGGATGCGGCCGTCGGCAGAGGACGACACGTGGCTCCGCAGCCGGAGGCGCCACGAGCGGTTCACACTGCCTGCCCGTCGACGACGTGTGGTGACCCGGGCCCGCAGGTCACCTCTCTGAGGCGCCGGTCGAGGCCGGTTGCCCACAGGGACGTCGCGTCAGGAGGACCGGCTCTTCGCGATGAGGCGGATGACCGCGACGGCGGAGTTCGGGCTCGGGGACCTGGGCGTCAGTAGCCCTGCGACGAGGATCCGCCGACCGCCATCAGCAGCCTTGAGACAAGGACACCCAGGAACAACAACGCGATGTCACGAAGCGACAGCGCACGAGCGGCGGTGGTTCTTCGTCGTGCCTGACGTCGAGGACTACCTCGGCCCCGAGGCGACTGACGCCGCTGCCGGGCCGCCGTTCGTGGTCGTGCAGGCCGGCCGGTCGCGGCACGATTGCCCTCACCGCTCACCTTGACGAGCTGTACTACCCCGTTACACTACAGGTCATGTCAGTGGGGGAGCGGCGGGCAGAACCCGCCAGCGGCGGACTGTCCCGACTTCGATGACGTGCGGCGACTCCGAGTTCCCTCAGGCGGGGGCCGACCGGCTCGCCGTCGTCACCGGCGCCGCGCGAGGCATGGGCAGGGTGCACGCCCGCACGCTGGCACGACGGGGATGGGCACTCGCGCTCCTTGACGTCCTCGGCGATGAGCTCACGGCGGTCGAACGCGAGTTGCGGGGGCACGGCGCGACCGTCGCCAGCTTCTGTCTTGACGTGACCGACGCAGACGCCGTGGCGGCAGCGGTGAGGGACGCGAGCTCGCTTGCCCCGCCGCTTGGCCTCGTGAACAACGCCGGGATCGGGTCGCCGCCGCGCGACTTCGGTGACCTCGCGGACGACGCGTTCCGGCGGATGTTCGAGGTGCACGTGATCGGTGCTGTGCACTGCACCCGGGCCGTGCTTCCTTCGATGCAGGCTCGCGGATTCGGGCGCATTGTGCACATCTCGTCGTACTGCGCGCTGACCGGGTCGGTGGGATACTCGCACTACTGCGCCGCGAAGGCGGCACTACTCGGCCTCACCCGGTCCCTCGCTCGCGAGGTGGTTGGCCAGGGGATCACGGTCAACGCCGTCGCTCCGGGCCTCATAGTCACCGAGATGACCGCGTCGGACAGCACGGCCCATCGAGAAGCGGCCCTGGCGTCCATCCCCGCTGGCCGCTACGGCTCTCCAGAAGAGATCGCGGATGCAGTTGCGTACCTGATGTCCGACGGTGCTGCCTTCGTGACCGGCCAGGTGCTTTCGGTCGGCGGCGGCATGGTGATGGCGTGACGAACGAGAGGAGCGCAGCACGATGAGTGTCGAAGGCCGGGTCGCCGTGGTCACTGGCGCCGGGCGCGGCATCGGGCGAGGAATCGCTGCGGTGCTCGCGTCCCGGGGGGCGAAGGTCGTCGTGGGCGACATCGACGCCGCCGCCGCCACCGCCGTGGCCGAGGACCTCCGCGGTGCCGGTCATGATGCGCACGGCGTCGGCTGCAACGTCGCGTTGAGTGAAGAGGCAGACGCGCTGTTGCAGGCGTCGATCGACCGCTTCGGGACTCTCGACATCCTCGTGAACAACGCAGGGGTGAACAGGGACGCCATGTTGCACAAGATGACGGACGAGCAGTGGTTCACCGTGCTCCAAGTGGACTTGACGGGTGTCTTCTTCACGACGCGCTTCGCTGCCCGCTACATGCGTGAACGCGGGTCCGGACGCATCGTGAACATCTCTTCGGCGAGCTGGATGGGGAGCCTCGGACAGGCCAACTACGCTGCCGCGAAAGCCGGTGTCGTAGGCCTCACGCTCACGGCCGCCCGTGAGCTGGCACGCAAGGGGGTCACGGCAAATGCGATCTGCCCCGGCTTCATCGACACGGACATGACGCGTGGCGTCCCCGAGCCGACGTGGAATGCGGTCGTCGAGCGTATCCCGATGGGCGAGGCGGGCCGGCCTGAGGACGTCGCCAACCTCGTCGCGTTTCTTGCGTCAGATGATGCGCGCTACATCACCGGCCAAGTGCTCAATGTCGGCGGCGGCTTGATCTGGTGACGCGTCGTTGACGTCACAAGAGAGGAGAGGATGATGGCTGGACCGAGATCGGCGCGGGTGGCGATCGTTGCACCCGTTCGCACGCCCATTGGAAAGTTTGCGGGAGGCCTTCGGGACATCGGGGCCCTCGACCTGGGGGCAATCGTCACCCGAGAAGCAGTCAAGCGCTCGGGCATGTCCGCCGGCGACGTCGAGCGGGTCGTCGCCGGGGAGAACATCCAGGTCACCCGCGGAGGCAATCCGGCACGCCACGTGTCGCTGCGCGCGGGACTTCCCGAACGCGTTGACGCGTACACCATCAACATGAACTGCTCGTCGGGCATGCGCGCCATGGTGTCCCTCGCACAGGACGTGCTCCTCGGCGAAGTGTCCCGCGGGGTGGCGGTCGGGATGGAGAACATGAGCCAGACCCCGTATCTGCTCGAGCAGGCACGTTTTGGATATCGCCTCGGTTCCGGGGCACTCGTCGACTTCCTCGCCGACCATATCCTGGGCGATGCAGGACCGATGGCGGAGAAGGTGGCAGCGGAGTACGGCATCTCCCGTGCCGAGCAGGACGAGCTCGCGCTGGAGAGCCAGCGGCGCGCTGCGCAGGCAGTCGATGGTGGTTCGTTCGACCGCCAGATCGTAGCGGTAGAAGTGCCCGTCAAGGGAGGGACCGAGCGAGTCGAGCGTGACGAACACCTGCGGCCGGCTACGAGCATGGAGAGCTTGAGCCGCCTGCGACCGGCATTCACAGCCAACGGGACGGTCACTGCGGGGAATTCGTCGGGCATCAACGACGGGGCGGCCGCGCTCGTGGTCATGGAAGAGGAAGCGGCGCGGGAGGAAGGACGTCCGATCGCCGGCTATTTGTCGGGCTGGGCGTCTGCCGGTGTGGCACCTGACATGTTCGGCATCGGCCCCGTCCCTGCCGTGGAGAAGCTGGTTGCTCGCAAGGGTCTCTCCCTCTCGGACATTGGGCTCGTCGAGCTGAACGAGGCGTTCGCCTCGTCGACGATCGCCGTGATGCGGGAGTTGAAGCTTTCCACCGATCAGGTCAACGTCAACGGCGGCGCGATCGCACTTGGCCACCCCGTCGGTGCCACGGGACTTGTGCTCGTCACGAAGCTGCTCGCCGAGATGCAGCGCCGCGGCGTCGAGCGCGGGATCGCGACGATGTGCGTCGGCAGCGGTCAGGGAATGGCCGTCCTCCTCGAGGCCGCCTGACGCCCGGTCCGCCGGCTGCCGGCGTCCGTGCCCTCGGCGCGGGCAGCCGGCCGACGGTCCCGCCTAGCGCGCTCAGGGTGCTGCGAACCAGCGGTGCGCTCGGAGCGCAGGCTCGTGACTTGGGATCATCTCCCACTGTTGTCCGAGCGCCCGTTCGATGAAGGTCCGCGTCGCGTCAGCGTCTGGGCAGATCTCGCCAATGGACCAGAGGTTCGCTTCGAGCGAGACGATGTCCCCGCACAGACAGGCGGTTCCGTCGTCGGTCTCGACGAGGACCGATTGGTGGCCGGGGGTGTGACCCCCGTTCGCCACCGTTCGCAGGCCTGGGAGGAGCTCGGTGTCACCGTCGAGCGCCACCACGCGCGCCTCCAGCTGCGCGCACATCTGTGGGATCCCCTCGTAGAAGCGCCGAGATTGCCGGAGGTGGGCCAGCTCCGCCGTCTGCACCCCGAATCGTGCGCGTGGGAACAGTGGGTCGTTCTGGCAGTGGTCGTAGTGCAGATGGGTATGCACGACCAGCTCGACATCGCCCGGCTCCGCGCCGTGGCGGGCGAGTCCTCGTGCGAGCGCCTCGGCGCTGCGACCTTGGATCCGAAAGCCATGTGCTGCGGCGGCGTGCGCGTCGGGGCCGCTGTCGACGACGACGAGGTGTGTGCCGTCGTCGAGGAGGTACGCCAGACAGGGGATGTCGAGCAGGTCGTCCGGGCTCGCACCGGGAACGTAGAGGGCGCGGGGCAGCTGCGGGATAATCCCCACCTCTACGATCGAGATCTTCCAGGACACCGGTTCGACCGTCAGATCCGCGCGGTGAGCAGCATTCCGCCGTCGATGACGAGCATCGCGCCCGTGACGTACGACGCTGCCGGTGAGCACAGGTAGGAGACCGCGCCCGCGACGTCACTGGGCTGCCCGGCGCGCTGCAAGGGGATATGCGGGACGACCTCGGCGAGGTACTCGTCGTTGGGGCCGCTCACGAGGTTGGTGCCCACGATCAAACCCGGCGCAACGGCATTGACGGTGACGTGATGGGCAGCGAGCTCGAGCGCAAGGCTCTTGGTCAGCAGGGCGACGCCGCCCTTGCTGGCGTCGTAGTGGGCGACTCCGCTTCCGGGTGACACCGAGTGGACCGACGCGACGTTCACGATGCGCCCGCCTCCGGCCGCTGCCATGAGACGTGCGGCCGCTTGGTCACACAGGAACGTCCCGGTGAGATTGACGTCGATCACCCGGCGCCACTCCTGCTCGGCGAGCTCGAGCGCGGGAGCGAAAGTGAGGATGCCCGCAGCGTGCACGAGCACCGTTGGGGTGCCAAGCCTCGCGCTGACCGCCTGGAAGGTCCTCTCGACCTCGCCGCCGTCCGAGACGTCGAGCTTCTCTGCGATCGAACGGGCCCCGGCGTCGCGCAGCGCGTTGGCGGTCTCTCCGGCACGGGTGACGTCCAAGTCGAGGCACGTGACCGCGAACCCGTCCTGCGCGAGGCGCTGGGCGACCGCGCGCCCGATTCCGCCGCCCGCCCCCGTGACGACGGCGACGCTCCCGTTGGGGTTCTCTCGTGCCACCTCGCGGAGGGCTCCTCGATCGTGTGCGCGTCCCGCACGTCCTTGACAAAGTGTACTAGGTCGTTACAGTACGGGTTGTGACTGACGCGTTGGCGTCGCTGCACCTGCGGAGGGACTCTCCCATTGCGCCCTTCATGCAGCTGAAGAGCCAGTTCGAGTACGAGCTGGTGACCGGCCACATCCCACCCGGTGGCCGCCTCCCCTCGGTTCGGAAGGTCGCGCACATCCTCCAGACCAGCCCTGCCACCGTCACCCGGGCGTACCGCGAGCTCGAAGCGGCGGGCCTGGTGGTGTCGCGCCCGGGCGCGGGTTTCTTCGCCTTGAGCGCAGAGGGGAGTCAGAGCGACGCCCACGCACGCGTGCGTCGGCTGGCTGTCGCCTTCGTCGAGGACTCGTTGCGCGAGGGGATCTCCCTCGACCAGGTTCTCCAGATCCTTGTCGCCGAGATCGCCGAGGTGTCGGCGCGGGCCGCGCACCTCGAAGTGCTCGTCGTCTGCAAGGCGGACGGCCGTCGGGAGGAGCTGGCAATGCACCTGCGCCATTCCCTTCTCGACCTGGGCGTGGAGGTCACGAGCGCCACGCTCGAAGACGTCGCTGCGGACGTGGAGGGGTGGCTGCCCAGAATGCGAAAAGTCCAACACGTTCTGTGCCTCGCATTCGATCTGCGCGAGCTGCGAGAACTGCTCGTTCCCCGCGGCATCCCGGTCGTCCCGATCCTCGGAGCGCTCCGGGCCGATGTCCACGAACGCCTCGTGCACCTCCCTGCAGGGACCAAGGTGGCCGTGCTCTCGCGCTCTCCGGATTTCGTCGACGGCATGATCTCGGCGGTCCTGAGCCTCAACCCGACGGTGACAATCGTCGGAGGGGTCTCGTGCGACGACACCGAGGACATCCCCGACCTTCTCGCGTCGGCCGACTGCGTCGTGCACGGCACGCTTGCGCGCCGCACCCTTGCCGACTACGAGCCCCTTGTCGCCGAAGCGATCGAGTTCGTCTACGTCCCCGAGGACGGGTGGACCGCGCGGTTCCGCAAGCTCATCCAGTCCGAGATTGGCGCATGATCGACATCGAGCAGATGCGGGCGCTACGCGCTCCGAGCCGCGTCGCGGTTGTCGGGGCGAGCGACGACGCCGCCACGTTCGGCGGCCGGTTCTGGCGGTACGCGGGAATGTCGAGGGGGATCGAGCGTGTGGCGGTCAACAAGAGGCCGGGGGCGGTTGGTGACGGGAAGGCCGTTGCGTCCCTGCACGAGCTCTCCGGGTCGCCGGACTTGGTCGTGATCGCGACGCCACCGGCGAGTGTCGAGACGCTACTCAGCGACTGCATCGAGGTGGGTGCCCGCGCTGCGGTCGTGCTCGCGAGCGTCCCGGCGGACGCGCGTCGTCGTGTCACCACGCTGTGTGCGGACCGCATCGCGCTGCTCGGCGGCAGCAGCCTCGGGATCGTGGACGCCAACCGCGGCGTCGTGCTGTCCAGCTCGGTCAGCTTGGACCTGCCCTTACACGGCGGGCCGGCAGCGCTGATCTCCCAGAGCGGCGCGCTCATGGGGGTGCTCCACGCCCGCGCCATGTGCCAGGGGATCGGCCTCGGCGTCTGTGTGGCGACCGGTGAGCAGCTCGGGCTCCGCGTGGAGCACCTCTTAGAAGCGCTCGTCGACGACGACCGAGTGTCGGTCCTCGGCGCGTATCTTGAGGACGTCGATCCCGTCCTCTTCTCGAGAGCGGCGGCGAGCGCTCGCGAGGCCGGCAAGCGGGTGGTGGCCCTCAAAGGCGGGCTTACGGCGCGTGGCGCATCGGTCGCCGCCGCCCACTCGGGCGCCCTCGCGAGCGACGCCCGTGCGTTCGCGGCGCTGATGCGCGATCTCGACGTCGTCGTCGCCGAGGATCCCGACGATCTGTTGAATTGTCTCCACGTCTCGTCGGTGCACGGGGGCCGCTTCTTTGTCGGGACGCTCTCGGGCGGCATGGCCGCCGTCGCTGCCGACCTCGCCGGTGCAGCGGGCGTCGATCTCGCGCCTGCACCCCACGCCGGCCAGAAGCATGTGACGCTCCCGCCGGTCGTGCAAAATCCCGTCGACGTCGACGCCCTGACGCCGACAGATGACGACGCAGCGCGCCTTCTGAGGGTTCTGGCGATGGAGGAGGCAGCGGACGGCCTCCTCTTCGTCGTGAGCGACCGTCCACGGCTCGAATCCCTGCTCGAACGCGTGAAGGGGCTCGAGGCATCGGTGCTCGCCCGCATCGTCGTGTGCTCTGAGTGCAGCGGCCAGTATGAGCCGGTCCTCGCCGACCACCTGGTGCCCGGTGTCGGGTTCGTCCGGGGCATGGCGCCGCTGGTGCGTGCGCTCGCCAAGACGCGCCCGGTGGACGTGGCCTCCGCGCCCGTGAGACGGTCCGGCACGGTCGGCGTGTTGGACGCCCCAGCAACGTGGGAGCTCCTCGATGGCGCCGGCGTGCCTGCTGTGCCCCTCATGGCCGCCCATTCCATGGCGGACATCGACGCGGCCCTCAGGGCGTGGGGACCCGACCTGGTCGTCAAGCGAGACGGCGTCGATCACCGCGCGGCGGGCGAGGTCGTCCGCACCCACGACGCCGACGGCGCGCATGCCGCCTTCGAGCATCTGTCGTCCTCTGGCGAGGTCGTGGTGCAGCAATGCGCCGAACCGGGCCTCGAGTTCTTCGTAGGCATCGTCCGGGACCCGGTCTTCGGGGAGGTCTTCTGCATTGGCGCAGGCGGCTCGGCTGTCGAGACGCTCGCCGACGTCGCGGTGCACGTCGGGCTTCCGGGCAGCGAAGAGGTGCCGGCACTGGTCGCCCGCACCGCGGCGGGGCGCTGGCTCGATGCGTCCGCCGCCGCCCGGGCTCTCGTCGACGTCGCTGCGCTCAGCGATGTCGCGCTCAGTCTCTGCGCGCTCGTGGCTACGCATCCCAGCATCGAGGTGCTCGACGCCAACCCAGTCGTGGTCGGCCCTTCGGGTGCCCGAGCCGTCGATGTGAAGGTGCGGCTTCGTGGACTCGATCTTGCCGAGGAGGCTGCCTAGTGAAGACCGTGCGCGTCGACCAACCCGCAGATGGCGTCGGGCGTATCACCCTCGACAGGCCCGAAGTGCTCAACGCCATCAACCGCGAGTTGCTCGATGACTTCGCCGAGGCCGTGGAGGTGTTGGAACGTGACCACGCGACGCGCGCGGTGGTTCTCACCGGTGCGGGACGGGCATTTTCTGCCGGGTTCGACCTCAAGGCCGAAGCGGCGGAGGGCCCACAGCCCCCCGAGGTGTGGGTGGACCGCTTCGTCGACGACTGGGAACACTTCCTCGGCATCTGGCGGAGCGCGAAGCCCTACGTGGCTGCCGTCCGCGGCTACAACCTTGGCGGCGCCTTGGAGCTATCGCTGCTGTGTGACGTGACCATCGCGGCCGAGGGCACCAAATTCGGGCTCCCCGAGATCCATCACGCCGGCGGCCCCGGTGCCGCAATGCTCCCGTGGCTCTGCGGGATGAAGGCGGCAAAGTGGCTGATGCTCTCGGGCGAGAACGTCGACGCCGCACGGGCCGTCGAGCTCGGGATCGCGAACGAGGTCGTACCCGACGACCGCCTGGACGCCGTCGCGGTCGAACGGGCAAGCCAGCTCGCCGCGATACCGGCGATGGCGCTCAAGCTCACCAAGCTCTCGGTCAACCGCATCTACGAACGCATGGGCTTTTTGGGCGCGGTGAACGAGAACTACATGATCTCCACCGTCATGAACGCCACCTCCTCGTACCGAGAGGAAGAGCGGCAACGGGCACGAATGCCGTTCAAGCAGTACCTGCAGTACCGAGATCAGCAAACGACCTGAGCCACCCAAGGGGGGATCTACATGAAAACTGTGGGCCGGAATGCAAGCGATGGACAGAGCGCGGCGGTGTCTGACGTCTTTCACAAGGCTGTCGACCGGCGGAGCTTCTTGAGTGGTTCGGGCAAGGCGTTCCTCGCTGTCGGACTTGCTTCTGTGGGAAGAAAGCTCGCGAAGGGCATGTACGGTGCCGACACGCTGGCAAAGGCCGGCACGAAGAACATCAAGCTGCAAGAAAGCTACATCAACAACGTCGAATTCGCAGGGTACTACGTGGCTGCAAAGAAGGGCTTCTACCGCAGGTACGGCCTGACAGTAGACCTGATGTCCGGTGGGACAACGATTGACCCTCGCACGATCGTCGCGGACGGCGGCGCCCAAATCGGGATCGTGTCAGAGACGAGCGACGTGCTGATCGGAATTGCCGAAGGGGTCCCCTACAAGTGCATCGGCGCAGCATTCCAGTCGAACCCCGGGTGCCTCATGGTACTCGGCTCCTCCACGATCCACAAGGTGAAGGACCTCGAGGGGCAGACCATTGGCATCCAAGACAACGCTCGCCAGCAGGTCCTCGGGATCCTCAAGTTCAACAAGGTGCCGGCCAGCAAGGTCAACATCCTGGTGGTCGGCACAGATCCGCAGTCGCTCGTGGAGGGCAAGGTCGATGCGTACACGGCCTTCGCGTTCAACGAGCCCATCGCCCTCAAGATGAAGGGCATCGCCACTCGCTGCTACTCGTTCTCCAACATCGGGCTGCCCGGCTACGGCGACAACGTGATCGCCATGGACCACACGATCAAGTCGACAGCCGAGACGCTCGCTCGCTTCATGCGCGCGTCCCAGGAGGGCTGGGCGTACGCGATCGCGCATCCCGACGAGGCCGTGTCGATCACGCTCAAGGACTATCCCTCGGACCAGACACCCAAGCAGCAGAAGCTCCAGATGCAGGTACAGGTGCCAATGGTGAAGTCCGCGACGACGAAGCACCATGGGCTGCTTTCGATCGACCGGTCAGTGTGGGTCAAGGCGATCGAGGTCTCCAAGGAGTCGAAGGCCCTCGCCAAGCCGGTGTCGGTGGAGGAGTCCTTGACACAGGAGATCTTGAAGCGCGCCGCCCACGTGCGGCCCGCCTGAGTGCAGCGAGGACTCGTCTTGTCTATGGAAACGGCGGCTGTCGAGCTGAGCGAGGTCGGCCTCTGCTACCCGGGCAAGCCTCCGGTCCAGGTGCTCGACGGGCTCAGCCTCTCGGTCCAGAAGAGGAGCTTCGTCAGCCTGATCGGCCCGTCGGGCTGCGGGAAGTCGACCCTCCTCCGCATCGTCGCGGGGATCCTTCCTGCCACGAGCGGGACCGTGCGCGTGGAAGGCGGCACGGCGCTCGACGCCCAGCGGGCGCACCGCTTCGGCTTCGTGTTCCAAGATGCGGCCCTGCTCCCGTGGCGGTCGGTCCAAGAGAACGTGGAGCTCCTCGGCGAGCTCGTCGGGCTCGACCCCGCGGTTCGACGTGCGCAGGCAGCCGCGCTTCTGGCGCTCGTCGACCTAAAAGGGAGGGAGCACCTGCGGCCCTCGCAGCTCTCGGGAGGTATGCGCCAGCGGGTGGCGATCGCTCGGGCGCTTGTGATCAACCCGTCGATCCTGCTCATGGATGAGCCGTTCTCGGCAGTCGACGAGTTCCAGCGAGAGTCGCTCAACAAGGAGCTGTTGCGGATCTGGAGCGAGCAGCAAAACTCGGTGCTCTTTGTGACCCACAACATCGAAGAAGCCGTCTTCCTGTCGGACTACGTCTGCGTCATGGGACCCCACGGCGGCGAGATCGTCGAGTACCTTCCGGTGGAGCTGGATCGACCCCGCCCCGAAGAGGTGCGTGTCAGCCCCGAGTTCCTCGCACTGAGGAGGCACCTGCGTGAAATCCTTGTCCGCTGAGATGACCGATCGACCTGCGGTCGCGTCGGCGTCCGCCCAGGCGTCGACGCCGCAGCCTGCGCCACGTCGGGGCACATCGCGGGTCGCGCACTGGCTGGTCCCGATCGTCGCCATTGCGGCGATCATCGCGATTTGGCAGGCCACCGTCGTGTCGCTTGGCCTGAAGCCATACTTCATCCCGTCACCGGCGCGTGTCGCAGAGACGCTCGTCGACAACGGGCGCACCATCTGGGACGCGGCGGTGCCGACGATCGAACAGGCCATGACCGGATTCGCGATCGGCAACCTCCTCGCGGTCGCGTTGTCGATCTGGTTCGTGCATGCCCGCTCGGCACGGCGCGCGGTCTACCCGCTCGCCATCGTGCTCCAGAGCATTCCCCTTGTTGCCCTCGCACCGATAGCAATCGTCACCATCGGGACGGGATTCGCAACCAAGGTCGTCATGACGGCCATTATCTCGTTCTTCCCGACGCTCGTGAACATGATGAGGGGTCTGGACTCGGTCGACCACTCGCTCGTCGAGCTCTTCCAGAGCGTCCACGCCAAGCGGAGTGCCGTGCTGTGGAAGCTGCGATGGCCCAATGCACTCCCGTACTTATTCGCTGGACTGCGCATCACGGCGAGCGCCAGCGTGATCGGTGCCGTCATCGTGGAGTGGATCGGCGGCGACCAAGGCCTCGGCTACATGGTGATCAACTCCACCTACCAGTTCAACACGCCGCTTCTGTGGGCGTCCCTCGTCGCCTCGTCCCTGCTCGTGCTCGCAGCGTTCGGCCTCGTGTCTCTGGCCGAGCGCGTGATGGTGCCTTGGAACAGGTCAACGGCCGCCGGCGATGCCTGATCGCCCGTCGCCAGACGTGCGGCGTGACGAGGGGGACACACGGGTCGCAGCAATCCTGTCCGCCTCCTCGGTGGCGGTCGTCGGTGCATCCGACCGCATGGGCCCAGGTCGCAAGGTTGTCGAGAACCTCGGCGCGCTGGGCTTTCCCGGCCCTGTCTACGTGGTCAACCGCCGGGGCGTAGCAGTCGCGGGCAAGGAGGCGTGGACGTCGCTCGAGGAGCTTCCCGGGGTTCCTGACCTTGTGGTCGTTGCGGTCAACAGCGCCGCCTCCCCCTCGGTCGTCGCGCAGGCCAGAGACCTGGGCGCGCGTGGCGCCGTACTGCTCGCGTCGGGCTTCTCCGAGACGGGGGAGCACGGTGCACGGCTGAGCGAGGAGGTGCTCGCCGCGCGTGGCGCGATGTCGCTCGTGGGGCCCAACTGTCTCGGCTTTCTCGATCTCACCACCGGCGTCGGTGCGTACAGCGGTCCGATGGTGGAGCCGGCGGTGCCGGGCAACGTCGCGCTGGTCTCCAACAGCGGCGCAATGGCTTGCACGCTGTCGGGCGCGGCTGCCGAGCGCCGCATCCACTTCAGCCACGTCGTGACGACGGGCAACCAACTCGACCTCTGCATCGCGGACTTCGTCCGTTGTCTCGCCTCGTCACCAGCGGTGAAGGTGATCGCCTGCTACGTCGAGGGCTTCGACGACGGACGTGCCCTTCTCGACGCGTTCGACACGGCACGCGCGAACGGCAAGACGGTCACGCTCCTAAAAGGTGGGCGCTCGGAGACGGGCGGAGAGGCCGCGCGGACGCACACGGGTGCGATCGCCGGATCGGCGTCGGTCCAAGCGGATCTCTTTGGACAGTACGGCGTCCTGTTGGCCGAAGACCCAGACGAGTTCTTGTCCCTGATCGAGCTCGGATCGCGCCTCGATCGGCCGGTTCGGGCGCCGCGGATCGGCGCGGTGACGATCTCGGGCGGCGAGCGCCTGCTGTTCGCGGATGCGGCGGAGGAGGCGGGGTTTGTGTTCGCGCCGCTCACGGACGAGACGGTGCAAGCGGTCATCGCAGCGCTGCCGCCCTTTGCCACTGCGTCGAACCCGCTCGACACCACCGGGGCAGGCATCGTGGATGGCGACTGCGAGGCGCACACGGCCGCCGTCCTCGCCGTCGCAGGGGATCCCTCCGTCGATCTCCTCTTGGTCTGCCAGGACGCCAAGAACGGATGGGTGGAGGCCGCCCAGGAGAGCCGGCTCTTCCTCGACGCGGTCGTCTGCGCCGCAGAGGCCGGCGCCAAGACCCGCACCCCGGTCGTGGTGGTCTCGCCGACTACCGGTACTGTCGACGGCCGCGCGCGCGAAGAGCTGGCGGCCCGAGGGATTCCGTGCCTCATGGGCCTCGGCCAGTCGGTGCGGGCGCTCGCCAAGTTCGCCCGGGTCGCCGCGCTCGACCCATTTCTTCGGACACCGCTTGGTGCCCGGGCCGAGGGCACGGGCTCGCGACTGGACGCTCGGACGGTGATCAAACGGCTCGCGCTGCACGGGCTCGACCACTGGCCAACGCGCTTTGTCCGGGACGCGCGCGAAGCGGTCGAGGCCGCCGGCGAACTTGGGTTTCCCGTCGTCCTCAAGCTCGAAGCGGGCTTCGCGCACCGTCGGGCAGTGGGCGGTGTGCGTATGGGGCTTTTCGACGCTGACGCGGTCTCCTCCGCCTGGGAGGAGCTCGCGCGGGCCGGCGCCGCCGCAGGTGCCACGGGCGCCGAGATGTCGATCCAACCGATCGCCGTGGCGGAGGCCGAGCTCTTCGTCGGCGCGCTGAAGGACGAGCAGTTCGGGCCGATCGTTCTGCTGGGACGGGGCGGGACCGGCGTCGAGTCCTCCGGCGCGTTCGTGGTGGGTCTCGCGCCCTTCGGTGCCGATCGGGCGGTCGAGATGGCGCGTAGGCTGCCGCGTGGCACGGTGCCCGGCGACGATCGCGCAGTCCTCGCCGAAGTGGCCAACGTGCTCGCCTCTGTGTCCGAGATCATCGGCGAGCCGGACGTGCGGGCCGTGGACGTGAACCCGCTCCTCCTCCTCGCCGACGGCAGCGTCGCTATCGTCGACGCCAAGATGGTTGTCGACGACCTGCGCGGATAGAGGCGCGCGACCCCGCCGAGCCGGGTCGTCCGCTCAGCGCAGCACTCGCGACATCCTGCGGTCGGCGAGCACCGTGCCTCCGGTCTCACAGATGTAGTAGATGAGGTCGTAGGACTTGAAGGAGACCCGGCGGAGCGGCTCCCCACAGCGCAGGTACGGCTCGCCGACCCTCCCGTGGATGGCGAAGTGCTCACCCAGGCGTGGCGCTGAGAGGCCGCCGGTTGGCCGACGCTCGGTGGAGCGAGTCGTCGGTGTACCCGCGCCTGTCACCAGCGATGACGCGCTGGTGACGGAGGCAGGTGTAGAGACGCCGCGGGCCGTCATCACCGGAACCGAGCACTCACCACCCGGCCTGTTACCGGGTGGCGTGCTCGCGCACGAGGACGGCGGCCTCGGGCGCGCTGAAGCGGAGCCGGACGGGCGCGCCGCGCGGACGGGGCGCCTTGGGCGGTATCTCGAGGTCGACGCGTCCGGCCTGGGAGAGGTGCGGCACGACGCGGGCGTCTACCGGGAAGCTGAAGCGCGCGAACTTCCTGCGCCGCCGGACCGACTCGAGGCGCGTCCCCACGAGGTCGCCGGACTCGGGCGCCACCGTCTTCAACGACGCGAAACCAAGGACGTCGACCCCCGCAAGGGTGCCGCCAGCGAGCGCCACGTCGAGCCGTTGCGCGAGCGCCTGCACCTGTGGGAGTTCGGGCACCCCGCTTCCTCCAGCGGTGCCTGCGCGTCGAAGCCGATCGCCGCCTCAAGCGCGGCCGCGGCGCGCAGGACCGTGATGTCGGCGTGATGGGGACCGACGAGGAGCACGCCAACGGAGACGCTCTGGTTGCTGAGGCCGGCGGGGACCGTTGCCGCTGGCGAGCCGATCATGTTGAACCGGAACGTGAGTCGGACCCAGTTGGGATCGACGACGCCGTTCACCGTCCCCTTGCTGCCGAGGGCATTTGCCGGCGCGACCCCCGCCGTGGTCGCGCACACAAGAAGCCGGACATCACGGAAGAGTTCGACGAGGCGCGCGTTCAGCTCATGGCAGCGGTCGAACGTTTCGACGAGCCGGATCGCGGGGAGCGACGCCTGGTCGACGAGCGACACGAGCACGGGTGTGATCTCCTCCAAGCGATCACGCCATGGTGCGAGTGTGTGGTCGAGGCAGGTGTCCGCGGTGGCTAGCCAATCGTCGAGCGGTTCGCGCTCGTACACCGAGGGCACGTCGACGATCTCTTCCCCCAGATCGTCGAGCGCGCGCAGCGCCCGTTCGGTGACCGCGCGAGAACCTCTGCGTCCACGCCGGAGTATCCGAGCCCGGAGCGCCAGGCCACGCGGGCAGGCACGTGCGCGTCGACCAGCGCGTCCTGCCAGCTTGCGTCCGGGCGCGGCAAGGAGCGCAAGTCCATGGGCTCGGGACCGGCGACGGCATCGAGGGCGACCGTGGCGTCGGCGACCCTCCGGGCGAGGACGTCCTTGGACGAGAGCTCGTGCCACCCGGCGTGGGCAGCCGCGCAGGGTGGCACGGATCCGAGCGAGGGTTACATCCCGGCCAGCCCGTAGCAGGCGGCAGGGATGAGGATGGAACCGCCGCCGTCGCTCCCGGTCGCGAGGGGGGCCATGCTCGCGGCGATCGCCGCTGCGGATCCTCCCGAAGACCCTCCCGCACTATGCGCATGGCCCCAGGGATTGGAGGTCATCCCGAAGAGCGCCTTGTGCGCGTGGGACGTCCAGGCGAGCTCGGACAGGCTGGTCTTGCCCACCACGACGCGGCCCCGGCAGCCCGCAGAGAGGGCGGACGGCACCTCGGGCACGCTACTCGCGTGCCGGCGCCTGCTCGGAAAGGGCCGCGGTGACCACTTCGTGGATCGCGCGCACGGTGTCGTGGAGGGCGCGCGGTCTCCCGACGGTCTCGACGAGGCTCACGAGCTCGACGGGTGCGGCGCGCGCGGCCACGACCGGCGCGAGCCACGGTTCGATGCCGGGTGCGACAACGCCGGCGACGCACAGGGCAGGGCGCCCGGCGGTCGCGCCCAGCACCCCCCCCACGACCTTTCCCTCGAACGAGGTCCGGTCGACCGTGCCCTCGCCGGTGATGACGAGGTCGGCCGCGTCGGCATGGCGCTGGAGGCCGACGAGGGAGGACACCAACGCGAACCCGGGTACGAGCACGGCTCCGAGCGCGGCGAGCCCGCCGGCGAGCCCGCCGCCCGCTCCCGCCCCCACAAGCGTTGCGACGTCGACGCCGGACTCGGCCGCGTAGGTGCGCCTGAGGGCCTCCAGGCGCGCGCCGAGGGCGGCGACCTGGGCAGCCGACGCGCCCTTCTGGGGCCCGAAGACGACGGCGGCGTCGCAGAAGGCGGCCGTGACGTCGCACGCCACGACGACGCGCATGCCTGCCAGACGCGCCGGCTCCCCGACCACCTTCCAGGCGCCGGCACCCCCGTCGGTGGTGGCGGTACCCCCGACGGCGACGACGACCTGGCGAGCGCCCGCGTCGTGTGCCGCGAGCAGGAGCTCGCCGACTCCTGCGGTGCTCGCGCGGACCGGGTCGTCGCCCATGGGGCGGGGGAGGAGCGCCCGTCCGGCGGCGCTCGCGGATTCGATGACTGCGAGCGGCCCCTCACCGGCAACGAGGGGCGCGTCGAACCCCGGATCTGCGTCGTCGACGAGCAGCCAGGCGGCCTCGACGCGCTGTCCGAGGGGGCCTGCCACGACGTTGTGGCGCACCGTGCCGCCGAGCGCCGCGTGCAGCGCCGCCAGGGTGCCCTCTCCGCCGTCGGCGAGCGCCAGCCCATGCACGTCGAACCCCGCCCGGCGCCCCGCAGCCGCGGCTGCAGCCGCCACCTGGGCGGCGGTGGCGGTGCCACGGAACTTGTCGGGTGCGGCGAGCAGGTGTGGCACAAGCGTGCGGACGAGAGGACTCGAACCTCCACCCCCGAAGGGACCTGGACCTCCCGGCGCGTTTACCGGTTCTGCCACGTCCGCGCGTGATCCCCGACAGCGTGCCGCCGGGTAGCCACGCGCCCATGCACGCTAGTCCCCCTGTCGGACCTTTCGGCGCTGCCGGCGGGCCTTCGGGCACACGAGGAGGTACCACTACAACGCCTGTGTGTGGGTGTGGCTCCTCGCCATCGTCTTGGGGGTGCGTCCCGATGCCTCACGGGTGGTCGTCGACGAGCTGCGCGAGTGCTTCGACTGGGTGCGGATCTTCCCCTCCCAGACAGCCAACGAGATCGTAAGGGACGTGGAACGGGCCTTTGCCAACTGGATGGACCCTGCACCTGCGAAGGCGGGCCCAGTCTGTGAGAAGCCAGGTGCTCGTCTGCGCTTCAGTCTCCCCGGACAGGCCACCGAGCTGCGTCACCTGCCGCGGAAGTCCTCCGAGGTCTGGTTCCCGAACGTGGGCTGGGTGCGCTTGAGAAGACACCGGGCCCTGCCGGGTGTGGTCACGAACGCCACCTTTTCCTACAGCCCACCTCCGGGCTGGGAGGTCGCCTTCGGGGTTCCGGGGTCAGGACAACACCCTCCCGGCCGTGTCGAAAGCACAGTCGCGTGAGCAGCGCCACCGGAGCCCCGGCCTTCGGGCCGGGGCGGAGTCATTTGAACCAGATGCGCTGGTAGTGCCGGCTCTCGGGATGGAGCAGCAGCGCGACCAGGATGCCGGCGAACAGGAGGTTCAAGATGCTGCCGAAGCCGCCCCCGGTCACCATGATGGCGAGCACGCCGAGCACGTAGGCGCA
>JAJZMD010000073.1 GCA_021803085.1 Actinomycetes bacterium
CTCGTTGCCAGTTATGGGACCACCCTGACCATCCACCGACGCCGGCCGAAGAGACATTCGGCTGGGTCTCCGAAGCCGACGCGGAGGAGGCCCTATGGCGTTCAGGGAGGTCACGGTGGTTCAGATACGAGAGGCGCTCAGGCGCTGGCTGCACGGTGAGGGTGAACGCGCTATCGCTCGAGCGATCGGTGTCGACCGAAAGACGGCACGGCGCTACATCGCGGCGGCGATCTCAGTCGGCCTCGACCGCTCGGGTGGCGAGGGACAGCTCACCGACGAGCTGATCGGCCGCTTGGTCGAAGCGGTCCGTCCGAAGCGCACCGACGGCCACGGTGCTGCGTGGCGGTTGCTCGGCGCCGAGGAGGCTCAGATCACCAAGTGGGTGAAAGACGGGCTCACCGTCGTCAAGATCGGCATCCTCTTGGAGAGAAAGGGCGTCGTCGTCCCGCACCGCACCTTGGCGCGCTTCGCGGTCGAGCGCTGCGGCGCAGGACACAGGGCCACGACGGTGCGCGTCGACGACCCACCGGCAGGGCGAGAGCTCCAAGTCGACTTCGGACGGCTCGGGCTCGTCCCTGACGGTGACAAGAACCGCGTGTGCCACGCGCTCGTGTTCACCGCGTGCTTCAGTCGCCATCAGTTCGTCTGGCCGACGTTCGCCCAGACAACCGAGGAGGTGATCCGCGGCTTCGAAGCGGCGTGGGGGTTCTTTGGCGGCGTGTTCCCGATCGTAATTCCCGACAACATGGCCTCGATCGTCATCAAAGCCGAGAACACCGCGCCCCGCTTCAACGACGTGTTCATCGAGTACGCGCAGGACCGTGGCTTCATGATCGACGCGGCCCGGGTCCGGACCCCGACCGATAAGCCTCGCGTGGAGCGCGTCGTGCAATACGTCCAGCGAAACTTCTTCGCCGGCGAGAGCTTCTTGGACCTCGCCGACTGCAGGATGCGTGCAGAGACCTGGTGCGCGACGACGGCAGGCATGCGGATCCACGGCACGACCCAGTTGCGCCCCGCCGAGTTGTTCAGAGCCGAAGAGCTCGCGCTCTTGCTCCCCCTTCCGGGCGCTCCCTTCGACACGCCGGTGTGGACGGATGCCAAGTTGCATAGGGACTGCCATGTCCAGGTGGCGAGGTCCCTCTACTCGGCCAACTACACCTTGGTGGGGCGGACCCTTCGGGTGCGGCGTGACTCTCAGACGGTGAAGCTCTACAGCAATGGCGAGCTCGTGAAGGTCCATCCTCGGGTCGCCCCCGGCAAGCGTTCGACGGATCCCCAAGACTTCCCGCCGGGCAAGGGAATCTACGCGACGCGTGACGTGGAGTCGCTCACCCGCCTTGCCGCCGGCCACGGCCCCTCGGTCGCTGCCTACGCCCAGACGATCTTGGACACGCCGTTGCCGTGGACCAAGATGCGCCAGGTCTATCGACTCGTCGGGCTCGCCGACAAATGGGGTTCTTCGCGCGTCGACCAGGCATGCCGCCGAGCGCTCGAGGCAGAAGCGCTCGACGTCAACCTCGTCTCCCGCATGCTCGAGCGCGCAAGGGAGAACGCGGCGCCAGACGAAGCAGTCGAACGGCGCGCCGGCGTCGTCGTCCAGGGGCGCTTCGCTCGCGATGCGTCGGAGTTCTCCTCCAACAAGGCGCAGGGCCGATGAGCGCGCCCGCCCCCGGTGTCTCCCCCGAGCTCAAGGCGCTCATGAGGAAGTTGAAGCTCGGCCGATTGCTCGACACCTTGCCCGAGCGCCTCGCACTGGCGAAGTCCCACGGGCTCAGCCATGCAGAGTTCTTGGAGCAGCTCTCGAGCGACGAGGTGCTGCGCAGAGACGCGGACTCCGCCGAGCGCCGGGCGCGTGCCGCCCATCTCGACCCCTACATGGTCTTGGAGGCATGGGACGACGACGCGAAGGTCACCTACGACCACGAGGTGTGGGCCGAGCTCGTCTCGATGCGCTTCGTCGACCAGGCCAGAAACGCCTTCATCTTGGGGCCGGTCGGCGTCGGCAAGACCTTCATGGCGACCGCGCTCGGCCACATCGCCTGTCGCCGACGCATCAGCGTGCACTTCGAGCGGGCGGAGAAACTGCACAAGCGCCTGAAGGCAGCACGTCTCGACGCGAGCTACGACCAAGAGATGCGAAAGCTCATCGGCGTGGACCTGTTGATCCTCGATGACTTCGCGCTCAGCGCACTGGGCATGCAAGAGACGGCAGACTTCTACGAGCTCGTGGTCGAGCGCCACCGGCGCGCAGCGACGGTCATCAGTTCCAACCGCGACACGGATGAGTGGCTGACGGTGATGGCAGACCCGCTGCTCGCACAGAGCGCGATCGACCGGATGAAGAGCGCAGCGTGGGAGCTCGTCATCGAGGGCGAGTCCTACCGGCACAACGAGAAGCCGACCCTCGGCGACACATCGGCGGACTCGCTTGCACCGAGGCCCCGTCGGCACCACGTGTTGTGATGTCGTGCCCAGGCTGCTCACCGGCGCTCGTGGTGGCTGTGCCACAGCTCTTACGGGCCCAACGTGGCTCGATCCTTCCCTGGTGCGAGGAGTTCGTGGCCCAGAGGGTTACGTTACGTAACGATACGATACGGCGGTGGCAGTGATCTGCGCGGCACCGGGATGCGCGGAGGCGGTGGCCCGCTCGGCCACGGGCCGGCCGGCCGTGTTCTGCTCTGGAGCCTGCCGGGTCCGTGCCCACCGGGCCCGCCAGCGCGACGCCGCCGAGCCTGTCAGCGTCGAAGTCGACGTGGGCTCGGCCACCTCCAGGGGCCGTCCGCCCGAGCGAGCGTGGATGGTCCGTCTGCGCCGAGGACGGCGCTCGGTCATCGTGGCCACCGGCCTCAGACGTGCCGCCGCCGAGCGCCTGGCCGGCCAGATCGCCGACCTCCTCGGCACCGGCCAGCCCTGAGCCCTGGCATCAGGTTTGACTCTCCGGCCGGCCGACGGGATCATCTC
>JAJZMD010000117.1:0-1037 GCA_021803085.1 Actinomycetes bacterium
GCTCCCTACCCAACCAACCTCCTTCCACCATGTCGCCGGCGGACCACTGTCCCTGAATTGCGATCGATATCCGATTGGGGCATCGCTTCGAAGTGCCGCCGCGGGATAGCGCGCGACCAACCGGCGGTCAGGGTCTCCCCGTGAATAGGGGCCAGCCCTCGGATGACAGCCCCCCAGCGTCGTCGAGGCCCCTGCGATGAGGCGAAGAGTTCCGGCGAAGACAAAATGGCAAGCTGATTGTCGTGTTCGATCGCTTCACTGATCGAGGGCGGCGGGTGCTCGTGCTGGCCCAGGATGAAGCCCGTCGCCTCGACCAGCCGTTCATAGGAACTCAGCACATCCTCCTTGGACTGCTCCATGAGGGCGACGGACTCGCGGCCCATGCACTGACGACCCTCGGCGTATCCCTCGAGGCAGCCCGCCAGAAGGTCCACGAGATGCCCGGCCACACCGAGCCCGAGTTCCCCGAATCGCCACCGTTCAGCCCCAGGGCGAAGCAGCTCCTGGAGCTCTCCTTGCGCGAGATGACACGGCTCGGCCACGAAGCCATCGACGCCGAGCACCTGCTCTTGGGACTGGCTCGACAAGGAGAGAGTGAAGCAGTCGAGGTGCTCGCCAGTCTCGGGGTCGACCTGGACCAGGTGCACCTGCAGATCCTTTCGGTCATGAGCGATCCCGGTTACGTGCCCAGCCACGACGGTGCGGGGGTTACCAAGCCCGCCATCGCCTCCGATCAGGAGAGAGCTGACCCGGCCGCACCCTCGAGCCGGCGCCTCCGGCCGGTTTGTCCGGGCGTTCTTGTGATCCTCCGGCCGAACCCTCCCGAGTGCAGCCTGGGTGACCAATGCGCCGCCCGGGGCTTCGAAGGCACGGACCTGCTGGACGCGCACGGGTCGGTGCAGACCGTCACTCGGCACAACTCGGCCGTACGGGACGCCATTGCTCGGGCGCGGCAGCGTCGCCACCGCGGGTCGATTCAGCACGACCCATGACAGGTACGCGAACTACCCGGCGATCGGAGACGTGGGAAGGCAGCC
>JAJZMD010000117.1:1047-2951 GCA_021803085.1 Actinomycetes bacterium
GAAACAGGCGGCTCTCCGCGACCCGGCGGTCGGGGACAGCCTGGTGCCGGTTGGCGCGGCGGGGTTCTGGGACGCTCCCCGTTGAACGTTCTGGGACGGTCCCCATTCGCGGTCAGCTGGCGTGGCGGCGGATGTACTCCTCGAAGGCTTCTCGGCTCACGTCGGCGAGACGGCGACCTTGCGCGGTGGCGATCTCTTCGAGGGCTGCTCGGGTGGTCGGGCTGACACGCACAGTCAGGCTCGGGGTGTGCGCCTCCTCGCCGGTGACCGACGGCCGACCGCGACGGCGAGCAAGGGCTCGTTCGGCGAGCGCGGCTGCTCGGTCGTCGGTGAGCCGGCTGCCGTCTGGCAGACGCACGTCCTCCTGCTCGAGGTCGATGTCGGGTCCGATCGGGCCCGGGGTGGTCTTCTTGCGCGCGGTCATGGCTTGTTCCTCCGATAGTGCGTCGGCATGACGTGGATGACCAGGATGCAGTCGGGTCGGTCGAGGGCGACGATCTCGAGCTCACGACAGCGTTCGTCTTGCCCGATCCAGGTCAGCAGATCGGCTCCGGTCTCTTCGTCCTTGGTCATCTCGGCTGAGACGGTCGCGATGACGTGGCGGGCGCTGGCCCGCCCAACGCGATGCTTTCGGCTGGCGCGGGTGAACCGGACCGGCTTCACCTCGTGATCCTGACACGATAGCCAGCTTTATGCAAGACACAATAAGTCTGCTTCGGTTCACGGGACGACCGCACCAAAGCCCTCACATGCCAGGGGTCATGGTGATGGGGCGCCGGCTGGTGGCCACCGCATCGACGCCAGCCGTCACCCCCCGCTGACGAAGGCGACCACGACGTAGGCGGCGTGCCGGTCGAGCCCCTGGCGCCGGTGGTCGTACACGGTCGTGGTCCGGGGGTCGGCATGACGGGCGGCGAGCTGGACGTCACGGAGGGGCACTCCGGCGTCGAGGGCGGCCATGATGAAGGCAGCGCGGAGCATGTGCGGGTGGACGTGGCCGAGCCCGGCCCGCCGTCCGATGGAACGGACCCAGCGATGAGCGGTCCTGCGGTCGAGGCGCTCGCCCGAGGCACGGCGGAGGATCGGCCCTTGCGTCCGCTCGCCCACGGCCAGGTCGATCATCCGGGCGGTTCGCGGAACGAGGGGGATCACTGCGGGCTTGGCGCCCTTGCCCATGATCCGAAGGGTCCGATGCCCCCGGTCGAAGCCCAGGTCCTCGACGTTGGAGCCGCAGGCCTCGCTCACCCGCAGTCCGTTGAGGCCGAGCAGGACGGCGAGCGCTCCATGGGCGTGGTCGAAGTGCTCAGCGGCGAAAAGGAACCGCCCGAGCTCGGAGCGGTCGAGGCCCCGCCCTTCGGGACGGTGGACGGTCGGACGGCGGACGTACTGGGCGGGGTTGGAGGGGATTCGCCCGTCGATGTGCGCAAAGCGATAGAAGCCGCACACCGTGGACAGGCGCCGGTCGATCGTCGCCGCGGCCAGTCCCCGGGCCTCCAATGCCGAGCGGAACAGCTCGATATGCGGGCGGGTGGCACGGAGCACCTCGAGACCCACGTCGGCCGCCCACTGGAAGAAGGATCGCAGGTCGTAGCGATAGGCCTCGAGCGTTCGCCCTGAATAGCGCGCCAAGAACGCCGCTGCTGCGACTTCGGTCTGATTGGGCGAATCCGGACCGGCAAGCTCGACTGCGAAGCTGATCGTCTCGGTGGTGGACATGGCGTGCCTCCCTTGTCGATGGGAGACCCAGCCAACTTCAGCGGGACGACATTGTCCTCGGGCCGGCGTTCGGTGGCGAGGGTTGCCTGGAGGCGCCGGCGACGTTCGGGGACAGGGAGCGGCCGCTGCCTTCGTGGCTCCACTTCGAGAGTTGTTGACATAAGGCAACGGGCCGTTGTATACTGTCA
>JAJZMD010000050.1 GCA_021803085.1 Actinomycetes bacterium
TGCTCGACGTGAGCCTGTCAACGGTCACGGATTTCTCCCCACTGGCGGCCACGCGAAGTCCCCACGGACGGCCGTGAGAAGTCCCCACGGACGGCCACCGGATCTCCCCGGGGACGGCCATGGAGAACTCCCCACGGACGGCCATGGATGTCCCCGCGATCACGTCAGGGGCACCACCCCCTTGCCGGCGAGCGCGTCTTCGAGACGGAGCGACTCGCCTTCGGTGACGACCACGTGAGCGTGGTGCAGCAGCCGGTCAACGAGCGCCGAGGCGATGGTCTTGTCCATCAGCTGGTCAAAGCCAGAGGGGTGGAGGTTGCTCGAAAGCGCCAGTGACCGCCGCTCGTATGCGGCGTCGACAAGTCGGTAGAGGCCCTCGGCGGCATCCGCCGAGATCGGCAACAGACCGATGTCGTCGATGAGCGTGAGCTGCATCGCGCCCAGCGCGACGAAGGCCTTGGAGACCGTGTCGTCGACGCGGTGGCGCCGCACGAGGGCCCCCAGGTCCTCGATCGAGAACCAGGCGACGCTCAGCCCTTGGTTGATGCCGTGATGGCCGAGTGCTTCGAGCAGGTGCGACTTGCCCGTCCCCTGGGGACCGGCGATGACCAGGTTCTCCGCCCGGCCGACCCACTCGAGCGAGCGCAACGCACGCTGGGTGGCCGGCGGGATCGACGAGCGCGACTCGACCCAGGAACCGAAGGTCTTGCCCGCAGGGAAGTGCGCTCTCTTGCGGCGCAGCTCCATCGTCGAGTGGTCCCTGCCTTCGGCTTCTGCTGCGAGGAGCACCCGGAGGGCTTCTGCGGGATCCCAGCGCTGGGCTCTGGCGGTGAGGACGACGTCGGCGAGCTGCTCGCGCACGTATTTGAGGCGCAGGCGCCGGCACAACGTGGTGACCTCGTCGATCACGGCCATGTCGGCTGGGGTGCCGTTCGCGCTCATGGCTGGGGCTCCAGTGAAAAGACGGCGAACCCGACCGGGCGAGCAAGCCCATCGGCGAGCGCTCTCGCCTCGGCGGCGAGGTCCTTCGCCGGGTAGTAGCTGTGGGTGAAGCGGCACAGCGCCACGTTCATTGTCTCTTGTTGACCGAGGCACAGATCGGCGACGAAGCCGAGGAGCTCGATGGCCGAACGGAGCGTCTCTTCGCGGACGTGCGCGTTCATCGCTCGTCCTCTTCGTCTTCGTCGGCCCCGCCGAGGGCGGACCACATCTGGGTCCCACCCGAAAGCGAGTGCTCGGCAGGCGGCAGCGCCACCATGGCGGCCGCCGCACCGTGCACGAGGATCGAGCCCAAGTCCCCTTCACAAAAGCGCCCGGCCATGGCGGCGATCCCGAGCGCTGCGTCGACAGGACCACGACCGTGCAGCGACGCCAAGGTGACGGCTTCAGCCATCCGGGCCCCGATGCGCCGCGTGCCGAGCGCTGCGCCTTCGACGAGGTAGCGCGTCGCGCCCTCACCGAGGGCGAGGAACGCCCGCTCGGCGTCGTTCGTCGCCCTCGGCCTGGGTGCGAGCGGGTCGCGGTCGCGGTGGTGGGTGTAGTGGCTATCTGTGATCGAGCTCTGCCCTGGGCCGACCTTTCGATGGCGGGCGACCTCGTGTGCCCCGGAACCCTCGCCGGCCACGATGATCACCTCTCCGGCGTGCTCGCGCACCCAGACCGCCATGTCACAGAGGCGGTCGGGCACCGAGTAGCGGGCTCGACGGAAGCTGACCACTGACGACCAGCCGACCCTGCGCGACTCACCGAAGGCGGCACTAAAGGGCGTGTCGGGGATCGCGTGGAGGTAGGCGCGCTCGTGGGCGAGCATGTCGTTGGGCATCCGACAGGTGACCGAGTGCGGCCGCGAGTTGAGCGCGGACATCAGCGCCTCACATGCACGCTCGAGCTCGGCGAAGCTCGTGTAGTCGTCGAGCAGGTTGTACTCGGTCGGGCAGAGGTCGGCCTTGGCGATCTTGACCGAGGACTCCGAACCACCCTTGGACTCGGGGTCGAACGGCACACAGGTGGCAACGGTCACGCCGTAGTAGCGGCTCACGTCGAGCGCCGTGCGGTTCCTGACCGCGACGCCGGCGATGTGGGCGTCGGTGACGGTGCGTTCGTTGTCGGTCAAGACGAACGTCGGCGCTCCTCCGCAGGTGCGAAAGGTCCGATCCAATGCTGCGATCACCGAGGGCAGTGACTTGTCGCAAAGCGGGATGATCACCCGGAAGCGGCTCCACGCCAGCCACGCGCAGAAGAGGACCACCTTCACGCCGTTGATCACCGGCCCTGTGCCGAAGTCGTATTGGAGCCACATGCCGGGCTCGGTGATCCAGGGCTTGTAGACCCGGTGGTGCTCGTGCTCGTAGGCGGACTTGAGGGCGGCGACCACCCGGCGGGTGGTGCGCTCTGAGCCCGTGTAGCCCATCGCCACGAGTCGCTCGTGGCAGACGTCCGCGCGGACCTTGCCTGTGGAATGCTCGATCCACTCGGTGACCTTGTCGGCGAACGCGCACGCCACCTTCGAGCGAACGGCAGGTTCCTCTTTCAGCTCGACGCCGACAGCACGAGCGGCGACCAGACGAGCGACGGTGTGGTGGTCGACACCGCAGAGCTGGGCGGCTGAGCGGTAGGACTTCGTGAGGTCGTAGGCCTCGAGAACTTCCATCTCCTTCTCCTTGGGCAACATAAAGGTGCTTCTCCTTGGCTCGGTGGGTCATTGCCGGACCTCATCGATGCCAGGGAGGAACCCACAGGTGGTGGATCTCGGGGAGATCCGTGGCCGTCCCCGGGGAGATCTCGTGGCCGTCCGTGGGGAATTTCAGTGGCCGTCCGTGGGGAATTTCAGTGGCCGCCTATGGGGAGTTTGACGTGTCCGCCGTCAGAGCCCGTGGGCGGAGGCCACCTTCGCCCGCTTCCTGCGCCACCCTTACGCCCAACGCCTGCCCCGCAAGTTCAAGA
>JAJZMD010000252.1 GCA_021803085.1 Actinomycetes bacterium
TAGGCACTCCTATTCGAACTTCGACGGGATCCGAGAACGGATCAGCGACGTGGCTCGTCTGCTGGTAGCAACGTGAAACGACCACCGGCGAGGGGATGGAGCGTTCGGAAGTGGCGCTCGTCGAAGGTGAGCAGTCGCCGGGTCTGGTGACGATGCGCCGCAACGACCACGCTCAGGTCGGCGAGACCAGCATCAAGATTTTCGTAGCGGCGTTCAAGATCTGCGATGACGCCGTACTCGTCCGGTTCAAGGTGAGCGACGACGAACCGACCAGCGGCGAGATCTTCGATGAAGCCGAGGCGAGCACCGCGCCCGAGCCGACGCCCGAGCAAGTAGTCGACCTCTGCGGTAACGGGAGCCGGAACTACAAGCTCGCCTGGCTCCTCTCGCAGTACCGCCTCTACAGCCGAACGCAGGCGGTCGCGCCGATCTGCGACCGCGATAAGAGGAGCGGCGTCGAGGACGACCGTCAACCGCCGAAGCCCTCGAGCAGCTCACCCTCCGGGACATCGGCGATGGAACCACCGGGACCATCGGCGACGCCGATGAGCGCGAAGTTCCTGTCCCCTTTACGTTCGGGCTCGTAGAGCCGGATCGCCCGGCGAATGACCCCTGCCTGAGACGTCCCCTCGCGGTCGGCGAGCGCGGCAAGTCGAGCAATTTCTTCCGAGGTCAGGTAGACACTCGTCTTGTGCACCTACGTAGGGTATCATATAGGGCACTCGATCAGTGAGGTGCTCACGTTTGGACCTGACCAGGTCGTAAGCGTCGTGATGAGGAGGCTACCCACGGCATAAGCGCCTGGCGTCCACACCGCTCAGGTCGACGACACCGATGTGCGACCACCGGTACGACGCTGCGAGCGCGGGTCGGCCTCGAGGGCGGCGATGCCGATGGCCTCCAAACGGGCGACGAGCTCGTGCAGGCGCCGGTCGTTGGCCACCCAGGACCCGTAGTCGGCAGCCTGGTCCGCTCCGAGCCAGCGGCACACGGTGCGGGCGGCCACCTTTCTGGTCCACTGCCACTAGGGACCGTGGGGCTCGGGCGGGTCCGCCGTGCACTTGCAGCCAAGGCGTCCGCAGGCCCGGGTCCTCACGAAACGTGAAGACCTCTCTGGTGGGCCGTAGGCACTCGTATTCGAACCTCGACGACGTCCGGAGACGTCTCGCCTGCGGGCTCCCCCGGGTGATATAGTCTTACTTATGGTCATCTCTGCTTCCGAACAGGTCTCCCTGGCCGATGCCAAGGCACGTCTGTCCGAGGTCGTCGAAGGGATCGAGACCGAGCACCGTCGGGTGGTGATCACCAAGCACGGGCGCCCGAGCGTGGTCGTGCTCGCGGTCGAGGACCTCGAGGCACTCGAAGACACGCTCGACGTACTGTCGGATGCCGACGCGATGGCCGACCTCCGAGAGGCGGCAGCCGCTCGGCGGACCGGCCAGACGATCGAGCTGACCAAGGAGGCCGCGGTCGCCCGCTGGTCGCGTGGATGAGTATGGCCTCCGGTGGTCGCCGCCTGCAGTTCGCCAACTCGACCATCTCGCGAAATCCTCGCCACGGGTCGTGGGCGCAGTCGTCGAATTCTGCTTCGGACGCCTGATCGCCAACCCTCGCCGAATCGGGCGTCCGCTCGGACGGGAACTCGAAGGCTGGTACAGCGCACGAGTCGGCCCGTATCGCGTCATCTATTGGATCGACGAAGACGACCGCATCGTCTACGTAGACCGCGTCGACCATCGAAGCGACGTCTACCGCCCCAAGTGAGCATGTCCACCGGGCTCTCACGGTTCGAATAGCGACGCAAGGTCTTCTCGCGGGTGGACCTTCGGGGACAGGATGCGAACCGGGTACTGCTCGTCGACGTGCCTGCCGTCAACCTGTAATGAAATGCCTTCAGGAGGCGTGAGAGCACGCGGAGCGAGGTGTTGGGCGGTGAAGGCGGCAACGGCCACCGTGGCCTTGGGCTCGGCGGATCGCTCTGTGTCCGTAGGTGTCTCGTGACCTACGCTTCGAGGCACGATGGTACGCAGGAGCTCACCGGAGGTGCTCGGACTTGGTCCGCTTGAGGCCGAGGTCATGGGGGTGTTGTGGCGCCGCGGGCCGTCGCTGGCGGCCGAGGTGCGCCAGGCGCTCAACCGGCGACGCGAGGAACAGCTGGCGCATACCACCGTGGTGAACGTTCTCACGAATCTCGAGCGCAAGCAGGTGGTCGACCACGTTGCTGAGGGCAAGGCGTACCGCTTCTCGGCGACCCTCGACGAGGACGCACTGCGCAGCCGCCAGGCGAAGCGCCAGACCAAGGAGCTGTTCCGCCAGTTCGACGACGCTGCGGTGTCTGCCATCGTGGGCGAAGTGCGCGCCGACCTGGGCCTGGTGGAGCGTTTCCGCCAGCTCCTCGACGCCGACGACACGCCCGGAGCGGCGGGGGATGCGGCGGGCGGGGCGTAGGTTCGTCGTCCTGGTCGCCTTGGGCGTCGCGCTCGAAGCGGCGACAGCCGGGGTGGTGTGGCGCGGGTTGGACACCATGGGGCAGTGCTACTGGGCGTGGTGGCCTGTTGTGCCCGCCGATCATGTCCAGCCAGCGGTGTGCAGGGCGCCGATCGCGGGTGTGGGCTTCCACCTGTTTGTGCCCGTGGCCGTCCTCGGCGCACTGCTGGTCGCCACGCTCGTCTCCGGCGCGACCGCTGCTGCTGGGTCTTGGCGGCGGGCCCGGCGGGCGCGGTCCATGTTGGGGCCACTTCAGGCCATCAGACCCATTCGAGGCCATCTTGGACCGGCTCCTCCAGGCGTCGCACCGGATCACCCTCACCGGCACGGTCATTTGCAAAGTAGGGGCGGGATCCCGAGCAGATCGAGCGCGAGGTCCGGCTGGCGGGCGAGCTGACGGGTTGCGGCCGCGATGTTGACTGTGCGGTAGGTGGTGTGGCGAATGATGCCGA
>JAJZMD010000092.1 GCA_021803085.1 Actinomycetes bacterium
ACGAGGCCGGGGCGGCCGGTCGGGGGCATTGGATCTTCGACCGGCCATTCAGCGGGCCGCTGCGCCGGGCGCTCGTGCGCGCCGGGGAGGGTCTCGACGCGCCGCTGGTGGACGGCGGCGTCTACGGCCATGTCGACGGCCCGCGTTTCAACACCCGAGCTGAGATCACCGCCTTGGCCCGGGTCGGGGTGGGCGCGGTGAGCCAGACGGCCGGTCCCGAGGCGGTGCTGGCCGGCGAAGCCGGGCTTCCCTACGTGCTGGTCGGGTTCGTCACCGACTACGCGAACGGCGTGGCGGACGAGCCCGAGGCGCTGGAGGCGCTCCTCGCCAGGGTCGCCCGGAGCGGCGATCGCTTCGCCTCGCTGGTCGCCGCCGCCCTGCCGCAGCTGTCAGCCGACGACCTGGCCCCTGTCGGCACGGTCCACCGGGTGGACCCGTGACCGATGAGCGAGCCGTCCTCGTGATGGCCAAGGCGCCCCGTCCCGGTCTGGTCAAGACGCGCCTCGCCCCGATGCTCGGCGACGACCGGTGTGCGTCCCTGCAAAGTGCGCTCATCACCCGCGCCGTCGCAGTCGCGACCTCGGTCGCGCCTCGCGCGACGGTCGTCGCCTTCGACCCGTCCGATGCCCGGGATGAGCTCGCCGGCCTCGTTCCTCGTGGCGTCGAGCTGGTCCCCCAGTGCGGCGTACACCTCGGCGAGCGCCTCGCTGCTGCGGTCACCGATGTGTACGCCGTCCATCAAGGACTGCTCGCCGTCGTCGGCACCGACATCCCGCTGCTTGGAGCGCGCCATCTACGCGACGCCTTCGCGGCGCTCGCCGGCGGAGACGACGTGGTGCTCGGCCCGGCCTACGACGGCGGCTACTACCTCGCCGGAATGAACCGGCCCATGCCGTCGCTGTTCGACATCGCCCCGCAGCTGTGGGGCGGGCCGGACGTCCTGGCCGCCACCGTGGCCCGGGTCGAGGCGGACGGACTGCGGTGCCGCCTGCTCGAGGTCCTGCGCGACCTCGACACCCCCGAGGACGCCGTGGCGCTGGCCGCCGAGCCGACCCTGCCATCAGCGCTTCGCCCGCTGCTCGGCGGCCCGGTCGCCGTGTCGCCAGGAGGCAGCTCCATGGCTAACCGGGAGCCGACCATCACCGGCGGCGCGTCCTCTTCTCACTGCCGCCCAGGCGATCCTCTCCCGGTCGCCATCGTCGTGCCGACGCTGAACGAAGCGGAGGGGATCGTCGCCGCGCTCCGACAGCTGCGCCGCGACTTCCCCGATTGCGAGCTGGTCGTCGTCGACGGCGGCTCCTCCGATGCCACGGCAACACTCGCCGCCTGCCACGCCCGGGTGCTCCACAGCCCCCCCGGGCGGGCCGTCCAGATGAACGCCGGCGCGTCGGCCACCACGGCCCCGGTGCTGTGGTTCGTCCACGCGGACTGCCGCATCGACCCCAAAGCCCTCGACCAGGTTCGCGCCGCGCTCGCAGATCCCGCCGTCGTGGGCGGCGGCCTGTCGCTGCGGTTCGACCGCCGCAGCGTCGGTCTCGGCTACCTCGCCTGGAGCTCGACCAAGCGGGCCCGTCACCTCCACCAGGTCTTCGGCGACCAGGCGATGTTCGTGCGACGCGACGCCTTCGAGATGCTCGGCGGGTTCCCTGAGATCGCCATCATGGAGGACCTCGAGCTCTCCCGGCGCCTCGCCCGCCGCGGCCGCCTCGTCGTACTTCGTGCCACCTCGACGGCGTCGTCCCGCCGCTTCGTCGCCCACGGCACCTGGTCGATGATCGTCTTCATGCAGGCGCTGAAGGCCTGCTACTTCTTCGGTGTCGCACCCGAGAAGATCTGCCGCCTCTACCGCGCCGGGCCGCCCTGGAAGCGGCCATTGAGGCGGACCCGACGCCGACAGCGGCGTCAGAGATCCACGAGGCCGGCGGTCTCTGGCTGGGGAGACCCGGGCGTCGCCGCACCTCGGCCCCAGATCGAGCGCACCCGGCCGGAAGCGGCGAGGTCCGACCGGGCCCCCGTCCCCGACGAGGCCCGATGACCCGCCGCGCACGCACGACACTCCCGTTGCATCCCCCAAGGAGGAGACACCGGTGACGAGACCGCTCACCCAAGCCGAGGTCGGTGCGCGCCTCGACCGGCTGCGATGGAGCCCCCTGCACACGACCATCCTCGTCGCGCTCGGTGCCGGGTGGCTGTTTGACTCGTTCGAGGTGCAGATGTTCTCCAACGCCGTCGGGCCGCTCGGCGACCACTTCGGCGCCAGCGTGTTCGAGCGCGACGCCATCCTGGCGGTGTGGCTCGGGGGGATCCTCGTCGGCGCCCTGGCCGGTGGGCGCCTCGCCGACCGCTTCGGTCGCCGGCGCCTGTTCGTCGCGACGCTGCTGTGGTACGCCGGGTTCACGGTGCTCACCGGGCTCAGCCCGGACCTCGGCGCCGTCTACGTGCTGCGCTTCCTGGCTGCGCTCGGGGTCGGCGCCGAGTACGCCATCGTCAACGCGGCGATCGCCGAGCTGATCCCCGCCCGGGTCCGCGGCAAGGCCAACGCCGTCGTCATGAACTTCTGGCCCGCCGGCGCGATCCTCGCCGGGCTGCTCGCCTACCTGGTCCTCGACACCTTCGCCGTCGGGGCTGCCACCTCCTGGCGCTACCTGTTCGTCTTCGGCGGCCTCGTCGCCCTGGTGGTGCTGGTCTTCCGCCGGCGGATCCCCGAGTCACCCCGGTGGCTCGTCACCCGGGGCCGCCACGACGAAGCCGAGCAGATCCTCGCCGCCCTGGAGGCCCGAACCGGCCGCCGTGTACGGCTTCCGCTGGCTCCCGCCGTCGCTTCATCCCATGCGGGGCTGCGCCAGGGGCTCGGCGAGCTCCTCCGGCACCACCGGGGACGCCTCGCGCTCGGGGCGCTGCTCGACCTCGCCGAGGCATTTGGCT
>JAJZMD010000214.1 GCA_021803085.1 Actinomycetes bacterium
CGGCTCGCTGGCGTCGGCCCTGACCTCGGTCCGTCGGTTAGGTTCTCGTCTTGGGCCGTTAGCTCATCGGGAAGAGCAGGGGACTTTTAATCCCAAGGTGCCGGGATCGAGACCCGGACGGCCCACCGAAAAAGCCAGGTCAGACGGGGTGTTTCCTCTGAGACTAAAGCCGGGGGTGGCGGCCCGGACTAGTTTTGGACTAGAACCAGTCCATGCGAGGCACCAAGACGGAACGGCGGCCGGGGGTCTGGAAGCTGCGGGTCTACGTGGGGAAGAAGCCCGACGGGACGCCGATCCAGGTGACCCGCACGCTCGACACCACCGGCGGCAACCCCAACGCCAAGCCGGGATCGGGCTCCCGCCTGGCTGACCGGGAGCTGGCCAAGATGGTCGCCGAGGCCAGCGCCGGCCGGTTGGCCATGACCACAACCACCGTCGAACAGCTCCTCGACCGGTGGCTGGAGCACTGCGAGACGATGGGTCGCTCCCCCACGACCCTGCGGAAGTATCGTGACATCGCTGGCCGGGTGGTCAATCCCGCCATCGGTTCCATCCGGCTCGACAAGCTCCGAGCTAGCGATCTCGACAAGCTCTACGCATCGCTCACCGCCGAGGGGAAGGCCCCCACGACCGTCCGGCGGGTCCACGCCCTGATCGGTGCCGCGCTCCATCAGGCCGAGCGGTGGGACCTCGTGGAGAGGAACGTCGCCAGGCGAGCCAGCCCGCCGCCGGTGCATCAGGCGCAGATCGAGACCCCCTCACCAGATGAGGTGCTGGCCATCATCCAGGTGGCCGAGAAGATCGACCCCAACCTCGCCCGGATGCTGCTCATCGCCGCCATGACCGGGTGCCGGCGAGGCGAACTGTGTGCGCTCCGGTGGACCGATCTCGACTGGGACGCCCACACCCTCACGGTGGCCCGCTCCGTCTACGAGACAACCGGCGGCGGCTGGGCCGAGAAGTCGACCAAGACCCACCAGACCCGCCGCATCGGGCTCGACGACTTGGCGGTCGAGACCTTCCAGGCGCAGCGGGACTCGGTCGACGACCTCGCCCGGCAGCTCCGCCTCACCCCCGAGCCCGATGGGTTCATCTTCTCCCCGAGCCCCGTCGGGGCCGAACCAACCCGGCCAGATGTGGTCACCCACTTCTTCACTCGGGCGTCCAAACGGGCAGGCGTTAAGACCCACCTGCACGCACTCCGGCACTTCTCGGCTACCCAAGGCATCGCCTCTGGGGCCGATGTCGTCACCGTCGCCGGGCGGCTCGGCCACCGGGACCCCTCCATCACCCTTCGGGTTTACAGCCACGTCCTCGAACAGCGAGACCGGGACGTGGCCGCCGCCATCGGGGCGTCTCTCCGCCGACCGTCCAGCTAGGCCAGACGAGCTTCCTCTAGTTGCTCGATCACGTCCGTCCAGGCGACAAGAGCCGGGGGCGAGAGCCGGTCCCAACCCAGGCCATCGGGCCGGCCATCGGACGGGCACAGCCCGACCTCGGCAGCCAGGCCAGCGAACCGGTTGGAGTGGTACCGACCCTGGCGACTGGTCGTGGTGATCCCTCGCGCCTCGCCCAGTGCGTGCGCCGCCTCGTGCAGGATGACGCCGACGACGTGCTCGGCCGGCTCGGCCTCTAGGGCGGCGGCTACGTACAGCTCGTGGGCGCCAGGTAGCCAATGGCCCCAGCGCCGGGGTGAGCGATGCAGCGAGCCCACGGCGATGCGAGCGTCGGGCAGGTCGGGGTGCAGCTCTTGAGCGTGCGCCCAAACCGCCTCGACACGCTCGATCCAGGGAGTGTTGGTGAGTCCGGCCATGTCGCAAGGTTACCCAAAGTTGACAACGGCTGTCAAACAAATGACAAACTTTGTCAACTGATGGGGGCGCCGCCCGCCGGCCACAGACCTAGGCCCAGGAGCGAAGCGACAGGCGCAGCCGCCGCCGGTTGTGCGGGGGCGCAGCCCCAGGACGCCATCACGACAACGACGCGCAACACGGTCCTCGGAGAGGACCGGCAGAACCGGGGCTAGGCGAGGGCGGGGGTCAGACCGACTTCTGGAGCTGAGGCTGGGGCGGGGGTCGGGGTGGGGGCGAGGACTTGGAGTTGAGCAGCAACGGCCAGATGACCCTGCCGGGCGCACTGGCGGACCAGCTCGTACCGCCAGGCGGCTTCACTGGGGGCGGGGGTGTGCTTCATCGTCGTGTTGAGCAGTCGGGCGGCCACCGCCGGGTCCACGCCGTTCGGCTGCTTCGCCAACTCGATGCCATAGGTGACAAGCACCTCGGCGGCCGCCGTCAGATACCGACTCTGAGCGGAGCCCGTCAGATTGCCCGCCGGGGCGAGCACGGTGGAGGCGACCTTCCCCCGTGGGGCGGTCGCTGCCAGATACGCAGCCACTACTGCGTGGCTCGGCCGGGGACGAACCGCCTCGGGCGGGGCTGTCTCGCCGCCAGACCGGGTGACGGCGAGCAGCCCGGCGTCGCCGTGCTCGGCCAGGTAGCTGGCTGGGTCATGCTCTTCGGGCCAGTTGGTGATCGCCGACTGCTTGCCGATGGCGAGTAGCCCGGCAGCGACCTTGACGCTGTTCTTCCGGCCGAATGCGTCGCCGTCGAGTGCCACGACCACTGGACGGCTGCTCAGCCCGGCGATGTAGCGAAGCTGGGCCTCGGAGTAGGCCAGCCCCGAGCTGGTGATGGGGGCGTACTCCGGGAGCTTGCCGGCCGATGCCGCCCGAGAGGTGATTGCGAGCGCATCGAGTGTCCCCTCGACGACCACGACCTGGGCAGACTGGTTCAGCGGTGTCACAGCCGGCCGGTACAGTGTGCGGCTCTTGTCGTACAGCACGGTCCGGGGCGGGTTCAGGTACTTCATCGCCCCGTCCCAGCCACTCACATCCCGCCCGATGAACGCCACCACCCGTCCGTCGT
>JAJZMD010000007.1 GCA_021803085.1 Actinomycetes bacterium
AACGCCAGTGCGGAAGGTGTGGCCGCGAGCGATCAGCACACACGCCTCGCGCGGAGAGGACCACGACGGCGGCGGGCGTCGCTTCGGGTTCCCGGGTGCGATGTCGTGGTCCATGGCGGGCACTGCCGTGCGGGCGTCGAACGTCGTCGGCGGTCCGCTCACTGCGCCGACCGGCGCTTCGGCCGGGGTGGGGATGCTGACACCGTGTGGCTGGGAAGCATCGCCCGGGGTGTTGCCCAGGTGCGGTGACGGGCCGGTCACCGCTTGTCCGAGACGGTCGAGGCATACCGTGCCAGCCGGGCAACGGCGAGGTCTGGGGGACGGCGCTCGCCGATTCGGCCGAGCGCCGCCTTGATCAACACGAGCCACTCGGCGTCCTCGCTGCACGCCCAGCACGCTGCGAGATGCCGCCGGACTGAGACGGCGAGACTCGGGTCGGCTTCGCCGTCGAGATAGGTTTCCACCCCTCTGTACAGGGCTCGGTGCTCTCTCGTGTTCACCACGGTCCGGGAACCCGCTCCCCTCAGCGTACATTCCCTGGAATGCCGAGCCCGGTGAGGGGGTTCCACCTACGTGCACGAGGCCGATGAGCATCAGCAAGCCGAGGACGCCTTCGCCCGCTACGTGCTGCCCGAGCTGGAGGTTCTCGCCCGGGTGGCGTTCTCGATCACCCGGAACACCGCAGACGCCGAGGACCTCGTCCAAGAGACCTTGCTGTGCGCCTACCGGGCGATCGACCGTTTCGACGGCGCCCATCCCCGGGCCTGGCTGTTCACCATCATGCGCAACGCCGAGGCCAAGCGGCACCGGCGGCGCCGGCCGCAGCTGCTGCGCGACCCGGACCAGGCCGGGCGCATGGAGGCCACCGATCCGCGCGGCGGTGTTGCGTCTCCCGAGGAAGTGGTAGTCGGCGCGGAATTCGACGCTGTGGTGGCTCAGTGCCTGGCGTCACTTCCCGAGCGGCACCGCCAGGTGATCGAGCTCGTCGACATCGACGGGCTCTCCTACGCCGAGGCGGCCGAGGCGATCGGGGTGCCGGTCGGCACGGTCATGAGCCGGCTGCATCGTGCCCGGGTCCGGATCCGCCAGCGCCTCACTGCTGCTGGCCTCGCACCGAAGAGGAGCATGCGATGAAGGTGTGGAACGCTACGGCGAGCCGGATGCGCTGCATGGCGACGATGCGGGTGCTGCAGACCTACCTCGACGGTGCACTCGACGAGGTGGCGGCACGGCGGGTCGCCGAGCATCTCGAGGACTGCCGCCGCTGCGGCCTTGAAGCCGAGGTCTACCGGGAGATCAAGGCGGCGCTGGGCGAACAGGACCGGACCGTCGACCCTCGGGCGATCGAGCGGCTGCGACACTTCGGCGAGCAGCTCGCCCGAGGCGACGCGTCCGATCACGGCGACCACGGTGCCTGACGCGGGGCCGCCTGCTCCCGCAACCGCCGCCACCACGGGACCTGGAGGAGGCAGCAGTACCCAGGACATGACGGGTCGCCCGGGCGCCGAGCGCGCCCGGGTCGTGGGGCCCTACGACCTCGCCGTCATCGGCGGCGGTGCCGGCGGGCTGGCGGCTGCCCGGGCCGGGGCCCGCCACGGGCTTCGCACCGTGCTCGTCTCGGACGGCGCGCTCGGCGGCGACTGCACCTTCACCGGCTGCGTGCCCTCCAAGACGCTCATCGAGGCCGCCGCCGAAGGGCTGCCGTTCCCCGAGGCTGCCGCCAGGATGCGCGCTGTCGTCAGTCAGGTCGCCGCCACCGAGGACGCAGGCGTGCTGAGGCGCGAGGGCGTCGAAGTCGTGGAGGGCTGGGCACGCTTCTCCGGGCCCCGGGCCCTATCGGTCGACGGCCAGTCGATCCGGGCCAAGGTGGTGGTCGTCGCCACCGGCTCCCGCCCTGCCGTACCGCCGATCACTGGGCTCGACGCGGTCGACTTCCTCACCAACGAGACGGTCTTCGATCTCGAGGAGCTGCCCGGATCGATCGCCATCCTCGGCGGCGGGGCCATCGGCTGCGAGCTCGCACAGGCCTTCCGGCGCTTCGGATCGAAGGTACAGGTCGTCGAGGGTGAGGACCGGCTTCTTCCCCGCGAGGAACCCGAGGCGAGCGCCGTGCTGGCCGGCGTCTTCGCCGCCGAGGGGATCGGCGTGCACCTCGGCGCCAGCGTGGAACGCGTCGAACAGGCGGACCTCGGCGGGGCGATCCGCCTGGAGCGCTCGGACGGGTCGAGCATCTGCGCCGAGATGCTGCTGGTGGCGGTCGGGCGGCGGCCGGCCACCGCGGGTCTCGACGCCGAGGCTGGCGGTATCGAGCTCGACGAGCGGGGCTTCGTGCGCGCCGACCGGTTCCTCGCCACCAGCGCCACCGGCGTGTACGCCGTCGGGGATGTGACCGGCCGACTGCTGTTCACCCACGCCGCGGACGAGATGGGGCGCCTTGCGGTCCGCAACGCCACCGCCCGGCTTGGTCGATTCGGGCGCCGGGCGTTCGACACCTCGTCGATCCCGTGGGTGACGTTCTGTGACCCCGAGATCGCCCGGGTCGGGCTCACCGAAGCCGAGGCTGTCGAGGCCGGAGGCAGGGTCGCGTTCGTTCCCATGTCGGAGGTCGACCGGGCGATCGCCGCCGGGAGGACCGAGGGGTTCGTGAAGCTGATCGCCGGGCCCCGGCCCCTGCTGCGTGGGACCGGGGGCGGTCGCCTCCTCGGCGCGACGATCGTCGCGCCCCGAGCCGGCGAGATGATCCATGAAGTCGCCCTCGCCATGCGCACCGCCATGTTCACCGGCCGCCTCGCCCAGGCGGTGCATGCCTATCCGACCTGGTCGACGAGCCTGCGCCAGGCGGCCGCCCAGTTCTTCATGGAGACCAATGGCCGCCGGGCGCGCCCGGCCAGCTCGCCACCGGTCCGGTGACGGCGCCCGGACGG
>JAJZMD010000115.1 GCA_021803085.1 Actinomycetes bacterium
TCGCCCCGCTCGGCGGCGACCACCATGGCGCCGAGCTGGTCGAGCACGTAGTGGTAGGGGAGGCTGGCGTAGCGGTGGTCGAGCGGCTGGAAGCGGTCCACGAGCCGGAGCTTGTACAGCGTGGTCAGCCGGTGCTGGGCGGTGTTCAGGTTGTCGAAGTACATCTCGGCCAGCTGGTCGGTCGCGAAGACCCGATGGCGGTAGAGCATGGTCAAGATGGACCGGTCCCGTTCGGTCAGCCGGTGCGCCACCGCCATCACGAGCCCGTCGGCGGCCCTCGGCCGCAGAGAAGAAGCAGTCATGAGAACAATCCCAAGGAGTCGGGGTTCGCGACTGGCGGGGGTGGAGCAGCGACACGCTGCGCTTTCGGCACCGAGAGGGTGCTCCGTTCAGGACTGGCGACCATGCTGGCAGGGGTGCTGGCGACCGTGGTGGCGACCCGGTGGATCCCCCTCACGCCGAGTACCCCGCACGGCGGGCCTTCGTGTGCCGAGCCGCCAGGCTGATCACCGGCCCCTCGACCAACGGCTCGTGGTTCGTATTGTGGGAGGCCGGGGACGCCGAGCCCGCTACCAGCGTCTTCGTCGCGTCGGACCTTCCACGGCGCGAACTCTGAGGGCAGTGATCACGCCATGAGGGCGACTGCTCGGCGTGATCATCATGGCTGTCACATCGCTCTCGTACTCTCGGCGCGTGAAGGTACGAGACGTCATCCGCACCCTGGAGCGTGACGGCTGGCGCCTCGAAGGTCGGCTCTCACCGCCAGTTCCGTCATCCGCACCGGCCCGGGACCGTTACCGTTGCAGGCAATCCGAGTGATGAAGTGCCGAAGGGTACGCTTGGATCGATCTGGCGGCAGGCCGGCAGGTCGGGAAGGCAGAATGGTGACTGAGTACGTCGTCGTGATCGAGCAGGAAGGCGACGCCTGGGGTGCGTATGTGCCCGATCTTCCCGGTTGCGTGGCGGCTGGCCGCTCCCGCGACGAGGTCGAGAAGCTCATCGCCGAAGCGATCCCTCTGCACATCCAGTCTTTGCGGGAGCATGGCGAGCCGGTTCCCCATCCGACGGCGATGGGCTCAACGAAGGTCCGGGTCGCATGAGCACCGCGAACCCGGAGTGTCCCCTCACCTGACGTAGCCATCACGGCGGACCTTCGCGTGCCGAGAGGCCAGGCTGATCGCCGGCCCCTCGACCAACGGCTCGAGGTTCGGATTGTGGGAGGCTGGGGACACGTCCCACGTGGTGGATCCCCATGGGAGGCTCTGGCGTGCAGATCGGTCCCGAGCACTACGCCGAGCAGGCCCGCATCGCCGCAGAGCTGGCTGAGGTGGGCTTTGTGCTCCCGGGAAGCCTGAACCCTCGCCGCCTCACCTGCACCCACGCTGGTTGCCACTGCCACGACGAGCCACCGCAGCTGCACGGTCCGTACTGGTACTGGACCCGCAAGGTGGCGGCCAAGACCGTCTCGAAGATGCTGAGCGCCGAGCAGGCTGAGGAGTACCAGAGCTTTATCGCCAACGAGCGACGGCTGCGTGGCCTTGTACGCGAGCTCGAAGCACTCGGGCCGTCGATCATCGAGGCAGATCCCCGCACACCACGTCGCCGCTGACCGAGCCGCGGCCTGTGGACAGCGCGTGGTTGGCGGCCGCTTAGCCCGCGGGTGACCGCTCGATCAGACCACGAACGCGCAGGTCAGGCCCAAACGTGAAGACCTCACGTCATTTGCCCAGGTTCAGATGTGGCGTAGCCCCTGGTGCTGTTGTCGCTTGGGAATATGCGTCTTGGGCGTGCCCTTGAGGGTGGCGGGCAGCGCGAGGTCATCTCGAGTCTCGGGATAAAGACACGTGGGGTGCAAAGGTGGCGGACCCGTGATGGCGAGTTGAATCAGCCTCGCGCCGTAGGGAGCTGACAGATCTTGGGTGAGGTGGGGCGAGCATACGAGCCGGTTCGCATGCTCGCATCCGCTGCATCGCTCAGGCGAGCCATCTGATCCAGTCCTGGGCTTGTCGAGGAGGGTCACTGAGGGTTGCTTCAAGGACAGCAACGAGACTTGTTGGGTGGGCGCTGCTGCCTCGGTGGAAGCGGCAGGGCGAAACGAAGATGACCCCGGCGTGGTGCTCTCCGGCCACTGCCGAGGCTCGCATTATCCGATCGAAGTCCCTGGCGTTCCCGGTCGCGATCGCGCGGCCTTCGCCTACGGCGACACCGAGCAGCTCCTCATCGGCAAGCGTTACCAGGACGGGGTCGTCGGCTGCAGCGATCACGTCGTAGCCGGCGCGGTGCAGCCGGCTCACCGCGAGGCCGGGGTGCTGCGCGTCGAGCAGCTGGCCTCACCGGGCCAGCAGATCCTGCCGGCGCCTCCACAGGGCTTCGGCCTCCTTCGCGACGCGCTCGTTGGCTGCGATCTCGTCATCGACCTCATCGGCGAACTCGGCGGAGTCGCCGGGCACGGCATCGACCTGCGCGTTCGTGAGCCCGAACAGCTTGATCGCCCGCCTCACCCGCTCGGTGACCGGCACGTCTCCGCCGACGATGCCGCCGACGACCTCCCAGATGTCGGAGCCGCCGATGCGGGCCACCCGGCGACCAGCAGCACCGTCCCGGAAGCTGACGAGCGGGTGCCGACGCGTCCGCAAGCCTTCGTCGATCAGCTCCTCGGCGAGCGCGGAAGTCGGGGTGGCGCGCACGTCGGCATCGGTCTTGAGGCGCTCGGCGACGCGTTCGTCGCGAAAGCGGACCGAGATGGGATGCGTCATGACGACATTGTCGTCTCCCTGGTCATCGACCAGTCGGGAGGTCGGTCGGGAGGTCGCAGAAGCCCCCGAAGGCCGTTCGGGAGCCTCCTGCGGCTCCTACGCCTCCGTCGGGAGAGCCGTCTTGCCTCTGGTCGCCGAGTCGAGCGACCGCACACGAG
>JAJZMD010000118.1 GCA_021803085.1 Actinomycetes bacterium
GGGTCCGGCGGCTGCAGCGACCGCCTTCCAAAACGGCAACTTCACGGGCGGCAGCTATACGGCCAGCTACGAAGGCGCAGGCTTCGAAACGCTCTCGCCCGAGCTTGGCAACGCCACTGCAATGACGGGCTGGACCGTTACGAGCGGAAGCGTGGATTGGATCCAGGGCTATTGGCAGGCACCTCCTGGCGGAGGGAACAGCATCGACATGAACGGCACCGCCGGGCAGAATCAGCAGAATCCGACCGCCGTTGGGGTGCTCACGCAGACCTTCGCCACCGATGTCAATGCAACGTACGTCGTTCGTTTCGAACTGTCCGGCAACCCACACTGTGGGCCTTCGATCAAGACCCTGTCGGTATCTGCGGCGGACACGCCGTCAAAGTCCTACTCGGCCGACACTTCGGGCTATTCGAACAACGACATGGTTTGGACATCTCAGACCTACTCGTTCGTCGCCGCAAGTGACTCAACGACCCTCACCTTCGCAGCTGCCACGAACAACACATCGGACTGCGGGGCGGCTCTCGGCGACGTCAGCGTGGCGGAGACTGCAGCTGCTACGGGAGCACAGTGCAAAAACGGTGGGTGGAGCTCGATGCACGAGCCTGACGGGACAGCCTTCAAGAACCAGGGCGACTGCGTGAGCTACTACGCAACCAGCGGAGCCACGCCGATTGGGTCGTAGCTCGCAGCGGGCAACCGCGGACTCCAGGGCCCGTGCCTGTCTTTGACGGGCACGGGCCCTCACCGTCGCTGACCAATGCCGTCGCCTTCCCCCGCTCGCTACCCGCGTCCCGCGCCCGCTCACCGGAAGCGAGGAGGTGCTCGCCTTCTCCGCGCTCCCCCGGGCTCATTGGCGCCAGGTGCAGCGCTCCAATCCCTTGGAGCGCCTGAACAAGGAGCTGCAGCGCAGATGCCGCGTCGTCGGGATCTTCCCGAACGAGGTCGCCGTGATCCGCCTGGCGGGCCTCGGAGCGGGTCTCGGACGGCTCCCCCGGAAAGCTCCCGCTTGCTCGGGGTATCGGCGACCGGGGACGTGCATCATGGCGCGAGCGTGATCGCTGCAGCGTTGCCCAGACTCGACCGGCAGTGTCACTTCGAGCCTGGCCTCGATGATCCAGCTTGCCGGCGGGGTCGCGAGCTCGAGGCCGCTGCGCTCCACAAGGGCTTGCTGAACAGCCTCGACGTGGACTGATGGGCCTGGAGACCGGCTTTCGGGCGAGGCTGTCACATCCAGCCGGCGCCGACTACCCATCCTTGGCCCGTCGCTCCGCGACTGTGCTCGGCGGCGAGCCAGAGCACGAGTCGGGCGACGTCAGCGGGCGCGAGCCGAATCGTGAGGCTCTGGGCTGCGTCGAGGGCGGCGAGCACCTCGGCGGTCACGAGGCCGCCGCGTTGGCGCTCGGTCATGATCCAACCGGGAATGACGCAGTTCACGCTGATTCCCGCGCGGCCGAGCTCGCGGGCCAAAGTGCGCGTCAGTCCCTCGATGCCGGCCTTGGAGGCAAGGTAGGCGGCGAGGTGGACGAAGTTCGTGTGCGCGCTCACCGATCCGAGGTTGATGATCGAGCCGCCGCCGTTGGCAGCCATGGCGGGCGCAACCGCCTGTGCGGCGAAGAAGTGCGGCCGGAGATTGGCGACCACGGCATCGTCCCAGTCGCTCACCGACACCTCGCTGCTCGGCATCCGCCGGTCGTCGGCGGCGTTGTTGACGAGCACGGCGATGGGACCGAGGGCGGCCTCGACGCGCCTGAGCGCATCGCGCGGCGCGGTGATGTCGCGGACGTCGGCGATGAGGGCAAGCGGGGCAGGAAGGCCGCGGCGTGCGAGGTCGTCGCACCGCTGGCGGGCCTCGGCCGCTGCGACGTCGATGAGGGGACGGCCGATCCCTGGGCGCAGAAATGGGCGATGATCGATGCGCCGATTCCGGTGGCGCCGCCGGTGACCGCCACCACCCGCCCTGACAGGCTCGGGTAGCGGGCGAAGTGCTCGAGCCCATCAAGATCGGCGTCGCGCTTGCCTGGGGCCGGCCCGGACTCCATCGCGTCAGACCCCCGGGAGGATCACGCTCCGCCCGGCGCCGCCGGCGACGAGCTGGGCGAATGCTGCGTTCACGTCCGCAAGGCCAAACGTCGCGCCGATCAAGCGATCGAGCGCAAGCTGCCCGGAACGGTAGAGCGAGAAGATGCGCGCCAGCTCGAGCGGCGGGCTGGCCGATCCATACGGGCTGCCGACGACCCGCTTTTCTTGTTGGACAAGCTCGTTGGTCGGCAAGGAGAACTGCTCGCCGACCGTTCCGAGGCCGACCGCGGCGAGCGTGCCGCCGGGGCGGAGCGCCCCGAAGGCAAGACGCAGCGTCTCAGGTCGCCCGACCGCCTCGATCGCGCAGTCGGCGCCGTCGGGGCAGTGCTCGCGGATCGCGGCGTCGACGTCGCCCTCGGCGAGCACCGTGTGGGTCGCTCCGAGCGAACGCGCGAGATCCAGGGCGCCGGGGTTGGGATCGATGGCAATGATCGGGAAGGCACCGGCAACGACCGCGCCCATCACCGCTGCACAGCCAACGCCGCCAGCACCCACAACCACCAGCGAGCGGCCCGCCGGGCTGTCGAGCGCATTGCGCACTGCGCCGACGCCGGTGCCCACCGCGCAACCACCGATGGCGGCCACCGGGCAGGGGACGCCTTCGGGAAGCCGGACCACGGAACGCTCGGGAATCACGCAGCGCTCGGCGAAGCACGAGACGCCGAGCAGGTGGTGAACCGGTGCTCCATCGCGCGACAGACGCGAGGTGCCATCGAGCAGGCCGCCCGTCGTCGCCTCCACGCGCCCGAGCGCGCAGCGTTCGGAGTGGCCGGACAGACAGGCGCGGCACTCACCACAGCGCGGCCACCACAGCAACGACAC
>JAJZMD010000281.1 GCA_021803085.1 Actinomycetes bacterium
GGGTTGCATCGGAACGGCGCGCCATCTGACCCGCTCGTGCATCTATGGAGATGTCGAACACCCAGAGTGGACGCACGCAAGCGCCCAGGGGAAGGAGGACGACCATGGCTTCACTGATCAGATGGCAGCCAGTCCGGGATCTCGACGGTTTCGTCGAGGACGTCGAGCGATGGCTCGGGCTCGCCGAGCGCTCGACGGGCGGCGCCGCACGCTTCGTTCCCGCGTGCGAGGTCGCAGAGCGTGAGGGGGAGACGGTTCTCCGCTTCGACGTGCCCGGCGTCGATCCCGAGCGCGACCTCGAGGTGCGCGTCGACGCCGACGTGCTCACGATCTCCGGCGAGCGCCGCCGGGGAGCCGAGGGAACGAGCGAGACCACCCGCTACCGTGAGGGCTCCTACGGGCGCTTCGAGCGCTGCCTGAACCTGCCCGAAGGGACGGATCCCGCAGCGATCCGAGCTCACTACGACCAAGGGGTGCTCGAGGTGGTCGTCCCCACCTCGGCGGCACCCGCGCCGATGCGCGTCCCGGTGACGCATTCCGCGACGCCCATCGACGCTGCGGCCGATGCCGCCTGAGACAACCGAACGTTCAACCGAACGTTCATCGGCGAGCCAGCCGGCACCGGGTCACGTGCCCGGTGCCGGCGCGGGCGCGCCGGGCGCGCCGCGACCAGCTCGCCTCCTCGAAGTGACGTCGTTCGCCCACTTCGTGAACGACGGCGTCGTCTTCTTCGTCCCGGTGGTCGGCGACCTCCTCGCCCAGGGACGCCACACCTCGACGGTCATGGTGACGGTCATGCTGACGATCTTCTACGTCACCTCGGCCGGCTTCGGCGTCGTGGTCGGGCTCTTCGCCGACAGGGTCGGCCGGCGCACGACGATGATCGCGATCGGGATCGCCGCGCTCGGACTGTCCCTCCTCGGCTTCTACGCCGCCTTCTCGCTGCGCGGTGCCGGGAGCGACGCGCTCGTCGTCGCTGCCGCGCTCGTCGCCGGCGTCGGCAGCTCCTTCTACCACCCGCTGGGCGGTTCGATCCTCCAGCTCGCGTTCGCAAAAGGTGCCCGGGGCAGGGCGCTCGGCGTCAACGGCGCCTTCGGCAGCCTCGGACGTGCGCTCTACCCGGCTCTCTTCTTCCTCATCGCCGCCCTCGGGATCACCAAGCCCGCCACGGCGGCGATCTTCGGGGGCCTCAGCCTGCTCGCGGCGGGGATCGTCCTCGCCGGGCTCCCCGAGCAGGTGACCGAGCCCCGCCCGAATCAGCCGGAGGGGGGTCGGGCTCCTGCACCCTTCGCGACTGGGAGCGCGGGCGCGGGCTCGGCGCTCACTCGGCGTCCCCGCACGCACAGCCGGCCTGGCTCGCTGCGACCGCTGCTCAGCCGGAGCGTCGTCGCGCTCACCGCGATCTCGTTCTTTCGCTCGCTCGGCTTCATCGGTGTCGTCTCCTGGGTTCCCATCTACCTCACCGCCGTGCGCCATGCCGGGGTCTCCACCACGCTCGGGTTCACCGTGACGGTGATGTACGCGGGCGGGATCGTCGGCCAACCGATCTTCGGGCTCCTGGCCGACCGCTTCGACAAGCGCCTCGTGCTTGCGCTCGACAGCGTCGGATCTGCCGGAGGGATCTTCTTCTTCCTCTCGACCTCCGGCGACGGCGCGAGCGCACTCGTCGCGCTCGGGGTGTTCGGGCTTTTCACCTTCAGCGGCTTCCCGCTCTTGCTCTCCTTGGTGGCCGACTACGTGCCGAAAGAATCCTCGACGACCGGCAACGCGCTGGTGTGGGGGATCGGCTCGACCGGCGGCCAGGCGTTGGGGCCGTTGACGGTCAGTCTGCTCGTGGCCGGCTCCGACGCCCACCTCGGCTTCGGCTTCGCCGTGCTCGGCGGGGTCGTGGCTGCAACGGTGCTGGCCACCCCGCTGCTCGTGAAGGCGCCCCGGTCTGCTCGTGTGGCGCTGTTCGGATGAGCCGCGCTGTTCGGATGGGCCGCGAGCGGGAGAACGATCGTCAGACGCCCTGGGTGCCCGACCTGAAGAGGGCCTGTATCGATCCCGGCTGCTCGTGCGTCTGTGAGGCGTAGTTCGGAACTCGATCAGGCGTAGTTCGGAACTCGATCAAAGGAGCGAGCGATGAAGAAGAACATGGGAAGGATCGACCGGAGCCTCCGGCTTCTCGTGGCAGCCGCCGCGGTCGCCGGAAGCGGCGTTCTCGGCTTCTCGACGGCCGGGGGAATCGTGCTGCTGGTCGTCGCCGCGGTCATGGCCGCGACGGCCGCGGGCGGGTACTGCCCCCTCTACCAGCTTCTCGGCATCAAGACCATCTCGACCGGCGACACCGCGACCGGCGACACCGCGACCGGCGCGCACCGGGTCTTCCACGTGCACCGGGCCGCCTGACGCCGACCTCGAGCTCCACAGGACGTCGCGCGGACGGGTCGGTCTGAGTCTCGGTTCGTCCGCAGCGCCGCCTCTCTCGGGCGGGGGGCGGTGGACCGCACGCGAAAGACTGGGTGGATGGCGAACGTCCGGGCCACCGAAGACCGAAGCGGGGACGTCGCCCGCGGGGTGGCGGCCGAGCTCGCCGACCTGTACCGCTATGCCCGCTCGATCACGGCCAACGACGCTGACGCCGAAGACCTTGTCGGCGATACCGTGGTCCGTGCGCTCGAGCGGGCGTCGCAGTACCGGGGCGAGGCGTCGCTGCGCACCTGGCTCCATCGGATCCTCTACCACCTGGCGGTCGATCGGGCCCGTCACCACGCCCACGAGCTCAGCGAGGCGGACGTGGAAGCCCGATGGCGCGACGATGCATACAGCGTCGACGCCGAGGTGGTCGTGGAGCGCGCCGAGTCAGCGGCGGAGCTTCGGGACGCGCTCGTCCGCCTGCCCTCTCACTACCGAAGCGCAGTCGTGCTCCACGACGCGGAGGGCTTTACGGCAGCCGAGGTCGCAGACGTCCTGGGCGTCTCGCTCCCAGCGGCCAAGCAGCGGATCCGGCGAGGAAGGATGATGCTCGTGAGCGCCTTGTCACGACAAGAGGAACGGCGGACGGCGAACGCCGGCATCCCACTCAGCTGCTGGGAAGCCCGCGAGCAGGTGTCGAGCTACATCGACGGCGAGCTCGAAGACCCCGAGCGTGCCGCGCTCGAGGCCCATCTCGTCGGCTGTGCCACCTGCCCGCCTCTGTACCAGGCCCTCGTCGGCGCGACGACGTCGCTCGGCGACCACGACCCCGACACCGTCATCCCGGCCGCCCTCGCCGACCGAGTGCGTCGTCACCTCGGTCTCGAGGCGCCGGATCGCGCCCTCGATCCGGTCAGCGAGAGTGGATCACCGGAGGAGCTACCCGGTTGAGATCCGAGGCGGGATCGCCGCACCCACCTCGGTGGAGCCTCGGTGAGCCCGGCATCACTCGACGTCCAGGTCCTCTTCTTCCCCATCGCTCCCGCGGTTCTCCGAACCGTCCTGCGCGCCGACTTCTCCGGTGGCGGCGGGCACTCCAGGGCCGTCGGGGTCCCAGCCACCGTCCGATGCCCGGCGATAGGGGTACCAGCACCCGTCGCGGCCGAGGCGCACCTGGCGTTCGCCGGCGGTCGCACGGTTGCGCCGGACGGACGCCTCGCCCCCGAGCAGCCGCCGGCCCTCTGCCATCGCGCGTGCGCCGGGGTCCCACTGCTCGTCGAGCACGCCCAGCGCCGGAACCCCTCCGGCCTGCCACGCCAGAGCCCGGCGGAGCAGCTGGCGGGGCGGCAGGTTCGCCCGGGCCGCGAGCGTTGCCAGGTCGACGCCCTCCCCTGCGGACGGGCCCACCAGCGCGGCGGCACGTCTCGCCAGGTCCGCGTCGGGCGTGAGGTCCAGGCCGTGGTCGGTGCCGCCCGACGCCAGGTGCAGTGCCCGCGCCGCCGCGTCGGCCGCCACGGCGCGGAGGCCGGCCGGGTCGACGACCGCGCCAGCCGGTGGCTCCCCGATCAACATGGGTGGGCGGCCCGGGCGGCTCGGTGGGAGCGGCACGAGGGGCAGCACGGCGACCCCGCCCGCCTCGCTCGGAGCGCCTGCACCGCCCGAGATCGCCTCGAGGCTCCCCCGCCAGGCGTCGGCCGCGGGCACACCTCGGTCCGCCGCCGTCGCCAGCTCGAGATCCTCGTCATGGGCCTGGTCGGTCGCCGGCTGCGCGCGCCGCGCCCGGAGCCCGGCGAGCACCTCGACCCGGGTCCGACCCCGCAGGAGGAAGATCCCGAACGGGTCGGCGTCGAGCGCGTCAGCCACGAGGTAGCACACCGCGGCGGCGTGCTTGCACGGATCGGCCCAGTCAGGGCAGGTGCAACGAGGCTGGATCTCGCCCGGACCGGGCAGCAGGTCGAAGCCCGCGTCGGCGGCATCGGACGCCACCTCGGGGGGGAGCTCACCGTCGAGCAGGGCCGCAGTGTGGCCGATGGCGGAGGCGAAGGCGTCGAGAACCGCCTCCCACCCGGCGTCGTCGAAGGTCCGCACCCGCACCGTCACCCGGTACGGCGTCCGGCGCGAGCCCTGCACCGGTGCGGTGACCTGACCGGGGGCGAGCTCCAACTCGCCGACCGCCCCTCCCCGGGCGTAGGTGCGGCCTCGGGGGAGCCGGTTCGGATCGAGGCTGGCACGTCCTTCGAGGGCGTCCACCCATGCCCGCCCCCACCAGGTGGCGCCGAAGGGTCGCCGCCCCGGGCGACGCGGGCCCGGCCCCGGGCGCCGGGGACGGTGCTCCGGCCACTCCCCGGACCAGCCAGGGGAGCGCCGCGGGCTCACGATGCGCTCCCCAGCTGCACGAGCGAGGTCAGCTCGGCGTCGGAGAGCTGGCCGATCCACGCCTCGCCGCCGCCGACCACCGACTCCGCCAGCTCCCGCTTGCCTTCGATCAGCTTGGCGATGCGGTCCTCCAAGGTGCCCTCGGCGATCAGGCGGTGGACCTGCACCGCCCGAGTCTGGCCGATGCGATGCGCCCGGTCGGTGGCCTGATCTTCCACCGCGGGGTTCCACCACCGGTCGAAGTGGACGACGTGGCTGGCCCGGGTGAGGTTGAGGCCGACTCCGCCAGCCTTGAGCGACAGGAGGAACACGGGCACCCGCCCCGCCTGGAACTCGTCGACCATCTCGGCCCGGCGCCGGGCAGGCACCTTGCCGTGGAGGAGAAGGCAGCCCACACCGAGCTCGCCCAGGCGGGCTTCGACGAGTCCCAGGCACTCGACGAACTGGCTGAACACGAGCACCGACTCCCCTTCGCTGGCGATGACCGGCACCAGCTCCTCCAAGGCAGCCAGCTTTCCGGACCGTCCCGCCAGCGGCCCCGACTGGTGCAGGTACTGCGCCGGGTGGTTGCAGATCTGCTTCAACGCCGTGAGCAGCTTGAGCACCAAGCCCTGGCGCGCGAAGCCCTCGCTCCCCTCGATGACCGCCATCGCCTCACGGACCACCGCCTCGTACAGCTCCACCTGCTCTCTGGTGAGCGCCACCGGCAGGTCGCTGATCGTGCGGGCCGGCAGGTCCGGGGCGACGTCGGCATCGGTCTTGCGACGGCGCAGGAGGAAGGGCTGGACGACCCGGGCCAGGCGGGACGTGGCGTCGGGATCGTGGTAGCGCTCGATGGGGGTGGCCACCGTCCGCAAGAATCGCTCCAGCGGGCCGAGCAGCCCGGGCGTCGTGAAGTCGAGGATCGACCACAGGTCCGACAGCCGGTTCTCGACCGGCGTGCCGGTGAGCGCCAAGCGGGCCGGAGCCGTGATGGCGCGCAACGCCCGGGCGGTCGCGGTGGCCGGGTTCTTGGCGTGCTGGGCCTCGTCGGCGACCACGAGCGCGAACTCCGCCGCGTCCAGCTCGGCTGCGTCGGAGCGGGCCACGCCGTAGCTGGTGACCACCAGCTCGTCGGGGGCGAGATCCGCAAGGCTGCGCCCGGGACCGTGGTGTCGGCGCACGGGCACCGACGGGGCGAAGCGCTGCACCTCGCGCTCCCAGTTGGCGAGCAGCGAGGTGGGGCAGATCACGAGCGTCGGCCCGAGGGACTGGCCGGCCCGGTGCAGGTGCAGGGCGATCACCTGGAGCGTCTTTCCCAGTCCCATGTCGTCTGCCAGGCACCCGCCCAACCCGGTGCCGGTCATCTCGGCCAGCCACGCGAGCCCCCGCTGCTGGTAGGGGCGCAGCTCGGCCCGCAGCGCACCGGGCACGACCACGGTGGCACCGACACCGCCGGCCGCTCCCCGCAGCCGGTCGGCCAGGTCGACCAACTGCGGCTGGGCGGTCACCTCCACCAGCTCGCCGCCGATGTCGACCGAGCCGGACAACACTGCCGCCAGTGCCTCCACTGCCGTGAGGGCCCGAGGCGGCCGGCGGCGCAGCCGGCCCACCAGCTCGGGGTCGACCACCACGAACCGTCCTCGCAACCGGACCACGCCCCGCTTCGCCTCGGCGAGGAGCGTCACCTCCTCCTCGGAGAGCTCCTCGCCGCCCAACGTCGCCTGCCACCGGAACGACACCAGCTCGTCGAGGGTGAAGCCGGAACCGACGACAGCCCCGGGGGCACCGATCGACCCGGTGAGCCGCACCCCGTCGCTGAACATCCCGGCCGGCCACAGCACCGAGATACCCACCCCGCCCAGGTCGGAGGCGGCGTCCCCCAGCAGGTCCGACACTTCGTCGTCGCTCAGGTCCAGCCGGTCGGGCACCGGGCGGGAGAGCATCGTGGCCATCGGCGGCCACGCGCGTGCGCCGCGACGCAGCGCCCGCAACACGTCGGCCTCCACGTCGTCGCCGAAACGGGCAGCCAGTGCCGCCGGCGCGCCGAACACCCGCTCTGCGTCGACCACCAGCGACGGGTCGACCCGGCTGGCCACCTGGACCACGGCCCGAGCCGTCACTGACGACTGATCGGCCGTGAGTGGCGCCATCTCGTTCGTGCCCGCTTCCTGCGCCGTCGGCGGCAGTCCGCCATCGAGCTCGATGCGCAGGGCGACGTCGGCGCCGCCCTCGAAGCCCGACGACCACTCGCCCAGCCAGCTGGCCAGGTGACCGGCGCGCTGGGGTTCAGCGGCGGCGAACAGGTCGCCGCCGGCGACGAACGGCGCGCCAGCGGTGCGGACCAGCGTGTCGGCCAGCGCATCCCACATCGACCGCACCAGGCGGTCCGGGCTGGCCACGGCCAGGGGGCGCGATCCGGGGACCCAGAGTGCGTGGGCCGCCGCCGGGAAGGTGGCAGCCAGGTCGGCGAGCAGCTGGCGGTCCGCAGCGTCGAGCGGGCCGACCGCCCAGGCGTCGAACCCGGCGCCGGAGACCGTCGGGTACACGCGCCCCCGGGCGACGAGGACGAGGCCGGCGGTCAGAGCCCGCGCCCAGGCACGGGCGCCGGTCGACCCCGCCGCGCCGTCGGATCGGCGCTCGAGCTCCGCCAGCACGCCGATGGCGTGGACCAAGGGGAGCGGAGTCGCCGCCACACGCCGGCGCCGCACCCGCGAACCGGCGGGCACGACGACCTCGACCTGGGCAGCATCCGCGGCATCGACCGCGGGCGCGCTGGGGCCAGCCGGGTCGTACCACGCAAACGACCCGGAGCGTGGAGGGTCAGCCGGCACGAACACCAGCTCTGCGCCCTGGGACACGGGCTCTGCGCCCCGGGACACGGGCTCTGCGCCCCGGGGGCCGTCGACGGGGCCGGGCCCGATCGACGGCCTGCGTGCCGGACGTGCGGCGGACGACGGGGGTGGGGCGGTCATGTACCTGGCACAGATGAAGTCATCACACCGCTCGGCGTCGTCCGGATGGCAGCAGGGGGCGCGAGCGGGTTCGCACGCGCTGGACGGGAGAGAGCGTAGGCGCCCTGTTCCCCCTGTCGCGGGAACGCGAAGATGGAGCCGGCGCCCCGCGCCCCGCCGGGAACGACGGTGCTGAGAGCCGTCCCTGGCCGCGCCGCGTAGGCACGGGGGACTTCACGCCCCGGATGTTTCCCGTCGCGGGTGTCCTTCAGACCCGCGCGTTGTCCCTCCGCCAACCGCCGGGTCGCCCCGGCGCTGAAGATCACGAGCCACGTGACGAAGTTGGCGGCTCAGGTTCAGTGGAAGTCGCCTTGGGTGCGCGGGTCGTGCACGAGCTGGCTCAACCCGTACGAGGGCGTAGAGGGCGCCGCGAGCGCCCGGTGCGGACGGGGGTACTGGGAGAGCGGGATGAGCAGCAGGCACCTGGCAGCCGGGCTGCCTGCCCCGCCCGTCCGTCGGCGCAAGGCGATCCTCGGCCGCCGAGAGAGGCTGCAGTCGTCCGCATCGAACGCAGCACGCGACGACCAGGACGGCATGCCGACGGTGTCGCCAGCACGTGAGCGACCCGACTCGTGCATCCACGGCTCGACGCGACAGGGCGCCCGCCCCCACGGCACGGCAGGGACTGGGCACCCCGTCTCATCTGTCCCCCAGGACAACCGACGTGGAAGTGGCGGTCGCGGAGTCGTAGGAACTCCAAGCGTTGCAGTGTTCCTCTTGCCGAGGCGCTTGCCAGCTTCAAGGCCGCCGCCCTCGTCCCACCGATCGATCAGGTGGCAGAAGGCGATCCCGAATCGGCCGACCCGGTTCTGGAAGTTTTAGCAGGTCAAGCCTCCCAAATACCTCCTTCCGGGCCCTCGTTGGGGGGCCCGACACGATCTTAGGCGCACCGCCCGCGACCGGACCCGCGGGCACAAGACATTCGGCGGCCTGCGTGACGTTCCCTTGGGTGCGACGATCCGCGAGCCTCCGCTCGACCACGGGCTTCAGGACGTGATCGACTCGCGCCGTTGCTGAGAGGTGACCTCGATGCGCCGCGGCTTCGCGTGCGGCGCGACCGGGATCGAGAGCGTCAGCACGCCACTTTCGTAGTCCGCCTTGATGTGCTCGACATCGAGGTTGTCGCCCAGGAACATCTGACGGGCAAACGTCCCGTAGGGGCGCTCTGCGACCAGCGTCTCGACCCCCTCCTTGGTGCCCGGAGAGGGGCGCTCGGCCTTCACGGTCAAGACGTTGTCCTCGACGGTGAGCTCGATGGCGTCACCATCCACACCTGGCAGGTCGATCTGGACGAGAAAGACGTCCTCATTACGGTAGGCGTCCATCGGCATGGACATGGACGCCATACGGGTCCGCCCGTCGACACCCCAAAGCTGTTGGGCGAGCCGATCGAGCTCCCGGAACGGGTCGCTTCGGACGAGAGCCATGACTACACCTCCTGCTCACGTAGGCTCCAAGCATTCTGCGGTAACCACATATTAGCACTCTCGACCCGAGAGTGCTAACGAGAGTCGGCGTGGGCTCGCCCACCGAACGACTGTCCGCTCAGTTGGTAGGCGGGAGATTGCCGCCGTGTCGCAGCCGTCTGGGGCAGCGGGCCACGGGAGGCCGGGCGCGAGGCGATCGTCGACGCTGCACGCGGGTCGGGAGGCCGGCGGCTCAGACGTCCCTCGCTGCTCAGCCCGTCGCTGCGACCCGACCGGCCTCGACGATCCGGGCGACGTGAGCACCGGTCGGCTGGCGGGTAGAGACGTTGACGCGGTTGAAGGCGTTGATCGTCGCGATGGCAATCACCAGGGCGGCCAGTTGGGCCTCGTCGTAGTGCCTGGCGGCCTCTTCCCAGACGCCGTCGGGCACCGGGTCAGCCCTGTCGGAGAGCCGGGTGGCCGCCTCCGCAAGCGCCAGCGCGGCGCGCTCGGCGTCGCTGAAGTACGGCGCATCACGCCACGCGGCGACGAGGTGGATGCGCTCGCCGTTCACCCCCAACGCTTCGAGCTCCCGGGTGTGGATGTCCACGCACACGCTGCAGCCGTTGATCTGGCTCGCCCGCAGCGTGACCATGGCGAGCGTCACCTCAGGAACTCCGGCGACGCGTGCTGAGTGGCCGAGGCGCTGGAGCGCCTCGAGCGCGCCGGGAACGACAAGCACAGGGTTTTGGATCCGCGCGTGGCTCATTGTCTTCCTCCTTGATCGCCGGTCGTCGGTCGTGGGTCGTGGGTGGCGGAACGTCGCTGCAGCGACGCGCCGACGAGTGCGGCGAAGTCGGCGACCGGTCCGAGGTGTGCAAGCTTGTCGGGGTTCACGACCGACCCGATGGCACGGATCTCGCCGCCGGTGAGCTCGAGCGTCCACACAGCCACCAGACAGCCCTGGTGGTCGAGCACCATCACGCCGGTCCCGCCGTTCACCTCCGCCGGACGCAGCGTCATCGCTGGGAACCGATCGAGGACCCGGAGCCAGATGCCTAGTACCTGAACCACGTTGTGGCGTCCATGCACCGGGCGCGCCAGGGATGGGACCTTCCCGCCACCGTCACCGGTGAGCACCACGTCGTCGGCCAGGAGCGCCTCGAGGCCGGAGAGGTCGCCGTGACGGACGGCGGCGAGGAACCTCCGGGTCAGCGCCTCGCGCTGTTGGACCGAGGTCGGAAAGCGCGGACGGCGCACTTCGATGTGACGGCGAGCCCGGCTGGCGAGCTTGCGCACGTTCTCCTCGCTCTTCTCGAGGATCGCAGCGATCTGCGCGTAGGGGTAGCAGAACACATCGTGCAGCAGCCAGGCAGCCCGCTGCTCGGCGGACAGGCTCTCCAAGACCACGAGCAACGCCATGGACAGCGAGTCGACCATCTCTGCGCGCTCGGAGGGGTCGTCGACCTCTCCGGTGAGCACCGGTGACGGCAGCCACTCGCCGACGTACTGCTCTCGACGACGCCGCGCGGAGCGGAGCTCGTTGATCGCCAACCGGGTCGTCGCCGTCGCCACGTACGCCCGCAAGGATGCGACCTGCTCACCGTTCTCGGTCGCCCGGTGGACCCGGAGCAGCGCTTCTTGGACCACGTCCTCGGCCTCCGCCGCGCTGCCGAGCATCCGGTACGCGATGGCGAACGACATCCTTCGCACCTGCTCGAGCTCGTGCTCGTGGGAGACCGCCTCGTCAGGTCCGATCATGCCCACGGTGCCTTCGCGACCCACACCCCATAGAGACAAGACAGCCGCTGCATCTGTGACAGTGGCACACCACATGCGTCCATGCGGTCGAGCTCACCACGCCAGCTGGACGACCAGCCGAGCCCCGCAGTGCCCACCACCAACGGGGCCCCTCTCGCCCGTCTCGCTGCGTACGGCATTGTCCCACGCGGCGGTACGGCTGCGTACGGCGCACCGGCGCGCGAAGCAGTCAGGGAGGCGCTCCTGTAGTCGCGACGCTCCGCGGCACGCGAGGGCCTCGAGAGCGGGCCGTCCGGCCGGCAGCATCGCCGCGCCACCTCAGCCGGTGCAGTCGAATGAGCATTCGCTGGTCGAGACGTCGCCCACGGCTGACGCGCAGTCGTCGTGGCCAACGTCTCGAGCCGCACCCCGGTGCAATGCTTGTCGCATGGAGCCAGGAACTGCCCGTCCAGTCGTCACCGTGTCGCGCTCGCGCCTGCGACACCACGCCGAGGTCGGCAGCTGGGGTGCCGTCGCCCTGAGCAGAGACGACTTGTGCTCCGAGTGCACGATCTCGCTCTCCGCAGAGCTCGCATGGGGGCACTTCCACAGCACCGAGGTGCTCCACGTCGAGGGTGGTGGGCGGTGATGCGGGTGTTCCTCGCAGGAGCGACCGGGGTCATCGGCGCCCGCGTCCTGGCGTTGCTCGCAGGCGCGGGCCACGAGGTGGCGGGCATGACCCGCTCGGCCGACAAGGCCGCCACGATCGCGGCCTTCGGCGCCACGCCGGTCGTGTGCGACGTGTTCGACGCCCCCGCGCTCTGCGAGTCCGTCGTCGCGTTCGCGCCCGACCTCGTCATGCACCAGCTCACCGATCTCCCCGACCGCGTCGACCAGATCCCTGACTACGCTCCGCGCAACAACCGGATCCGCACCGAAGGGACTCGCCACCTGCTCGCCGCTGCCGCCGCAGCCGAGGCACGCCGCTTCCTCGCGCAGAGCATCGCCTGGACGCCGCCGGGAAGCGGCACCGCCATCGCCGATCACGAACGCCACGTCCTCGACGCCGGCGGCGTCGTCATCCGCTACGGCCAGTTCTACGGCCCGGACACCTTCTACTGCGACGACCTCCCCGCCCCGCCGCGGATCCACGTCGACGACGCCGCCCAGCGCACCATGGCGCTGCTCGACGCGCCGAGCGGGATCGTCGTGCTCGCCGACGACGAGGGGATGTGAGGTGAGGAACCTCGCGCACGTCGGGCGGGGAAACTCCGGTCGGATCTCCAGTGGGACGACCAGCCCCACCTCGTCAAGGCCATCGACGCGGTGCTTCAGCCCTTGAGCGGCACGGCGGGGCGGTGCGCGGTTCGGCCAGGTGGCGACGGTCGTCAACCCCCAACCGGCGCCGTGCAGAAGAGCGTCGTCCGCGTCGCCAAGCACCATTGCGTGGGCGTGGTCGCAGGTGCCCGACCGTCGCCGACTTCCCTGCCATGGAGCCACGGAGGCTTGTCAGGCTGAGGTGCTCGCCAGATCGGGTGCGGCGAGCTGAGCGATGACCGAGCCCCCGTCGAGCCAGACGTTCTCTCGGCTGATGAGGCCGTCGCGGAACTCCCAGACGTGGAGCAGCCGGAACGTGATGCGCCGACCGTTGCCTGGAACCCCGAGGAGCTCGCCGGGGACGGTCCCAGTCGCGTCGTGCTCCAACACGCAGAAGTCGTCGCCGTAGTAGCTGCGCGTCACGTCCATGACCTCGGTCTGGAAGTTCTTGGTCAGGTAGTCGTAGAAGCCCTGGGCCGCCTTCTTGCCACGGACAGGGCCGGTCGGGAAACCCACGACGTCCTGCTGGACGTCATCCGAGTACACGGCGACCCCGCCGGCCGTGTCACCTGCAATCTCGGCGTCGATGTGCTTCTTGATCAGCTGGTCCATATCCGACGGCGTCATCTGCGGTCCCTCCGTCGAGAAGGCACGCACCCGCACCGCCTTGCTCCAAGCGGCGGCTGAGCTGGTGCGAGAAGGCATGCCGCCTTCGATCCCCGACGCCGCCGATCGGGCCATGGCCTCGGTCGCCACCGCCTACCGCTACTTCTCTTCGCCAGATGACCTGTGGTGGGAGGCGTCGGATGCCGCCATCGGCTTCCAGCGCATTTCGGATGAGGCGCTGCAACAGGTGAACGACGCCGGTAACGATCCCCAGGCGCGCCTCGAGACCCTCATCCGCAGTCTGGGGTTCAGGATGCTCGACGACCAGCTGCCCTACCGACGAGCCGCCAAGTCCGCCTTGGACCAACGGTTCCGTCATGCGGCGGCCGGAGGCAGTGAAGGCGTCCTGGTTCGCCAAGGGAGACGCAACACGCAGATCAGGAGGGCGATTGACCCGCTGGCCGGCACGCTCCCTGAAAGCGACCTCGAGCGGATCGGCCATGCACTCGGATTGGTCATTGGAGCCGAAGCGATGATCTCCCTCACCGACGCGGTCGGACTCGACGTGCCTTCGGCGAAAGGATCGCTCCTCGACGCTGGCCGATGGCTTCTTGCTGGGGCACTCGCCGAGCTGGCGGGTCAAAAGAGACGCCCGCCGCGGACACGCGCCACGCGGGCGACGTGACCCCGGACCGGCAGTGATGGACGAGCCGTCCATCGAAATGACCCGGGCGATGTTGGTTGGCTCACTGAGCCTTCGTCTAACCCGGCGGCATGGACAGGTCAAATAGGGCGCGACAGGCGAACCTGGTCAGGTTCTTGGCCTTCGGGGTCAACGATCGAGTCCGCGACGCCGAAGATGAGGCGCCGGACACGGATCCGCCGCTCCGGCGGCGATAGTGGTCGTGCACGAGTACTCGAGCGGCTCTTCGATCGACCGTCACGGACATGCCGCCGGCGGTTCATGCCGTGGCCGACCACCAAGGAGCGCCATCGCAAACCGCTCGAGAGCCCGGCGACTCCGCGGCGTGGGCCTGACAAGGCATCGCGGCCTCATTGCGGCTTCGTCATGATTCGGCATGGGGACACCCTCCTCGGTAAAGCTGTGCGCATGGAGCCAGAGACTGCCCAGCGCGTCGTCACGGTGTTCCGTTCACGCCTGCGTGACGACGCCGAAGAGATCGGCTACGGCGAGCTCGCCGCGAGGATGGAGGCTCGTGCCCGGCAGTCGCCGGGCTTCGTCGACTTCAAAACCTACGCCGCCCCCGACGGTGAGCGGGTGTCATTGATCGTGTTCGACACTCTCGCCCACCAGCACGCCTGGCGTGACGATCCAGAGCACCGCGTCGCGCAGCGACGGGGCCGTGATGCCTTCTACGCCGAGTACTCGATCTCGGTCTGCCAAGAGCTCGGGCAGCGGCACTTCCGCCGAGACGAGGCCCGCCGAGCCGAGCACGTGTCGTGATGCGTATTGGTCGCCGAAGCGACCGGAGTCTTCGGCGCACGGCATGTTCCGCACACCCGACAAGACGGTCACGATCGAGACTTACGGCACCTCACTTTTCGGCACTCCTCGGGTTCGTGTGGGTCCCTGAGCAAGGAAGACGAGGGTCAAGGTGCGGCCGGACGTCAGATCGCCGATCCGCTCGCCATCACTCCAAGGTTCCACTGTCGGGAACGGATCGTCGAGGACTCGAACATCAGCATTTGCCTTCGTTCCGGCGAAGACGGCAACGTCCTTCGTCCAACACGGAAATGTTGTCTTCGTTACAACGGGTGGAGGTGACATCGTTCGCTTGCGCGTCTGCGCGTCTCTGATACTGCGAACCTGCTGGTGGCTGAGCTTGCATATGGCGGCGCCATGGCGGCCACCTGCTCATTCTCGGGCATTCCGTCATGCTTCCACCGACAATCGACGACCACGTCCATCCAGACGCACCGCCACTACCGGGGGACCACGGTCACCGGGCAGCGGAGTCCCGGAGCTCTACCGAGCCGTACGTCCGCAGTAAGCAGTGCACAGCCGAGTGATTCGGCCAACGCGACATACGAAGCGTCATAGGCCGAGAGATTCTCCCGCAGCTCCCAAACGCGCTCCAGCAGATGGAAGACGGCATAGCGCGACATGCCGAGCCGGCGCCACCGGCCGAGCGCGGTCCATGCATCGCCAGGCTCGACCCGCGAGGCAGTGACCCCACGGCGAAGGGCGTTGGCGACCTCGGAGTCGATCAGGTGAGGGACGTGTACCTGCTCCTCGGCCAACGCCCGACGAGCAGGGCCAGCGTTGAGCAGCGCGGTGACCGCCGCCGACGCGTCGACGACGATCACCGCGCGGCGCGCCCCGCGTCCACGTCGGCGACGACGGAGACCGGATCAATGCCCAGGTCCGGCAGGTCGCCCAGCAGCGCCGGGTTGTCCACCCGGCGCGAGACCTCCTCGAGCTCCCTCACCGCTACCGCCGCGACCGACATCCGCTCACGGGCGGCCAGACGTTCCAGGCGCTCGACAACTTCGTCGGGCACGTTGCGAAGGTAGATCGTCCTCATGTCGCACTATGCTAGCAGATCAGTTGCGATCTGCATAATGCCCCAACTCATGCGGTCGCCGTGCTGGCGGAACGACTCAGTTGGCGACCCCTTCGTCATAGTCCTCATCCCTTGGTCAGCTCCAAGCCGCCAGGCGCCGAGCCGGACAAGCCCTGAGCCCGAGCCAGGTACGGAATGCAGCACGCAGCCATGCCGCCACCGTGTCGCGACCGAAGCGGATGTCGGCGAGCGACACGACGCCAGGGCATCCCTCGACGTGCTGGCAACGTGCGACGAGACCCCCGCGTTCATCGCCAGCGATGTCGAATGCCAAGACCTCGACGTCGATGTCGAGGATCTTTGCCGGGCATGGCAGCGCGACCGCGTCGCCGAAGACCGTGAGAAATGCCGTGGACTCCTCGTCGACACCGTACGCGTCGAGCGTGACGGACTCGACACGCTCACGCAGGGATTGACGAGCCACGGCCTGCACGCCACGCCTGGCTGCGGACGAGCGACCCGACGCCCGGATGTCGGGGCACCGGTGCATTCTTGGAACTACCGATCGCTCGAGAGGGCGCGAAGATCAGAGCTCATCGTGGGTCGGATGGAGCGAGACCAGTTCTTCGCCCGCTTGGGCGTGCTCGGCGAGGAGCGCGTCCAGAAGGCGCTGTGGAACCTCTACTGGCGCGGGAACGCAGAAGTCCGCCGGCTGATCGAAGCCGAGCTCCAGCACGGTGGCCCGAGACCACGGCGCACTGAGGAGCCAATCGATCCGGTGGCCGACGAGGTTCGCAAGTTCGTCGAGCTCGCGAGGTCCGGTGCCTACCTCGGCCGCGACCGGCGCGTCAGCCCGCGCGAGCGCACGCGGTGGCGCTTCACGTTCCAGCGGCTGGTCAAAGACTCGGAACGATCACTACGCGATGAGGACCTCAGCCCGGGCGCTGCGGCGATGGAGCTTCTGCTCGACTTGAGCCAGGAGGTCCGCGGCTACAACTACTTCAGGTCGGAAGATCCCATCGAGGCCGCCCGCATCGTTGTCTCCGACGAAGTGGCACTTTGTGGTCCCAAGTCCTGGAGCGTCACCGCCTTCGGTAACAGACACCGGTCCTGGAGGCGACTGCACCGCCGCGCCGGGAAAGGCGCTCTGGGGCACGCTCGAGGAGCTCTCGGCTGCAGAGCAAGCGCTCATTGCCCAGTACGATCCGCTTTGCCAGATGCCGTTCCTCGACGTGGCGAACAGCTTCATCACCGTGCCTCACTCCTACTCCACACCTCAGGTGATCCAAGGGATGTCGTGGCAGCAGATCGCGGCCGCGTTGACGAACCCGAACACCGAGGTCGCTCAGTCCATCGACGGCGCGGCGGTGATCCTCACGGCCGAGATCTGCGAAGTGACCGGCGCGCAGCCCTCGAGTGTGTGCGACGCACCTGCGGTTGAGGAGTGGCAAGCGGCGCTGCCGTGAGGTGCTGCTCGCGGGTCAGCTGCACGAGATGGATGGCGGATGCAGGAACAACCGGGCATGAACGTGGCGCCTTGGATTCTCCGGATCTAAGCGCTCGCGAAGTGAGACGCGAGACTCAGCATGGACCAATAAGTGGCCTGCCGAGCCCGCGGTCGGGGGCGCGGTCAGGTGTCGAGCGGCCCGCACATACGGGACACGCGCGCGGCGCGGCCGCCGCCCAGTCTGATACGAGGCCGCACCGCCCCGGCGCGCTGGTGCGCCGGGTCACCTACCTACGCGCACCTCGTCTCTCGGAGTTGCGAGGAGCACCGGTGGCCGAACGTCAAGATATATTGATGGGGTGGACCCGATTGTCCTGGCAAGCGCTCGCAGGCACGGAGTGGCCGACCAGGACATGCTCCATGCGTACCGAAACCCCGTCCGTGTATTTGAGTTCGATGAGCTCACGATGCTGATTGGAGCCGATGCAGCCGGCCGAATGGTTGAGATCGGGATGGCAACGGCCGAAGGTACCGAGTTCATCGTCCACGCCATGCCCGCCCGCGAAAAGTTCCTGAGGTGACGATCATGCCCCGTTCCGTACAAGACATCCTGGACCACGCTGACGAGCTCGCCAAGCGCTTCGAGGACTACGAGCCGTCCCCCGACGACGAAGTCGCCGTTGCCGAGCACCTACTCCGTCGAGCAGCCATGGCGAGGGCCAGGAGCGAGCGACAGATCAGCGAGGCTGTGGACGCAGCCCGGCGGGCCGGGATCTCCTGGAAGCGGATCGGCGTGGAACTGGGCATCTCGGCCCAGGCAGCGCAGCAACGTTACGGGTCGGTGCCCAAGTCCGCTTAGCGTTGAACGGCGGACCGCTCTGCCCTTTCCCTGACGGCGGTCCTCCTCGGCGCGCTAGTGGTCGCGAGGCGCCTCCGGGGTGAGGTCGCCGTCGCCATCCCCCTCACGGTCTTCGTCGCCGTCGCCGTCGTCGACGGCATCACCGGGGAGGGCCCCGGGGTGGCGCTGCTCGCCACGCTTGGCGGCCTCGTGGGGATGCTTGCCCTCTCCCGTCGGCTGGGAGCGGCCAACGAGCAGGCAGAGCGCCTCCTCGTTGAGCTCGAGGCCAGCCGGGAAGCCGAGGCGAAGGCGGCGGGGCTCGCCGTGCGCCAGCGTCTGGCGCGTGAGATGCACGACGTGCTGGCCCATTCCCTTTCGGGCCTCCTCGTCCAGCTCGAAGGAGCGCGGATGCTCGCCCTCGACCAGCGGGTCGAGCCCCGCCTGGCCGCCGTCATCGAGCGCGCCCACCACTTGGCCCGCTCCGGCCTCGACGAGGCCCGCCACGCAATCGGAATGCTGCGCGACGACGAGCTCCCCGGTCCCGACCGCCTGGGCGACCTTGCCGCCCGCTTCGAGGCCGACAGCGGCGTGCGTTGTCGCTTCACCGAGACGGGGGAACCCCGGGCGCTCGGTTCGCAGGCACGGCTCGCCTGCTATCGGGTGGCCCAGGAGGCGCTGACCAACGTCGTGAAGCATGCGCGGGCCGACTGGGTCGAAGTCCAGCTCGACTACGAGGCGACACGCGTCCGGCTCCGCATCGAGGACTGCTCG
>JAJZMD010000003.1 GCA_021803085.1 Actinomycetes bacterium
GCGACGATGGTCCTGCGCATGGTCGGCACGCGTAGTGCCGGTGTGGCGCACGAGCGACCAGGGGAAGGCGGGAGAGTGGGATCGACGCGGGAGAGACTGTGGTCGTGACGGCGCAGCACGCGTACGCGGCCGGGGAGAGCGGAGCCGGGGAGACCGCGCGAGCCCCCCTCGGGCAGCTCCTCGTCGGCGCGGGCATGATCACCCACACCCAGCTCGCCGACGCGCTGGTCCAGCAGACCTCGTCGGGCCGGCGCCTCGGGGCGATCCTGGTCGAGCAAGGCGCGCTCAGTGACGCGGAGCTCGCCGCAGCGCTCTCCGAGCACCTCGGCTTCCCGCTCGTCGACCTGTCGCACGCAAGAGCGACACGTCGAAGAGGAAGTCGCCGCCGACCAGCTGAAGCTCGACGACGCTGCGGTAGCATTCGCCGCCGGTGTAGTCCGGGCCGACCATCGGGCGCAGGTTGCGCCGGTCAGCTGCCTCGACGAGTCCCAAGCGATCGAGCAGTTCGCCGAAGAGCGCAATGCCGGCGACCCCGGCCACGTCGTCCTCGCATTGTTCGACCGCGACCGGTGCGACGCGCTGAAAGGGCCTCGTCGTGGTGGGGTCCGCGATCTCGAAGACGGTTGGGGTAGTCTTCACCTGGCAGGTGCTCCTTCTTCTGGGGGCGAATGTGCTGTCGCAACTCACATTCTCCCAGGCAGAGGAGCACCTTCCGCGTCAATCGCAACGTTGTGACCAGCGCGGATTGCAAAATCAGGCTCAGCAGCAGCGTGAAAGCGATAGGAGCATCAGGACTTCCGCCCACGCTTCGATGCGCCGGAGTCGTTCGCCGGGATCGCGGTGACAGAGCGAGGCTGGGGCCTTGGTCCACGCAAGTGAGCTGGCTGCGAAGCGAGCACATGCGATGGCCCGCTTCCGCAGACTGTGAAAGAGTCGTCACCATGCGGACCATGGTGACCGGGGGCGCCGGCTTCATCGGTTCAACGCTCGTTGACCGCCTCCTCGTGGACGGGCACGAAGTCGACGTTATCGACGATTTCTCGACCGGGTCTCTTCACAACCTGGACGAAGCCCGAGGGCTCGCCGGACGTGCGCTGACCATCCACCAGCTCGACATCCGGCTCCCAGAGACCGAGGAGCTCATCCGAAGGCGGCGGCCCGAGGTCATCTTCCACATGGCGGCCCAGGTCAATGTGCGGGTCTCGGTTGCAGACCCGGTGTTGGACGCAGACGTGAACGTGCTGGGAAGCCTGCGAGTGCTCGAGGGCGCCCGTGCTGCAGGCACTGACCGCATCGTCTTCGCAGCGAGCGGCGGCACGCTCTACGGCGAACCGGATCCCAGCAAGCTACCGATCGTTGAGTCGGAGCCGCATAGCCCTCTCTCTCCGTACGGCACTGCAAAGATGGCGGTGATCAGCTACCTCGCCGCCTATCGGAAACTGTACGCACTCGAATTCTGCGCTCTCGCACTCGCCAACGTCTACGGTCCACGACAGGACCCACATGGCGAAGCTGGCGTCGTCGCGATCTTTGCAGACGCCCTCGTCCGCGGCGAAGCCGTCAAGATCTTCGGCGACGGGGAGCAGACGCGCGACTACGTCTACGTCGACGACGTCGCCGACGCGTTCGTCAGAGCCGCGACGAAGGGAGGAGGGCTCGTCTGCAACATCGGCACGGGAACCGAGACGTCGGTGAACGACCTCTACCTGATCATGGCTGCGGCAGCGGGCGTCGAGCCTGCGTCAGAGCATCTTCCGGCCAGAGCGGGAGAATTGCTCCGGAACTCCCTCAATTCGAGCCGTGCTCGCATCCAGCTCGGCTGGCGCCCGTCGACTGCACTGGCCGATGGGGTCGCCGCGGTGCTCGATTCCGCGCGTAAGCTGCAGGTCGCTGGCCCGGGCGCTGCTCGAAGAGGGCCTGCTGAAAGAGGCCGAGATCGCCCGCGAGCCCGGCGTGGGGCACGCGGGTAGGTGACCGCGTCTCCGACTGGGACGAGAGGCATCGCCAGGGGGTCGCGACGCCGGTGGCCCAGTCCGGGAAGGACGTCTCCCGGAGCTCGTCGTTGGACGAGGGGGATGACCCATCCGCGCGTTTGTTCGACTGCAAGCTCGGGGCGCGATCGGGTCACGACCTGCACGCGGGCATGCGCGGTGGACGCTGGTGCCGCCTGCGCGGGGCCGCGCCCCTCTTCTTCGGCACATGGGGAATTCGACAGCCGACAGTCGGCGTCTGTGGCACGCGGCGGCGTGGGGCGCGAGCTCCTGCCAACGGTGCGGGGAGGTCCGGTGGAGCGGAGTCTCGACGCCTCGCCCTTGGAGCTTCCTGGCGCACGAGGGCGACAGGAAGCTCGTCCGCCGCGCCGACTCCCGCTCACCCGCGGAACACCACGACCGAGGTCGGGAGCTCCTCGATCAACACGCCGCTCTGGTCCACGACCGTGATCCACTGGTGGTCCGACAGCAGGCTCCGGCGGAGATCCTCGTACTCGTGGCGCGGGTTGTAACCGGTATCCTCCGCGTAGAGGCGGACGGAGGGAGCGAGGACGATGTAGGCGGGATGGCCGTACGTCGCGTGGATGCGGTGCAGCGCTCTGGCGACAGCGTTCCCGCTGTGGGGGCCGATCTCCTTTGAGCTCATGATGCCGTACTGGCCAGTGAGGTAGTGCTGCGGGAAGAAGTTGTAGCGCGAGGAGAGCAGGCCCGGGAAGTTGTCGTTCAATTGGTACACAGGCCCCGGGGACGCGATCCGGTAGAAGGTTTGCATCGCCTGCACCTCCCCCGTAGGCATGACGTAGATCTCGTCGTCCCCGTAGAACGCAGCAGAGAAGAGGCATAGGCAGCCGGCGAGCACGACGCCGATCTGCACGGCACGCCGCCAGGGGACGAGCGATGCGAGCTCCCACACCGCCGACGCCGCGAGCGCCGCCGTCCAGGGGAGCGAGAAGAGATAGATCCGGAGGATCGCCTCTCCGCCGTAGGCCTCCGCAAGGAAGGCGAAGGCGGGCAGCGCGGCCATGCCCGCCATCACGAGCACTGGCCGGCCACGGCGCCATCGCAGGTACACGCCGAGCGCGCCAAGGGCCCACATCCCGAGCGACAGCGCGTCGGCTCCGAGCTGGTCGAGGCGCGCGCCGGCGGAGAGCGACCCGAGGTAGCTCGAGGGAGGGGCGGCGTTCCCGAAGAAGTTTCCGACCGACGCGAGGAGCCCGTACTTCTGGTTTACGAAACTGAACCTCGGAGCGAGGTACACGAGGGCGATCGCGAGCAGCCCAGCGGCCGCCCACCCCGGCCGGAACTTCCCGATGAGCGCCAAACCGCCGAGCTGGGCAACCACGAGATACGGCGAGAGCTCATGGGTGAAGACGAGGACGAAGTACACGAGGAACAAGCCCACGAGCGCGGCGGTCTTCTGCAGGTGGCTCACCGGAGCGACGGCCTCGGCGGCCGTTGTGCCCACCCGGCTCCGCGCCTCGCGGCGCGGTCCGAGGTGGAAGTGCTCGCCGATCCGGCCGAAGAACTGCCCGAGGCGGTTGGTCGCGCTCGGATCGACCAGCCAGTGCAGCGCAATGCCAAGGACGCCGAGGGACAGCACCACTCCGACCGCCTGGGGGGAGAGGTAGTCCTGGCCGATCCAGTTGGTCGCGGCGTAGAGGAAGAGCGCCGTCCAGCGCTCCCTCCCGGTGAGCGGGAGCGCACGAAGGGCGAACGCGAGCACGACTACGGTCAGCGCCTCGAAGCCGAATTGTGCCCACTTGGCATAGACGAGCGGTGTGCCGATGCCCGCGACCTTGTCGAACCACGCGGTGAGCGCAAAGAACCCTGGCCAGTTCTGGTAGATGTCGATGAAGCGATTGAGCGCTCCGTGCGCGTTGACGTACTGGATTACGCCGATGGTCTTGTACAGCCAGTTGTAGCGCCCCTCCCGGTACACGAGGGCCGGCGTGCCGTAAAGGAATAAGAGCAGCACCAACAAGTACGCCCACAGCCGCGCCGAGACGGGCTTCACGACGCCGAGTGCGATCGCGATCGCGATGACGAGGAGCCCGGTCGCCACCAGCACGGCCCTGGGCAGCGCCGGAACGAGCCCGTACTCGCCGATGTGGCCCGCCGGGATCGTCCGGATCGTGGCAAAGTAGAGAGCGAGGGCAGCAGCGACGAGGCCGTCCGACGCGAGCACCCGGAGCGCGGCAGTCCTCGCGTATGGCGCGCGCATGCGACCGGGGTGTACGCCGACCCGGAACGAAGGAGACGGCGCAACGTCCCCGCCCGAGGCCAGCTTCCCGAGCGCCGGTTCGTCCTCCAGGCTCATGAGGCTCCGGACGGGTGGCTCACCCCCCGCGCACGGTCTGTTGTCACGAGCACGGGGAGACGGTACCATTGCCGGCGCTGACGAGGGCTTCCCCCTCATCTACCACTGGACGATGAACCTTGGTCACGGCTACAGGCGAGAAGGGATCCAGCGCATAGCCTCGAGGAGGCGTTCCCCCTCTCCCCTGGGCCATGACGCAGCGTTATGGATAGCAGAGTGCGAGACGACCGAAGGGTGGCGAACGGTCGGTGTGTCCGACGAACCCGCTTCGGAGTACGCGATGGCCCGCGTGCTCGTGCGCGAGCGCCACGAACCACGCGGCTTCGTGGTCGCACCCCTCACTTCGGACACCGTCCGTCCCGAGGACGTCCGTGCGGCGGCCCGCCGTCGCGGCCTGCGGGTCGAAGGCGCGCTGGACCCTGAAGCGCTGGGGCGGGCCGCGCTCGCTCCCGCGGCCTACAGGTCGCGCCCGCTGGTCGACGAGATCGACGGGGCTCGAGGCATCACGGTCGCCATCTGCACCAGGGACCGTCCGGCGGAGCTCACCCGGTGCCTGGAGACGCTCCGCAAGCTCGATTACCCGTGCTTCGAGGTCCTCGTGATCGACAATGCTCCGCGCGGACCGACAACCCACGAGATCGTCGCCCGCTTCGCCGGCAACGATGCGCGGGTGCGCTACGTGCGCGAGGACCGCCCTGGGCTCTCCAACGCACGCAACCGAGCGCTGAAGGAGGCGCACTTCGAGGTCGTCGCGTTCACCGACGACGACGTGCGCATCGACCCGTGGTGGCTGCGCGCGCTCGCCCGCGGGTTCCAGCGCGGCCCCCATGTCGCCTGCGTCACGGGGCTGGTCGCGGTCGCGCGCCTGCGGACTGACGCGGAACGCTTCTTCGACGCGCGTGTGAGCTGGTCGGATCGGCTGGCCCCGGCGGAATACGACCTCGACCACCCCGCGCCGACCGTCCTGTTCCCCTTCCAACCCGGTCTGTTCGGCACGGGTGCGAACTTCGCCGTCGACCGTCAGCTCATGGCGGACCTGGGGGGGTTCGACCCGGTCCTCGGTGCAGGTTCGCCGACGAACGGCGGAGAAGACCTCGACGCGTTCGTGCGGATCATCCTCGCCTCGCGGACTCTCGCGTACGAACCGGCGGCGATCATCTGGCACTTTCACCGGACAAGCGATGCAGGGCTGAGGACGCAGATGCGCGACTACGGCATGGGGTTGTCAGCGCTCGTGGCGAAGTGGCTCATGACGCCGGGGACCCGCAGGGAGGTGCTGCGCCGGGCGATGCCCGGCATGCGCCACGCCGTCGGGATGTGGCGATCCAGTGCGTCGGGGCCCCCGGTCGGGACACGGCCCGCCTACCGGTTCCTGCTGGCCGAGCTCCAAGGCGCCCTCTCCGGTCCGACGCACTATTGGACCGGTCGCCGAGCCGAGCGGCGCGCCACCGCCTCATGACCGCCTCGATCGAACCTGGTGCGCTCGCAGGCGAGACGGTGAGCGTCGTTGTGTGCACGTACTCCTCGGAGCGCTGGGAGACACTGGCCGCCTGCATCGCGTCGGTGCACGCACAATCATGCCGGCCCGACGAGCTCCTCGTCGTGGTGGACCATAACGAGGAGCTGCTCGCCCGCGCCGCCGCGGCGTTCCCGTCCGTCACGGTCCTTGCGAACCAGGCCGCGGAGAGGGGACCCGGTGGAGCCCGCACGACTGGCATGGAGCGCTCGCACGGCGTCGTCGTCGCGTTCATCGACGACGACGCCCAGGCCGAGCCCTCCTGGCTGGAGAAGATCATCGAGGCGTTCCGCGACCCGCAGGTGATGATCGTCGGCTCCCAGGTGGTGCCGCGATGGGAGGCGAGCCGCCCCCCCTGGTTCCCCGACGAGTTCGACTGGGTCGTCGGGTGCAGCTACCGCGGACAGACCGGCGGCGCAGACGTGACTCCGGTGCGCAATGTCATCGCCAACGGGATGGCAGCACGGCGTGCGAGCCTGGAAGCGGGCGGGTTCCGCGTCGACCTGGGCAGGCTGCGAGGGGTCCCCCTGGGTTGCGAGGAGACCGAGTGGTGCATCCGGGTGGCCCGGCACTTCGCCGGTTCGAAGGTCCTGCAGCTCTCGCCGGCCGTGCTCGTCCACTCGGTGCCGGCAGCGCGGACCGGCGTGCAGCGGTTCCTCCGGCACTGCTACGCGGAGGGACTGTCCAAAGCGCTCGTCGCCGCGGCGGTCGGCTCCACAGCCGCTCTGGCATCGGAGCGGCGCTACGTCGTCCGCACGCTGCCCGCCGGGGTCGCCACGCGACTCGCCCGGGCGGCCAGAGGTGATCGGTGGGCGCTCGCGCAGGCTGCAACCATCGTAGCCGGCCTCTCGGCCGCGGTCGCGGGCTACGTCGCCGGACACCTCCTGCCGCGTCGGGGTCTCGGAAGGGTCGGGGGCGACCAGGCGATTACCCGCCACGACGGGGCCGTCCAACACGCTTGGCCCCTCACTTCTGATCGATCTGCACGCTCGCACCACTGAGTGCGTGCCGGCGCCGCCAGAGCATGGGCGCGCCTGCGACGGCTAGCACCGCCGATTCGCCGATGATCCCGAAGCCTGCGGCTCGAAGGCCCAAGTCCCCGAGGAAGAGCGCGGTGACACCGATGAGGACCGCGCTCTGCGCGATCCGTGCGGCGACCAAAGACCAGATGCGCTGCTCGATCCACAGGTACGAGATGAACAAGGCGCTCAGCGCACCGAATGGGAGCGAGAGGCCGACAAGCCGGAGGACGCCCGCCCCCCCGACGGCATAGGCGGCAGACAGCACGCTGAGCAGCGGCCCAGGGATCAGCACGGTGAACACGAGGCCCAGCGTCGCGATCGACGCCATCAGCACGAGCGCCTGCTTGGGCGGCCGGGAGGCGCGGCCCTCCCGCGACATTGCAACGACAAGGCCGGACGACACGTTCGAAAAGAGGTAGTTGAAGCCGAGGTAGATGAGCCACGGCACATAGAAGTGCGCCTCCGTGACCGCTCCCGCCCGCACCTCGATGATGACCGGCAGCAGGAAGGTGGCAGCGCTCGTCACTAGGCTGTGCACGCACTCCGCCGAGAGAAACGACCACAGCTCGCGACCCGCAGGAAGCGCCGACGCGCCGGCTCTCCGCGCGCGCGCCTGCGCGTCCCTGCGCGTCCCATTGCGGACGAGGAAGGCGCTCACCAGCCCGACGGCCGGCACGACGGGCAGGGTCCACGCGAGGAACACCGCGTTGCCCGATGCGATCAGCCCGGTCAAAGGGAGCAACGCCAACTTGGCGGCTCCAAAGCCGATGTTCTCGATCGGCACCACGGCGGCCCTGCTCAGCCCGGTCAAGACGCCGTCTTGGAGGATGAAGACCGTCCACAAGGGCACGGCGCAAAAGAAGACGGCATCCGCAACCCAATCCGATCCGACGACGGTGCGCCACAGCGGCGTGAAGAAGAAGATCACCGCCGCCACGATCGCCGTCACTAGCGCCACCGCATACCCGCGCCGAATCGCGCGACCGGACTCGAGCTCGGCGACCGGCAGATAACGTACGTAGGCGTTGGCAAAGTTGAGCTGTGCGAACCCGGCGAGCAGGCCCATCGTCGAGACCTCCGCCGACGCGGCGCCCACCGCTCGCGCCGAGAACAAGCGCGCGGCGACCGCCCAGAATGCTAAGCCGAGGACCGACGAGCCGACCGTCGAGAGCATCAAGTAGCTCGACGTGTGCGACACCTCTCCAGGAGAGCCGATGAGCCTGCTGAAGGCGTCCAGGCCTTTTGCCCAGGGGGACAGGCGCTCCGGCACCGCGGCATCGCTCAGCTCGCCGCGTGCAGGGTCCGTCCGGCTGCCCATGCTGGCCGCTACCACGCGGACGTGGCAGGGTCCCACGGCCTGCGAGCGAGCTCACTCGCGCCGTGAGCCATGTACGACCACCCTGCGTCCGGCGTCCGCCAATCGCCGTACAGGTGCTCCAGCTCGCCCTCGTGGTCACGGCTCTTCCGCCAGGTCCGGCCGAGGAATTCGAACGTGTCCCACTCCTGACGGGGGATCGTCCGCTCGACGGCCTGCGCCGTGCCGTCGAACACGCCATATACCGCGTAGCAGAGCGCGTCGTCCGCGTCCCAGAGCTTGAAGAACTCGAAGCGAGCGCCATGGCGAAGGAACGTCAGCTCGGTCACCTCGCCGCGGTGGTTCCGGAAGCGCCGGACGCCACGGAAGCCCGCCTCCTCGATGAGCGTCACGGAAGCCTCGAGCAGCGGCCAATCGCGGGCAAGGACGGCGAGGTCGAGGTCCATGTCGTCGAATGGCAGCACGTGGCCCTCGCGCGCCCAGCCGAGAACCATCCCACCCCAGATCCACCACCGCCCGTCCAGCGGCGACGTCGCGAGCGTGTCGTTGAGACGCTGGGCGTCCGCCACGAACAGGGCGGTCAGCCGCCGGTGCAGCGCGGGGACGACGCGCAAGAGGCGGTACGCGTAGAACTCAAGCTGCTGCGCGGCCGGGCTTCGACGCCACGCACGCGCCCTTGGCAAATCGTGCGACTGCTCCCCGCCCCCGTCATCGCTCACTCGACCCGAGCGTAGCGAACGACGGGCATCCGGCGGAGAAGCTGACATCGCGAACGGCTGGTACGTGGTGCCCGGCACGCGTCGCGCGCCATCAGGCCTTGTGGGGGCGCCGTGACCGGCCGCGCCGGAAAAGCGAGACCACGATCAATCCGAACGCGATGAAGCAATCGACTTCCCCCAAGCCGACCGGATGCCAGTAGTGCGCCCACAGCAGCACGGTCGCGACCAGACCGAGGATGGCCAGGCTGAGGACGACCGCCAGGGCCACGTGCACCTGCCGAGTGATCCGCAGGTTGCTCACCACGGCCCAGCCGGGGACGAACACGGTGAACGCCAGCGCCATGACCGCCCGCAGCGGGCTGGAACCTCCGAGGAAGAGAAGCGTGAGCAGCGTCACGATCACGAACAGGCTCGCGACGTCGAGCGCGTCGCGAACGGGACGGGAAGCGACCGTCGGCCCGTCCACGACCGCCGTCACCGCGCGGCTGGCTGCACCGTCTGTCGTGCCCGGCGTCATGAGAAGATCATGGCGCCCGCCGCGCGGCGGCACAAGCAGCCCACGCTGGCCAAAGCGCGCCGCGCACGACGCGACCGGCGCGCTGCCCCACCCCCCACGCCCCCTTCGTGCGGTTACGCGTCCGTCGAGATCCCATTCGTGACAGCCAGGAAGCGCAGGAACAAAGTGGCGATCCGCCGGGATGTGCCCAGACCAGGTGGGGCCAGGCCCCCAGGGGAGCCCTCCGGACCCGGCGCGCCTCGGAGTGCCACGGCGTGCGACGGGCCCAACGCGCTCGGCGGCGAGCTCCGCCCGATGCTCCTCCTCGCCGCGGGGACCGGGACGGTCGAGCTCCAACTACCGGGTCGCGACGACGTCGAAGCGCGTCGAGGGCGACGGCCGCCCGGGCATTGTCTCGTCGCTGAACGTCACGCTCCGCATGCCGAGCTCTCCGAGCGCCTCCAAGACCCACTCCCTGTGGAAGCTCAGCACCTCGAGGCCTTCGTACCTCTCGCGATAGGCGTCTTCCCCGCCGAAGGCGCGGATCCGGGCTTCGATCTCCTCCGCCTCGCGCTCGGCGTCGGGCAGGTCGAAGGCCGCGATCGTGCGGGACGCCTTCGCGGCCATGCGCGCGAGCACCTGGCGCGCGTACGAGAGGTCCGGAAAGTATTGGAAGACTCCGTGCGCGATGACCGTGTCGTACTGCGGGGTCACAGGGGCCATCGCGCCTTCGCAGACGTCGAGGTCCGAACTGTCGAGCACGCGACGGGCGAGGTCGACGAGCGCCGGAGAGAGGTCGCATCCACCCACGTGCATGCCAAGCTCCTCCAACGGAAGCAGGAAGGCTCCGCCCCCGCACCCTACTTCGTACACCGACGAGCCCGGGGCAAGCGCGAGCCGGTCACTCCACCTTCGCACGTACTCCGTCCAGGCGTCGGGGTCAGGGAAGGAGAACGGGGTGTCGAACCCGTCCGCGCGGACGAGGTCGCGGAGCGAAGCCGTCGACGTGGGCTTCGGCACCCTCGACGACCAGATCGAATTCCACGACCTGGGGGGCTCGCCGCTCACCGTGCAGATCCTCGGAGCACCTGCTCCAGTGCCACGACGAAGCGCTGGTTGTCGTTCGCGTTCCGCACACCGAGCCGAACCCGGACGGCGCCATCCGTGAACCGTCCGCTGACATCCTTGATCTCGATGCGATGCGTTTCGAGGAGCTGGTGGCGCAGCGTCGGCCCGTCGACCGGGATGTCACGCGCGAAGGTGACGAGCACAAATCCCCCGGCGCCGCTCCGGATGTCGTCGACGTGGGGCAACGACGCCAGCTCCGTCACGAACTTTGCCATGTCCGCTCGCGTGAGCTCGATCGAGCGGTCGAGCGCGCTGCGGAACTTCAGGAGCATCTCGAGGAAGAACTCGGCAAGCGAGGAGTTGTTCCACACGGGCAGCTCGGTGCCCACCGCAGCGAGCAGTGTGTGATCGCGAGAGTACAGGTAGCCAAGCCGCAGACCGGGAATGCCCAAGACCTTGCTCAAGCTCACGAGGACGGCCACGTTGCGCAGCGGCTTCGCAGCCAGCATGGAGACGAGAGATGGCTCAGCGCTGGTGCCGATGAACGACTCGTCCACCAGGAACGTGGTCTCCGGATGGTCTTTCGCGACGCCGTAGAGGCTCGCGGTCTCGAGCAGCGTTCCCGTCGGGTTGTTCGGGTTGACGACGACGAGGCGCGGCACCCGGCCCGCGAGCTCCGCGAGCTCCGGCACCGACACGCTTAGCCGGTCCTCATAGTGGGCCGCCGACGGCCAGATGCGCGGGTACTCGCCAAACGTGGGCCTGGGGATCGCGACGTCCTGCCCGTCCCACAAGCGTCGGAGGATCGGGAATACCTGTGAGGCTCCGTTCAGCACCTGGACACTCTCGGGATCGCACTGCAGGTACAGGGCCATCTTCTTGTTCAGCACGGCCTGGGTCGACCCGTAGGAAGGGAGAAGTTCAGGAAGCGCGTGCCGCAACATCGCGATGAGCGCCGGCGGCGGGAAGTGTGGGTTGGAGATGAACGAATAGTCGAGGATGTCGAAGTTCCAGTGCCCGCCGAAGCTCTTGTCCAAGATATCCGACCGGGTGCTCGGCTCGAAATGAAAACGGGCGGTCTCCAAGTCGTTCGGATCGTCCACCTCGATCCACGACGTCGCACCGATGACGTGTGCGGCGATCCGGTGCCGGGGCACTCCGACCAGCATGCCGAGGACCACCTCGTAATAACAGTTGTCGTCAACGGAATTGGCGTAGGCGCTGAGCATCGGCTGGAGCGTCGACCGAACGAACGCGCTCGAGAATCGGTAGATGTTGAGCGTCTTGAAGGTGTCCTTGTAGCTGAAGTCGGACCCTTGGCGCTCGGGCGGGTAGACCGCGTCCACGAAGCCGTCTCGGATCGTGACGACGGTACCGTCCATGCCTGGCCGCCACCTGTCGACGACCGCCACGTTGGGTTCCGCAGGATCGTCGAGCCCCTTGAGGACTGCAGGGTCCAGCAAGAGATCGCATTCGCTCAAGATGATGTCGTCGTCCATGGCCATCGAGTCGAACGCCATCGCGAGGGACACGATGTTGTTCGTACGATCGAACCGGCTGTTGTGGACATAGCGGGTATCGAGCTCCGGATGGTGCTGCTCCATGAAGTCCCGGATGTCTTGCGCCCGGTAGCCCGTCACGATGGTGAGGCGCTGGACCCCGAGCGACACCAGACTGGTGACGATCCGACCCAGGATGGTCGAGTCTCCGATTGGGAGGAGCGCCTTGTGCACGTGATCGGAGATAGGCTGCATGCGCCGCGCCCGGCCAGCGGCGAGGATGACGCCTTGCATCAGCCCACATCCCCCGAGTGCGGCGCAGTGAGCGTCCCTGGGCCCTTCGGCACCTGCGTTCGATTCCTTTCGGTCGAATCCCTGCGGCACAGAGAGCCTGTGGACGCACCGAGGAGGTTCATCGTACCGGCCGCGCCCTGCGAGACGGGTGCAGCCAAGGGCTGCGTGCGTGGCGCAGGACGCTGACGGCGCGGCTGTCGCCACGACCGCCCCGCACCGGTCTGAGGCATGGCGGCGAGGATGATTCGGCGATCCGCACCGTGCATCACTTCTGCCAGAGCTTGATGGAGCGGATGGCCATCGAGCCGGTGCACGAACTCGGAACCACCGTCCCCAAGCACTGCTTGGCGAAGTTGTTCACAGCGAGATCGGCTATCAGGTACATCGGCACGTTCGGCACGCCTGTCCTGATGGTCGCCTCCGGCCTCCCGTCCACGTACCAAGTCAGAGACTGAGGCGTCCAGTCGATCGCGAAGCTGTGCCATCCCACGGTCAGGTTCGCGGTCGCGAATGTGTGCATGAAGCCAGTGCCGGAGACCGGGTGGTAGGCGATCAACATGCCCCGCGGGTCGCCACCGGATTCGAGGATGTCGACCTCCGGAGTGGACTGGTCGCTCTGCGGGTGCAACCAGAGCGCGGGCCACAGGTCGGGGCCCGCGGGAACGCGTGCGACGACCTGCAGGTAGCCGTACGTGAAGTCGAGCGACGGATACGTGGTGACCATCCCGGATCGGTACGAGTAAACCTTGGGTGCCCCGGCGGCGGTCACCCCCTCAGTCGGCGTGTGCGTCGCCGTCAGGTGCAGAGCCCCGCCGCTGACGCTGATCCGTGTGGGCAGGTACCACTCGACCTCTTGTGGATTCCCGAAATTCGTGCAGCCGGTCTGATGCGGCTCCCACGGATAGCAGGTGTCCCAAATGCTCCTGTTGAGGTGGGTGCCACCGAAGGTCGCGTCGAAGACCAGGTGGAGGCCTTCGGTCGGCTTCGCGACGGTCGAGCGGGCGCTCCGGCTGTACCGCACGCCCTTCAGGTGCAACGCGTCTGGGTGGGGCGCGAACGCCAGCGCCGGCGCGGCCGAGCTCTTCGCCCCCGTCACGTAGCCGAGCCCGACGCCAAGCAGGACGGCAGCCACCACGGACACGCCCAACACCCGCGCGCTGCACGCCGCGCGGGTCGGTCGGACTCTGCTCTGCGTGTCTCCCTCCCCAGAAGTCACTTGCGGGCCTTTCCCTTCGATCCTTCTAGCAAATGCTACCGACAATCGTTTCCGTGCGGACTACGGGCGGCTCGGACGCGTGGAGAAGCCGCAGCGGACACCGTTCCCGTCGTCCCGGTGCTGCGTCGTTGCCCGTGCGCGAGGACCTCGTCCAGCGGGGCGACGAGCAGACCGACGCGCACTGGGGCGTGGGACGCGCCGCTGCTCCTCCCTGCGTCGGGCGTCACGACACGGGGACACCGCCGCCCGCGCGTCGCGGCCCACCGCGCTGGCGACGTGACGTCTCCGGCACTGGGACGTGCTCTGGGGGACACGACATCGACCGCCGATCGAACCGGCCGGTTCTCAATCGATGGGGATCAACCTTCGCCGGCCGCGGCGCCGATAGCAGGGACCGGCAGGAAGCCGCGGGTCTCCGGATGACGGTCCTGCGACCGGCGCAGTCGCTCGACGGCGATCGTGCGAAGCACGCGCAACCCGTCGCGCACCACCTTGAGGTTGCTCTGCCCATAGAGCCTGGCACGTTCGAAGCTCGGAACTTCGATGACATCGAGGCCAGCGCGCACCGCTCGGACGTTCAAGAGGGTCTCGACTTCGAATCCCATCGAGCGCAGGCGACGGGTCGCTCTCTCTGTCCCATCGGCCGTACTGCCGAAGCCAAGGAGCTCGAGATCCCTGCGCCAGAAGCCGATGAACCCGTAGCAGAGATCCGTGAAGCGCGTCCCGTAGAGGAGGTTCACCATGCCGACAAGGATCCGGTTTCCGGTCCTGCGCGTCCGGGTGAAGTCTTCACTCCCTCCGTTCGCCATGAGCCTCGAGCCCTTCACGTAGGTATGAGGTCCACGCGCAAGCGCGTTCACCAGCCTCGGGATCTCGGAAGGCTCCATCGACATGTCGGCGTCGATCATGACCACGACGTCACCACGCGCGGCGCGGAAGCCACACGCGAGCGCATTGCCCTTGCCAGTCCCTGTCTGCTCTATGACGACAACACCCGGGCAGTATGACTTCGCGACTTCCTTCGTCCCATCCGTCGAACCTCCGTCGACGACGATCACCTCGTCGAAACCGGTCATCTGGGCAAGCACGTGGGGGAGGTTGGCTGCTTCGTTGCGCGTGGGGATGACGACGCTGACCGTCACCGACTGAGCAGCTCTCAAGCCGCGGGCTCGCCGCAGCGAACCAGACGCCACAGTTCGATACGAAAACTCCTCTGCCTGAACGGTCATTGCGTCCACAAACCTTTCCTTCACCGGCCCTTGGATCACCCCGGATCAGCGAGCTCTTCCCGCTGGTGTCGCATTAATTCGGTTCGCCTCGTAGAGCGTCCGAGGTATGGGTCTTCAGGCGTCGTACCTCTCTGGTGGTTGGAAGGTATCGGTGCCAACTGGCCTGCGGATCAAGCACAGATCAACACTCCGACAATCCATAGGACGCGCGGGCTCGAGCGACAGGAGAGCAGCGTCGCTCGAAATGGCTTCTGCGGCTACGGGCAGATGCCAGGGGATGGCGCCCCGCACGAAGAGATGAAGGGCGCGGTGAACCAATGGCTTGCCCGCCGCCGCGGAACCCGAGCGCGCGCTCGGGAGTGCCATCCGAGTCGACCACACCGTCCGGGACCGCATTGATCCGGCGATCCAGCGAAGGCGCGTTCGTTGGCGCAGAGCCTCATCCGGCGACGCCAGAAAGTCGGCGTCTCGCACACAGCGAACGTCTCGATGCAGGCGCCGGGCCGTCCACCGCATCGGGCGCGTGGCGCGTGCCGCAATCGGCTTTGCCCTCTGTGGATCCATCGGATCTGCGGGCTGCTCCACCCCGGCACGCTCGGGTGACAGCATGCATGCATGCACGACGCGAACGACCCCTCGATACCCGCTGCGCGCCGCGGCGTCCCGACGCCCGCTCGCTGCCGCGAAGCTGCGGGCTCGGCCCAGGTGGCCGCTCGGTCCCGGAGCGCCTACCCGCACTCGGCGACCCCGTCCACCGTGCCGTCCGACACGGCTCTGTCCATCTCGCGCCGGCGAGCGCACGCCAACGGGTACTGGCCGGCATCGATGCGGCCGGTCGGTGGACCTTCTTACTGCAGGCGTGCAAGGACGCGCGGCAGGCCGGCCAGCGTCCGCAAGTTCGCAACGCGACTGCCGGCGAGCCCTGGGGGGGCAGCCATCCGGCTGGGACCGTGCTCAGCCGGGACGGACGACCCGGACGCACGAACGTTCGCTCCCGTGGGAGACATCACGAAGGCATGGCACGCTCAGCGGACATGTGACCACCGCTGGTGCTGCGGCTCGTCGCGACGGCGGAGTGCCCAGCGGGGTGGCCGAACCGCTGGAAGGCGGTTCGCGGTCTCTCCTGCTCCTCGACGACGGCTGTGACCTGGTGCCGCACCCTTGTGTCGTACGCCTTCGGGCCGCTGCACTGGCTCCGCCGGTCATGGAAGGTCGACTGGGTCCTCCGAGGCGCCGGACGACTTCGTCGACCGGCTGACGCTGGCCGAGGAGGGCACGTGTTAGGCGCCACTCCCACTGGGCACTTCGGCGGCTCGTGTCGGAGGTGGAGAAGGCTCAGCTCGTCACGCGTCGCGGCTAGAGCGCGCAGCCGGCCCGAAGAGCCTCGGAGTGCGGCGTACAGCGTCGTCGTATTGCCACTACGCGTCGGACCCGCGCACAGTCGACGCGGAAGCGGATGGAAAGACGCTCGCCCGGTTCGAAGTCGAAGGGTCGTCAAGAACGGCTCTGGGACGTATGGACACTCGGCCAACTGCGACTCTCCCGTGCCGTGCCGAGGCATGGTCACCGGCCAGGCGCACTGGGCGACGGTGTGCGGCTCCTGCCGCCCAGGTCGCACGTGACCGTTTGGAAGGGAACCCGCGTTCGGTCAGCGACTACGCGTTCGTGTAGATCTTGACAGACCGGATGTCGAAGGAGCTCCCCGACGTCGCCGGCCCGTCCACGGCGAGATTGGCGAGGAAGTACATCGGCTGGCTCGGAACCTCGTTCCCCGTGACCGTGAAGACCGGCGCGCCGTCGAAGTACCACGTGAGCGAGCCAGGCTCCCAAAGCAGCCCGTAGGCGTGATACGTCGTCGAGAGGTTGGCAGGGGTCGAGACGACCTTGGCCACCTGCTTGTCCGACGATCCTGTGGCCCAGTGGAGCGTCGCGTGGAAGCTCGCCGCTGTCCCCCAGTTCTCCATGATGTCGATCTCGGGGGGCCACGCCTCGGACGTCGGCAAGAGCCACAGTGCCGGCCACGTTCCTGCCCCGCCCGGAAGCTTTGCGACGACCTGGACGTAGCCGTAAGTGAAATTGAAGGACGAGAAGGTCGTCACGATCCCTGATCTGTACGGGTACGTCTTCGACGAGCCTGTGCGAGTCCAGCCCTGGGTCGGCGAGGCGGTGGCCACGAGATGGAGGGCGCCTGTGGAGACCTGGTCTTGCGACGGCAGGTACCACTCCTCTTCCTGGGAATTCCCGAAGTTGGTGCAACCGGAAGCCGGTGTGTTGAACCACGGGTAACAGGTGGCCCATCGGCTTGCATCGAGCGAGCTGCCGCTGAATGTCGACGCCAACGCGAGGGACTTGCCCACCGTAATTGCTGTCTCGTGCGTCGGGGACGGAGAGGGTATTCCCGATGTGACGGAGCTCTGTCTCGATGTGGTGGACGTCGCGGACGTGCCGGTTGTCGCCGGCGTCGTCTGAGACGGCGGAGCTTGAGACGTTGAGGTTTGAGACGGTGGGGTTTGAGGCGGTGAGGTTTGAGACACGGGAGTCTTGGACGGGGGCGTCTGAGTCGGCGGCGCTTGAGGCGGTGGCGTCTGAAGCGGCGGAGTTCGAGACGGTGAGGTTTGAGACGCGGGAGTCTTGGACGGGGACGAGCGGTGGATCGTCGCGGTTAAGTTCGTGAAATCCGACCCGGATACGATTGCGGCCGCCGCCAACTTTCTCGGTGCCCAGCCGGCGCTGAGTACTGCGACCGTCGCGGTGATGCCGACCGCAAGGGCGACACTTCCCCAGCGTCGAACGTGTCGGTCGACCTGACCACGAGCTGCGTTCCCCATCCTTCGGCCTTCTTTTCGCCCGCTCTCTGAGCAGACCGAAAGGCCGATGGGATGCCAAACGTCTCACCGATTCGGCAGTCCGGCTGACTCGGAGAGTCCCGTGACTTTGCGCCCCCACCTCGCGATGGGTTTGCCTTTTTCGTCGGTGCCGCAACGTGCACCGCTGCGATCAGTATACCCTCGCCCAGAGCCAGTTCAAATCAAGTACCTGAGGTATCGGGCTGATGTGATGAAGGAGCGACTTGCCGCTCCCGCATGACGGACCCACGGAGTTGGTCAAAGTCGCAGCGCTAGACCTACATCCAGTGGACCCGCGGGGTCGGCGGCAAGACCATCACGCGCTACTTGAGCGAGGAGAAGCTCGCCGTCAAGCTCGAGATCGCCTCGTTGCACCCCCTCGAGATCGCGCAGTCCACAACGCCGGACAGTCCGGTTACTGGTGGCCCTCCGACGCGTCGCGTCAGTCGGCGCGGCCCTACCCCTTGGGGTACAGAGCTGCCATCGCAGACGGAACCGCACGGCATCGAGGGACGCCGGGGAGACGCCGCCGGCACCATCATCGAAGCGCTCCCTCGTAACAGGGTCGACGACGGTCACTCCTGGAGCGCCGCACCCAATTGATTCTCAACAGACGATCAACTTTGTGGTATACTGGTGCCGTACGGGGGAGACGCCCTCGAGGGGCCAGGGAACCGAAGGCGGTATGGGGATGACTGTCGCAGCCGTAGTGCCGCAGCAGAGCCGGCGCGGGACGCTGGGCCGGCTGCTCGTCGTCGACGACGATCCCGACGTGCGCCGCGTCCTCGTGCGGATGCTCCTAGACGAAGGGTATAGCGCGTCTATGGCAGAGCGCGGGGGACAG
>JAJZMD010000099.1 GCA_021803085.1 Actinomycetes bacterium
GTAACACGGCCTGGCGGCCGTTCGCACCCGTATTCCCTGGTCAGCTCTACCTTTTCGCCCATCCTCTGCCTACGTGCCGCGGAACTCCGGCCGGAGCGTGATCGCCGACGACGCGCGAAGAAGGCCGCCGTGTCGCCCGAACGCGACCTACCCGTCGATGCCGCGGGGGAGCTTGGCGGGGTCCCAGTCCAAGTGCGCCACGGCCTGGCGGAACGCGTACCGGTCCGTCATTCCGGCGACGTACCCGACGGCGGCCTCGACAGCGTCGGGCTCGCCGGCGACGAGGCCGCCCGCGTCGCGCACCGAAGGGATCGCGTTCGGCCGCTCCGTGTAGTGCTCGACGAGCGCCCGCAGCACGGAGACGACGGCGCGCGCCTGCGCCACAGACGCCTCCCGCAGGTAGACGTGCTCGTAATTGCAGGCGCGGAAGGCCGCGAGTGCGTCTGCCGCCGCTGCGTCCATCCCGACCCGGCCCGTCTCGAGGATGGTCGAGACCAGAGCCTCGATGAACGCGCCAAGCTGCCCGCTCTTCCGGATTCCGCAGCGCTCCTGCACGATGTCGGGGAGCATCGCGTCCGAGACGATCGCCGCGAGCACCGCGTCCTCCCAGTCATGGCAGACGTAGGCGATGCGGTCGGCCCAGCTGACCACCTCGCCCTCCACGCTGGCGGGCGCGGGTCGCGACCAGCTGTGGTTCCGGATGCCGTCCGAGGTCTCGGCGCAGAGATTCAGGGCGGACAGGGAGACGTCCGCCCCGAAGGGCGCGTGGTCGAACCCGCCGGGAAGGAACGGATCGAGGGCCTCCTCGGAAGCGTGGCCCCCGGGGCCGTGGCCGCAGTCGTGCCCGAGCGCGATCGCCTCGGCCAGCGCGACGTTCAACCTGCAGGCGCGAGCGACGCTGACGGCGACCTGCGCCACTTCGAGGGCGTGAGTGAGACGGGTGCGCTGGTGGTCCTCCGGGAAGACGAACACCTGGGTCTTCCCGGCGAGCCGGCGAAAGGCGGTCGAGTGGAGGATCCGGTCGCGGTCCCGCTCGAAGCAGGTCCTCCAGGCGTCGGGCTCTTCTGTTCGGGCCCGACGACCCGAGCCTGTGCTCCGCGCGGCGCCGGGCGCAAGGGTGACGGCCTCGAGCTCCTCCCGGGACTCGCGCCGCGCGCCGGAGGCGCTTGGGGGCCCGACGGGCGGCACGACGTCTGCGGCGTCTGCGTGCGCGAACCGCGACCCTTTCGCCGAGAAGCCGAGCATCGTGGCAGCCCACCGCTCATTGCGGTTCACGGTGAAGAGTCTGCCCCGCCGCTGTCTCGTGCCACCGACGAGGTGCCCTCGGCGCCGGGGCTGACGCGGTCCCTGACGGCCGGAGAACCCCGGACCAACCCCCGACCAACCCCCGACCAACCCCCGACCAACCCCCGACCAACCCCCGACCAATCCCTCACCAACCCCGGACCAACCCCCGACCAACCCCCGACCCGCTCGCCCCTGACTGCCTGGCGGCACGACGGCCCCCCGATGTCTCGGGGCCCGTAGAATCGGTCTCGACGAGGGAGGAGCTGGGAGAGTGGACGTACGGATCGGGATCGTCCAGACCCCGAAGGAGCTCGAGGTGGAGCTCGGCGAGGACGCGGACCGCGACAAGGTGCTGCAGGACATCGAGACCGCGCTCGCCGGTGACGCAGTCCTGTGGCTGACCGACCGGCGGGGCAGGCGCGTCGGCGTTCCCGTCGCCAAGGTCGCGTACGTCGAGGTCGGCGCGCCCACGCCCGACCGCAGGGTCGGGTTCGGCGCGCCGTAGGCCGACGGCCGCGGCGGCGGCAGGGCCGGCTCCGGTGGGTGACGCTCCGGCGTTGCGGCTCTTGGAGCGCCGCCTGCTGTTCGTTACCGGCAAGGGCGGGACCGGCAAGACGACCGTCGCGGCGGCCCTCGCCCAGCTTGCCGCCGAGCGCGGCAAGCGCGTGCTCGCGTGCGAGGTCGACGCGAAGGGGGACCTGCCAGCGCTCTTCGAAGCGGGACCGACCGGCTTCGCCGGCCGCGAGGTGGCGCGCGGCGTGGTGGCCATGTCCATGGACACCGAGGCGTCGCTGCGCGAGTACCTGAAGGTGACCCTGCGGATCCCGGCCGTGGGAGGGCTCGGCCGACTCGCCAAGGCGTTGGACTTCGTGGCGGCTGCCGCGCCCGGCGTGCGCGAGATCCTCACGGTGGGGAAGCTCTGCTACGAGGTCCGCGAGCGCAACTACGACCTCGTCGTCGTCGACGCCGCCTCCACCGGCCACATCGTGAGCCAGCTGGCCGCGCCGCAGGCCATCAACGATCTCGTGATGGTCGGCCCGGTCCGGTCCCAGACGGACTGGATGCTCGAGATCCTCTCGGACCCCGTGCGTACCGGGGTGATCGTCGTGACGACGCCGGAGGAGATGCCGGTCAACGAGACGCTCGAGCTCGCGGCGCGGATCCGTGCCGAGACCACCGTCCAGCTCTCCGCGGTGGTGGTGAACCGCGTGCTCCCCGAGCTGTTCGGCCTGTACGAAGAAGAGGTCTTCGACGTGCTCTACGACCACTCCGAGGAGCTCTCGAAGCTGCTCGGTGGCGACGCGCAACCGCTCATGGAGGGGGCACGCCTTGCCGTCACCATGCGCAGGACGCGTGCCGGGCACCTGCAGCGGCTGCGTGAAGGGCTGGCGTCGGAGGCGGCTGCAGCGGGGGAGGGAGCGGTCCCTCCCCCTGTCCTCTACTTGCCCTACCTGTTCTCACGGGCTCACGGGCTCCGCTCGATGCGCCGGATCGCGCAGGCTCTCGGCGAGGAGCTGGGGCTGTGACCACGGCCTCGACAGGTCGCGTGGCCCAGGCAGGTCGCGCACGGAGCACAGGTCGCGCCGGCG
>JAJZMD010000062.1 GCA_021803085.1 Actinomycetes bacterium
GGGGAAGAACGTGCTCTTCTTGGGCCCGCCCGGTCGTGGTTGACACTGCGCAATCCCTTCAGTCGTCCGTCGCAAACAGTCCAGGTCCGGCATCGATCATCTCGATACGCAGGCCTTTCCTTCTCCCGCGGTTCGCATAGACCGACCGCAGCTGCCCGCGTTGGACCCTCTGCAACACGGTCTGGCGTGCCACCCCGAGGCGGCGTGCGGCTTCATCCAGGCTGACCCAGCCTTCGGGCGCCTCGCCACCGATGAGCCGGCGCAGCTCGTCAGTGATTCGGAGGTGCCAAGGGCCGCCGGGCGTGAGCTGCTCGCCGGTGATGAATCCGTCCGCAAGCCACCGATAGAGCGTTGTGCGGTTGACGCCGAGCTCCTTCTCCGCTGCGGTGATCGAGAGCACCGGCACATCATCGCTTTGGGCTGTGACAGCGGAGGAATGCAGGGGAATGGCATGGGATGCCCGCAATGACTGCACTCGCGACCTGGTGAAGGCGAGGTCGGTCCCGGTCCGTCGGCCCTGGCGCGAGAGGATCGCGGCGATCGTCTTGTCGTCATAGCGTTCGGCGAGACGGCGGACGAGCGCGACGGTGTCCTCGTCCGTCGCTCGAGAATGCACGCCGATCTTGTTGAGCGCGAACGTGAAACGCGTCTTTGCTCCTCCCTCGAAGATGACGTCGACGTCGGCCTGCCGATCGGCGTTGCGCACGGTGACGACGACCTCCGCGATCACGGCGCGCAAGAGCTGCTTGCGCTCGCGAAACGACGTGGTCGGCGCGTCGAAGATCGCGCGGATGTCTGCGCCGGCACGCCCCAGCCAGGCGGCCTCATCCGCAGTGAGGCGCGTCGGCCGCCGGACCCGCTGGGTCGCAAGCTCTGCCTCCGCCTGGCGCTCGGCAACGAGCGCCTGCTCGAGTGCGCGCTCGAGCGTCCGGGCGACGAGGCGGTTCTCGGGCTCGACGGCGTCGAATTGGCGCCGGGCGCGCTCTGAGCCATAGCGGGCACGCTCGACCGCCAGCTCGAAGACGGCGAGGCGCTCGCGATAGTTCGCGTCGGCCTGTTCGAGCGCGCGGGCGGTCGCTGCGAGGCTGGCGGGCGCGAGCACCGCGAAGAGCTCGTCAAGGACGCGCTGCTCGAGCCGCCTGCCGCCGAGGCTCTGGCAGACGTGCTCGCCGCCATAGAGCTGCTTGGATCGAGCGCAGACGTAGCGGGGGCAGACGCCCTTTGCTCCCGAGTAGCCGACCTGCATCATCCGCCCGCAACGGCCACAGCGCATCCGACCCTGAAGAAGGGCCGTTCCCTCCCGCACCGCGCCGCCGCCCTCTCCTCGTGGCGCCCGCCAGTTGGCGCGCAGCTCGTCCTGGATCGCCACGTAACGCTCCCAGCTCACATAGCCGGGGTGGTGATCGACGATCAGCACCTCCCACTGCTCACGGGGAAGCTCACGCGTGCGGCTGACGATGCGTCCGCGCTCGTCGAGGCGCTTCTCGGTCCGCCTGCGGCCGAACACGAATGCGCCGGCATAGGCCGGATTGGTGAGAAAGTCGTGGATCGCCGGATAACTCGCCGGCGCCCAGGTGATCCTGCGGGCCCCGCCCGGCCGACGCGGGAGCAACAGGTTGTCGCCGTGCAGAGACAACATGACCTGCCGAGCGGTCCCGAGCTCGTCAAAGCGCCGGAACACCGTGGCGATGGACTCTCGGACCGCCTCGTCCGGATCGAGCACGACGCTGTCGTCCTCGTCATAGACAAACCCGACAGGAACGCCTTGGCGGAGTTCGCCCTTGGCCGCCTTGTGGCGCAGGCCGGCAGTCAGGCGGTGGCGGATGAGGTGCAGCTCGGCTTCAGACATCGTGCCCTTCAGGCCGAGCACGAGGCGATCGTTGAAGTCCGCCGGGTGATAGACGCCGTCCCCGTCCGCGATCAGGGTGTCGGTGAGTGCACAGAGATCGAGGAGCTGATACCAGTCCGCGTTGTTGCGGGCGAGACGGGAAACCTCGATGCCGAGGATGATGCCGACCTTTCCGAGACCGACCTCCGCGACGAGGTGCTGGAAGCCCTTCCGTGCACTCGCCTCCGCGCCGGAACGCCCGAGGTCCTCGTCGACTACGACGACCTGGCGCGCCGTCCAGCCGAGGCTCTGGGCCTTCGCCGCGAGCTCGTATTGGCGCTCGAGGCTCTCGGTGTGCTCGCGCACCTGGGTGAGCGTGGACTGGCGGACATAGACGTACGCGTCCCGCTCGAGATGGGTGGCGGTGACCTTGCTCGCGAGCTCGCGCGTGAGTGTCATCGTTCGACCGCCTCCTCGGCGTCGAGCAGGACGACGCTTGCCTCGATCATCCGCGCGAGCAGCCGGACGACCATCTCCTGGGCGTTCTGCGGAAGGGTCCACCACCGCTCGAGCGGCGACGAAACACAATCGGCAATGTCCAGCCTCAGCTGAGCAGGCGCGGCTATTCTGAGCCTTCGCAAAGAGGCTCACCTCCCTTGTTCGTTGGCGCGTGCAGGGTTGGTCGAGCCTATTTGCGCGTCTTGGGCCTCGCGGTGGACACCCGCGTCGCCTTGAGCGTTCTCACGAGCTCCCGCAGCGCTCGGACCCCTTCGACGCTGAGCAGGCTTTCTGCGGTCGCCGCCGGGCGAGGAGCGCCAAGGACGTCCGTGGCGTCGGCCGCAATGGTGCCCGGCGAGCCGTCTGGCAGGACGACGACGAGCAGCAAGGCGCCCTGCCGGCGCGTGAAGCTCGTCGCCTCGAGCAGACGCCCGCAGAGCGGATGAACCTCGGAGGTGACCCGCACCTCACAGGGCAGCGCGGCGCGCAGGTGTTGCAGTCTGTCGCCATCCCGCCCGGCACCGGAAAGAGTCATCTCTCCATCGCCCT
>JAJZMD010000186.1 GCA_021803085.1 Actinomycetes bacterium
TCAGTCGGATACGGAGCGGCATCGATGCCGGTGCAGGTGCCGCTCTCGACAATCTCTCACCGGCTGCGCTCGGAGAAGGCCCAGTGAGAAGCCGGAGGACGCGGGTTCGATTCCCGCCACCTCCACTCGTGTTCCGTATTCGAACTCGGACACGGTGAAGACCCCGTCGAAGGGCGGCCGGTACTGCTCGTGGCAGAGCCGGCCGTCTTTCACGTCGAGGCGCTCAAACACCGCGGCGTTGAACTGTTTGCGGGTGCGGTCGGTGGCCTTGCGGTAGGCGTCGCCGCAGCGCGTGGCGAGGGTGGCGGCGAGCTCCAGGATCTCCTGCCACTCGCCCAGGTTGGCGTCGAGGTCGGCCAGCCGGTCCTTGGCGGCGTCGATGTCGGCGCCGATGCGGGCCTGCTCGGTCTTGAGGGTCGGCACGTCGATGGCGCCCGAGTAGTACGCGTCGAGAAGCTTGCGCCGCTGGGCTTCTGCCTTGGCGAGGCGGCGGGTGAGCAGCTCGCGCTGGGCGGCATCGGCGTGCTGACGTTCCACGATCTCGGCCGTCATCTCCTCGCGCAGCCGGTCGGCCCACGAGGCCGGCAGCTGGATGCGCCCGTACAGCTCTTCCACTTGGGCTTCGAGGTCTTCGGTTGCGATGTAGCGCTCCCGGCAGGTGCCGGAGGGATCGTTCTTCTGGCCCAAGCAGAAGAAGTAGGTGTAGCGGCCCTTGGAGTGCTGGATCGACAGGCGCCGGCCGCACACCCCGCAGTGCAGCAGACCCTTCAGGTAGTGGGGGTGCTTGCGCTCGCGGGTGCCCCGTGCGGCGCGCGCGGCGAGCAGCTCTTGGACCCGGCGGAAGACCTCAGGCGTGACGAGCGGCTCGTGGGTGCCAGGGTGTTGGACCCCGTTCCACTCGACGATGCCGACGTAGACCGGATTGGCGAGGATCTTGGCCAGGCCCTGCCAGGTGATGGCCTTGGGCGTCCGGTCGCGCCGGGCCCGGTTGGTGAGGCCTCGGTGGGCCAGCTCTCCCGCCAGACGCTGGAGCGTCCACTCGCCCGTGGCGTAGTGGCTGAAGGCGAGCGAGATGAGCGGAGCGCGCTCTGCGTCGGGGACGATGCGGGCGACCTGGCGACCGGCGATCACCTCGCGCAGGTTCGCGTAGCCGAGTGGGGCGCCGTGGGGGAAGCCGCCCATCTTGGCCTTCTGGCTGAGGCCCTTTCGGATCTCGCTCGCCAGGTTGGCCGAGTAGAACTCGGCCATGAGCGCATGGATGCCCTCGACCAACCTGCCCGACGCGGTCTCCTCCACGTTCTCGGTCACCGAGACGAGCGCCACGCTCCGCCGGCGAAGGAGCGCCCGAATGGCGACGTGGTCCTCCATGTTCCGAGCGAGCCGGTCGATCTTGTGGACGACGACGGCGTCCACGTCGCGCTCTTCGACGACGCGGGCCAGCATCTCCTTCAGGGCCGGCCGGTCGGCGCTACGTGCGGACTCACCGCGGTCGACGTACTCGTCGACGAGGCTCCAGCCGGCGTCGCGGATGTGGCGGGTGCAGGCCTCGCGTTGGGCGGCGATGGAGAAGCCCTCCTCCCCCTCGCCCTTCTCGGCCTGTTCGCGGGTCGAGACCCGCAGGTAGATCACACAGCACATCGCATCAGCCTCCTTCGCCGATCCCCCCATGAGGGCTCGTTCTTCGTCAGGGTGCAAGTCCGTCGTCGTCAGCTGGCCTCCTCGCAGCGATCGCCGGCCTGCCGGGAGCGGGCGGCCCGGGCCAGACGCGCCAGCGACTCGGCCGGCCGGGGCCAGCCTGCTAGCTCGGCCAGGCGCAGCCGGGTCCCCTCGGCGTCGAGAGGCGTCCAGATGCCCTCTGTCGGCCGAACCGCCATCGCCTGCGTGGTCGTGGCGACCGCCAGTCCCTAGCCGGACAGGGCCAAACGTGCGCCGGCCTCGCGCCGCGGACCTGGCACCACGACCAACAGCCAGAAGGCGACGCCCCAGGCGGCCTCGAGCCGGGCGTACTCGCCGGCCTTCTTTTGGAGCCGGGAGAGCTGCTCGCTGCCCCGGTCGTACTCCAGGCAGAAGGCGACGGTGGCCTCGCCCTCTCGCCACACCCCGAGCCCGTCGGGGCGGACCACCTCGCCCAGGCGGTCGGTGCAGTACCGCTCGCCCCACCACGTCGACAGCTCGGCGACCGGCTTGGTGCGGGCCGCGGCCACCAGGCGGACGAAGAGGTCGTTGGCCCCGACGGTGTGGGCGAGGCGCTGGCTGGTGGCGATCGACATGGCCCAATCGGTGCGCCAGCGCATCTTGATCTCCCGGTCGGGGTCACGGTTCGCCATGGCCGCCACCACGTAGGCGCCGAGCACGTCGAGCACGTAGTGGTACTCGCTGTCGCGCCCGGCGCGCAGGGGGCGGAAGCGTTCCACGAGACGCAGCTCGTGAAGGCGGGTCATCCGGTGCTGGGCGGTGTTGCGGTCACCGAAGAACATCACGTGGATCTGGGAGGTGGTCAGCACCCGATGCCAACGAAGGAGACGAAGGATGTGTCGATCACGATCGGTCAACGACGAGGCGACGTCCATGATCAACCGATCCGTGATCCTCCGCCTCCGGCGAGAAGACGGCGCAGTCATGCACAATCACCAATACAGTCGGAGTTCTCCACTGGCGGGGGTGGAGCGCCGCCCACGTGCGAGGACGCGCGCAGAGGGGGTCCTCTCTGGAGTGGCGGGAGGACGGACCCCTGAACGGACCCCTTAGAGGCTCAGCGGATAGGCACGCACCCCGGTGACCACCGATTCCGCCAGTCGATGAGCTTCGCAGTGATGATGAAGACAACCGCGAGGGCGAGCTGCGCGAGTCGGTGGCGGGTCTTGCGGTCGG
>JAJZMD010000020.1 GCA_021803085.1 Actinomycetes bacterium
CCTCCGGGACGAGGGTCTGCTCGAGTTCCGTCGGGGCCATGGGATCACGGTCTCGGGCACTCCCGAGCGCGGCGCGGTCCTCCAGAGGGCACGAGAACTCGTCGTGTTTGCCCGGCGGCAGGGCTACCGGCCAGAGGAACTGGCGAGCATCATCAGGAGCCTGGCGTAGAGGACAGCCAAACGCCGCCCCTATCGCGCGTCACCTATCGCTCGGCCTTGTGGGCTGCGCACCTGTCCTGAAACGCCGGCTGAAGGGCGCCCGTCGGAGCGTTGAACATTGTGCTCGCGCGGAGATGGCATGGAGGCGCGGAGAGCCCCGAGCGCCGAATCCGTCGTCTGGGGGTAAGCCTGACCCGGTCATACATGGCTTGAGCCGCCTCGAACCCGCTGCGGGGCGGGCATGCCTCCGTCTCACCGTTCATCGACTGCTACCTCGTGTAGTCAAGAGCCCTGGCCTCAGGATTGCCTCCCAGGCCCGGCAGCGGCCCCGTTCATCTGGTCGACGTGGGCTTGTGTGTTGCAGCCTCCGGGTAGCCGAACATGACCGACTCACGGGCTGACTTGACCGCGACCGTGCCCGGACGGCGACCCTGTGGTCACTTCACAGGCTGAGCCGTTGCGAGAGGGACGGCATGCCCCTCCGCCACGGCACGTTCCCGAAGGGGGCCGATGGGCCGGGGACCGATCTCGGTCTGGCGTTGCTCGTCGAGTGCGCTCTGCGGCGGACAGTGCGCCCATGAGCTCTACCTCGCCCAATCATGAAACCGGTTCGCACGACGTTGCCGACGGCGACGTCCTCGACAGCATCCTTCTGGCTGTCGCCACCTTGCCTGTGGCCACACTGAGGGATCGCGCAGCGTCATGGGAACTCGACGATCTCGCTGCCGCGCTCGATGCGACCTCGCCGCACGGCTCGTCTCCGCATCCGCCTCGACACAACGCCGTGACGCGCCGCTGGGTCCACTAGTTCCCCCTGGTCACCGAGCCGTACCGGCTTGGGTGGGGAACTGTGGCGCTCACCAACCGAAGCGCTCACCAATCAAGAGGCATCAACAACGCCAGGCCTATTGCGCCACAGCGCCCCCCCGCCACGGTCATGGGCGATCCATCCACTCGTCGAGAGGAAGCCCACGATGGCCCGAACTCCCCATCCTGCGTTCGAAGTGTTCAACGAGGCGCTTGCCCACGCCATGCCGGGGGCGTCTCCGGTGATGGTCCTCGAGGTGGCGACGATGCGCGTGAGCAGCCGCCACCTGAAGAAGCTCCAGCTCCATCTCGACGAGGGCGGGCGCCTCTACGAGGACCACCCGGTCATAGGGCCGTGGCTCGAGTCACTGCCCGACGACATCCTCATCGCGACAGACGGGTACCGGCGTCGCCATGGGCTGATTCGGGTCGAGATGCGCCACTGCCATCCCGAAGCCCGAGGGACCGCGCGCGTCGGCTTCGTCGCCGTCGCACACGTCGGCACATCAGCCGTGCTGGTGGTCATGGTGGCGGACTCGGCCTCTGAGGAGAACATCGAGACCCGCAACGGGGAGGCCAACGGCTGGGCGGAGCTGGTGGTCGCGGCGTGGACGTGGGCTGCTGTTGCCAGGCGCCTCCGCTTCCAGCGCGACGACCGGATGAACCGCTCGAACGCGGTCTTCGTTCGAATTCACGACGCGGTGCGCAGCCGAGCCGGCGGGCGGTACCTGTGGGGAGATCGGGAGATCGACCCCCACCAGCAAGGGTTCGAGGCGATCTGCACCGCCAACCGCTCCAGCGAGGAGAGCGAGAGCGGCAAGGTCCGACGGCTGTCTGGCAGGCTTCGCAAGCTCCAGAGAGGAGCCTGGCCCTTGGGTTTGGTGCCGGTCGGCCTCCGGCGGCCGGTCACCCACGACGCCCGGGGGAAGGTAGTGCCCGACGACGAGAGCCCCCTGGAGGCAGACCCGGACCAGGGCCCCATGCTCGAAGCGGTGCTTCGGAGCTACGCCAACGGAGTTCCCAAGACGACCATCGCGGTGATCCACGCCCTGGAGGCGGCGCGCGACGGCAAGGGCACCCTCCTCCTCGTGCCGCTGATGCCGCTCTTGAAGGAGACACTCCGGGCCAAGGCCGCAGCGCTTCTTGACGATTGGGTCGATCAGGGGGTGATCACCGACGTCGAGGCCGGCTGGGTGCGGGAGGCGATCACCGTGCCGTCCACACATCTCCGACGAGTCAAGGCACGCATGTCGGCATACCAGTTCGTCGACCGGATCGTTCGGGCGGCACCGACGCTGCGCACGGGCGTGCACCGCTGCGTGCAGGTGGCTTCCATCCCCGGGCGCGCCGACTACAACGGGTGGCATCCTTCGTTCATCGTGGACATGGCAGCGGCCGTCCCCGAAGACTCGGAGTGCTCGTTCGTCGTGGAGAGCGAACTCCCCTTCGACCACCCCTACTGGACGCTTTCGAAGAAGCGCAGGAAACGCATCCGAAAGTACGGCTTCTGGGAATTTCGCATCCCGTGCGGCTCCCCGGTGGCGCTCGAGGACAGCGTGTGGCGACAGATCGACGAGCGAGCCGAGCGGGGACGCAACCAGCGCCGGACGGCTGCAGGGCGGTCTCGACCGCTGGCCGGGCTCGTCTTCGAGAGCGAGGGGGCCACGTGGCGCGTCGGTCAGGGGGGCGACGTCGCCACCTACCGGTTCGAGCAGCAAGACCCTCCAGCAAACGAGGTGGGGCGCTACCACACGATCGCGGCCGCCCATGCCAACGCCCAACTCGGGAACGTCCTCCTTAGCCTTGCCGAGCGGGTGGAGACCGCGGCGTTGCCGCTCGTGCCCACCGCGCGCGAATCCACCGACACTCCCCACGAGGCGCAGGCAGAACTGGACCGCCTGCGCAGCGAGCTCAGTGCGATCGACGAGCGCCTCGTGGGCTACGCCCGTCAGCTCGCCACCCATGAGCCCGGGACGCGCCGGTACCAGGCCACCGAAGCCGCCCAGAAGGAGGACGAGCAGCGCGCCGACGAGCTCGAGAGGGACCTCATCCCCGCAGCGGAGCTCGCCGCCGAAGCTCACCGCACGACGCCTCAAGCCCTGATCGAAGACGAAGAAGAGGTGGTGGACGCCGACTTCTCCCACCTCGTCACGGCGGGCTTGGGTCTGCTGCGCGCCGACCCGTACGGCCCGCCGGAGCTCGCCGACGCCGTCACCTGGCTGACGGACAGTGGGCGAGGGTTCCACGACCTGCGGGTGGGCGAGGACCCTCGCCAGATCCTGGTCGACGTGCGGGTGCGCGTGCCGCTGGCTGACGGGTCGGTGGAGTGGATGGAGGCGGGCACGATGGACCTCACCGATCGCAAGCTCGCGTCCGACCGACTTGGTCAGTACATCGGGGACGCGGCGCGACGCCTGCTCTTCGAGGGCGAGTCGGTCGACGCTCTGGCGGAGCGCTACCACTGGTCCCGCGGCGACGTCCTCACGCGGGTGGCGTCGTGGCTCGCCAAGCACAGCTCGCTCAACCAGTACCTGCGTCACGCAGTCGTGACCGCCGCCGCGGCTCGTGGCAACATTTGCGCACCGGCCGTCGTCTACGCCTCGGTGACGTTCGACCACGAGGCGCTGGGGGCGCTGCGCCAAGAGCACGGAGACTGGATCGTCGACCGAGTGCGAGAGGCCTACCTGGCTGACGAAGCCAGCTGGTCGCACGCCAGCGCGTGGCTCCGGGCACCCGTGGCGTCGTGGCGCTCGGCCATGGCCAGCATCGCCACCCACGGGCCCGCGCGCTACGGGAGCCTCATCGCCTCCGTCGAAGGGCTGACCAACACCGAGCAGCTCCGCGACTCGCTGCTGCCCGGCCGCCGGGCTCACTGGCAGCCGCCGCTGAACGTCGTCGATGGATGGGTCACGGCGGCGGTGTGCACCAGGGCCGAGTGCCCGGGAGGGGGCCAGGCCAAGATCACCGGGTTTCTCCCCGTCCCCGAGCTGCTCGTCCGAGCGGAAGCCCGCTTCTGCGTCTACTGTTGGTGCCCCGAGGGCTCCGACCATCCGCTGCCGCCGGCCTACCGGCGCCTGTGGGATGTGACCACGCCAAGCCCCAAGCTCCAGCGAGCCGACGGCATCCCGATCTGTGCGCCCGGCGTCGCCGTCCCCCCACTCGCCGTCAGCCCCCTGCGAGCCAAGGAGGTCGCAGCGGCGCATGGCATCCCGACCTACCGAGTGCAGGACGCGGCTCGCGCCGGGGCGATCCCGTCGTTCCGATCGCCGGGCGGAAAGCTCTTGTTCGACCCGCAAGCGGCCTCGGCACTCGGTGCCCGGGCGCTCATCGCTCAGAGTCCCACCGAACAAGATCTGTCGCAGCTGCGCACGGTCCAAGGCGTCGGCGCTTCTGTGGCCGCTGGGCATCTCGGCTGCACGCTGGAATTCCTGAGTTGGATGAAGCGCCAGGGGATCGTGAAGAACCACGGACAGCCGGGGGCTCCGCTCTACCTGCGCGACGAGCTCGACGATCTCCTCGCGACCGTGCGGGCACAAATGGGCCGAAAGGACGCCACGTTCCGTGACATCGTTTCGAAAGCCCGGCTTGCCCGGACGTGGGATGTGTCGCCGCACACCGTACGGCACATGATTCGAGAAGGCACCCTCAAAGGTGTGGCCCTCGGCAACACGGACATGGTGGCGGTCTCCTCGGTCCAAGCCCTCGATCCCCGGCTGGTCGCGGCGCTCGATCCCACCGTGCGGCTGTCCTGCGCCCAGGTGGCCGACCTCGCGGGGCTCTCGGTGGCGAGCGTGTGGACCAATGTGGACAGCGGCGCCCTGCGGGCCGTGCAGTTCTACCGCCGCGGCCGCTTCTACTTTCTTCCGGAAGATGTCGATCAGTGGCTTGCCGAGCGGGCGAGGACGAGGGGCAATGCGCATGAGAAGCAGGCGAAGCCGAAGGCGGCATAGCCACCCCCCGAAAGGGGCGTTGCCCGCGCGCCGGCGGGCTTCGCGCGCGCTCTCGAACGGCTTGGCCTGCATACGACGGAGCTCCTTCTCGGAAGTTCGCCGGGGTCGCCGCCCTCGTCTGTCATGCCGTTCGAGGGTCCCATGCCGGCGCCCCTTATCCGGCTTCGGAAACGCGTCGGCCTGCCCGGGGTTCGCCTGCACGACTTTAGGCACTTTGCCGCAAGCAAGTTGTTGGCAGCTGGCATTCCGATACGAACGGTTAGCGGACGCCTCGGACACGCTAACTTTGCTACCACCCTGGGTGTAGACGCCCCCTTCATCCAAGCCTCCGACCGGGACGCGGCAGAGGTTCCCGAGGGCCCTCCTCAGCCCCGAACCTTGACACAGCCTCCGAAGCAAAGACCCCACGGTCGATGGCGGCAATACTATGGTGAGCCTGTGCAACTCACCAGCAACGATCGCACCCTTCGACAGATCCTTTCAACCTATTACTTCTCTATTCCGCGCTTTCAGCGACCATACTCCTGGACGCCGGAGAACATTGAGGATCTATGGCAAGATGCGATCCAGGATAGTACCGGTGACTATTTCGTCGGCTCGATGGTTGTCTACCCAAAACGGGACGACACGGTAGCTGTAATTGATGGCCAGCAGCGACTCACTACCTTTCTAATGCTCCTTTGTTCGATCCGCGACGCGGCAGATGAACAAACATGCTCTTCTCTGGCAAATGGCACGCAGACGTTCATCGAACGTACCGACGAGAATGACCAGATGCGATTCGTCCTTCAAACGGACTCATCCTATCCGTTTCTTCAAGATGCAATTCTGAGCAAAGGTACGGCTGAACTGGACACCATTGTCGGCAGTGAAGAGAAGGCGCTACAGGCCGCCTATAGGCGAATAGTCCAATACGTGCGCGGCATAGTGGAATCCGTTCTATCTGACTCAGCGTTGAGCGAAGAAGCTAAGCAGAACGTTATTCTCAAACGCCTCCAAGAGGCCCGGGATAAGCTATTGGGGCTTCGCATCGTATTCATCGAAGTCGGGACGGAGGATGATGCGACCACGATATTTGTTACCCTCAACTCTCGGGGGAAAGACCTGGAGCCAGCTGACCTAGTCAAAGCTTACCTCCTGCAATTGATGCCGCAAAGGTCCGGTCTCGATCGCCCTCTTGAGAAGTGGCAGAGTATCATCGATAAGTTCGACGCTAGCGAAGCGACGATCGATATGACCGAGTTCTTACTCGCTGTGTGGCGCTCGCGATATGAGCCACGTATTACCGAAAAAAAGCTGATGAGGCAGATAAGAAAGCAGATCAAGAAGCCAGACGCGCCACGCTTTCTACGCGATCTTGTGTCAGACGCTGAACTCTATCGACAGGTTCGCGAGCCTGACTATCGTAAGTGGACACGTGACCAGGAAGCTGCACCTCAGTCCCTGCGGTTCCTACGGGACTTCCAAATTTCTCAATCTATGCCACTTCTGTTGTCGCTCATGCGTGAATTCGAAACCGGAAGAATCCGACTCAGCCAGCTCAAACGGGCTCTGCGTGCCATCGAGATTATCACTTCTGCTACAACGTTCTCGCGTCAAAGACCTCGTACGGTGGGATGTCAGCGTTCTTCGCTCGTCGTGCTATTGACCTCCTCAAGAGTTCGGACCCTCAACAGCGCTCAGTTCAGATTGACGAGATCGTCAAGGATCTAGGCAACCGGCGACCTTCTGAAGCTGAGTTCGACGAAGCCTTCGAAGCATTAACCTTCACTGAGATACAAACGTCAGACAAGCGGGTGATTCAGTACATACTCCGGCGACACTACCAATTCTTCAGTGGAAACGACGCCGTAGACTTTGACAAGATGACCATTGAGCACCTTCTGCCACAGTCATCGACAACACCATCAGCAGGCCAGCTGGGCAATCTGATCTATATTTCTAAAGAATTGAACGCGAGCCTTGAGGACAAGAGTTTCGCCCAGAAGGTGGCTGTCCTAAAGGCGGTTACCACTGAATGGATTCCACCGGAAATCCTTGAGGCTACCGAGTGGGGACCCGTTCAGATCCAACATCGAACGACGCAGTTAGCAACTGCTGCACGTACTCGCATCTGGAAACTCTAGAACCGTCTTCTCAAAACCTCAGCCTGGATCAATTCAGCCGCTTCCTCGACGGGTTCATGTTCCCAGACCCGAATGCTCTTCCATCCATTGTTGTTTAGTTGAATGTTCGAGTCTGCATCTCGTTGCCGATTAGTTTCCACCTTTCCTGGCCAGTACCACCCGTTCGTCCTATGCACCCGCCGCCCGTGCTCTGGACACCCGTGCCAGAAGCACCCGTCCACGAACACCGCCACCTTGGCTCGCGGGAAGACGATGTCGGCGGTCCGGCGGAGCTCCGGCAACGGCCGCCGGTGCACGAAGTAGCGGAGACCCCGGCGATGCAGCTCACGGCGAAGCGCCAGCTCGGGCGCCGTGTCCTTCCGCGGCAGCGTGCTCATCTTGTTGTGAATGGCCGGCGACGAGGCGAACGGTTCCCTCCAGCGCTCCGCCATCTCTCACCCTGCTGTCGCGGCCACCTGCTCGATGACCTGCCGGGCCAGCAGCGGCGGCACCGAGTTGCCGACCTGTGCCTGCACCGACCGGCGGCTGCCGACCAGCTCGAAGTCGTCCGGGAAGGTGAAGAGCCGCTTGAGCTCCGGCACTCGCAGGCGACGCCCCTCCCAGTGGAAGGGCCCGACGTTCGGTCCAGGCTGGGCCTGGATGGTCGGTGAGGGTCTAGCCGGATCGAGCTTCAAGAGGAACGACCAGTACCGGCTCCGCCACTCGAAGATCGGCGCCGGATGGCCGCGCTCCTTGGTGAAGTGCAGGTAGTTCTCCCCGGGAGGGATCTCGACCAGAAGGTGGCCCCAGCGCCCCCGGACTACCTCTTCTGGTTCGGGGACCGTGACCAGCCCCTCGAGGGCCTGCCCCGACGTCACGTGCGGCTCGCCGCCGGTACCCGTCCGCCGGCGCTCCCACTGCCCGCTGTGCATCGGTGCAGGAAGCTCCGGCAGCGACGAGCGCTTCGGCACTCCGACGACGAACAGCCTCGGCCGCAGCTGTGGCACGCCGTAGTCGGCGGCGTTCAGGACCTGCCAGCGGCACCGGTAGCCGGCGGCGTCGATCTCTCGGAGCAGCCGCTCGAACGCCGGGGCGCTTGCCCGGTTGCGGTAGGTGAGCGCGTAGACGTTCTCGAGAACGAAGGCCCTCGGGCGGGCCTCGGCGAGCACCCTCGTGTACTCCTGGAGCAGGCTGGCGTCGGGGTCCAGCCCGGCACGCTTCCAGTCGAGCCAGAAGCCCGACTTGGAAAAGGGCGTGCACGGTGGTCCGCCCACCAGCAGGTCGGGCCGCTCACGTCCCCGGAGCCCAGCCGCTCGCAGGAGCTCGCGGGTCGGCACCGACATGATGTCGTCACGGATGACCGGCGAAGCAAGACCCGGGAAGTTCTTCTCCATGGTGTCCGCGGCGTCATCGTTCAGCTCGACAGCTGCCCTCACCTGGTACCCGGCGGCTTCGACGCCCAGGTCGAGCCCCCCAGCCCCCGAGAAGAGGGAGATCGCCACGCCCTTGCCAGCCACGGCCACAGTGTGCCAGGCCGGAGTGACTGCACGGAGTGATCCTTGCGCCCCTCAGCTCCTGCGGGCGGCGATCACCTCTGCCCAGCGCTGTCGGCCCCTGGTCGAGACCTCATGCTCCCGCATCCGCTCGGCGTAGCGCCCGGGCAGGCGCTCGACGATCTGCTCCAGCGACGTCGTCGAAAACATGGCGATCGTCCCGAGCAGCTCCCCCACGCTCTCGGCCACGTGGACCATGACCTGCTGGTCCCGCAGGGATTGGCGGCGAATCCGTTCGCGCTCGAGGGGCGGGTGGCGGTCGGCGATGACGACCAAGAGCGCCAGGTGGACGCCCATGGCTCGAGCGGCGGCCGCTAGGTCGAACGCCGTGCGCTCCGCCACCGGGAGCTGCTTCACCTCAACGATCCATACGACGGCTCCGCCCCGCCGGACTTGGACGTCCCCCGGACGTGGGTCGTTGATGGGCTGCAAGACGACGTCGTCGAAGGCGCAGTCGAGAGCCGCAGCAACGAAGGCCTGCGCTCGGCGGCCGCCTTCCGGGTCCTCCCGCACAAACCGCTCTGCTGCGTCGATGAGCGTGGCCGGGCCCAGCGTGGTAGTGAGGTTGAGCGCCCGTCGACGCTCCTCCACCTCCGCCGCTTGGGCGTCCATTCGAACCCGGAGCCACGCAACGAGCGCGGTCTTTGCCTGATCGGACGAGAGGCGGTTCAGCTCGATGAGGCAATCCCGGTACGCCTCATAGGCAGGGCGCGCCTTTCGACTGATCTTCTCGAACTCGTCGATCCGAGGCGGACCTCCGAGGAACGGGCGATTGTTCATCGGGTTCCGGCCCGTGGCGCCCATATGGAATCGACCGAGGTTTCGCTCGGCCATCAGCTCCGCCACCGTCCGCAGGCTGTAGCCGCGCGCCCCTGCGGCAGCGTCTTGGGTGAGCACGTCCACTCGCGGGTCCGTGGCCTTGGCCAGGAGCGCCGCGCCGAGCGCTGCCACGTACGTCTTTATCCCCACTCGCCCGAGCCGGTCGACGCGACCTTTCCAAACACTTGTGATCGGGGCATCGGCGCGGGCTCGATCGATCGCCTCCTCGAGCACCAGCAGCAGATCGTCAGTGGAGAAGGTGATGCCCACGGCAAGACCCTAACGACCGACTGGCTCACTCCACGGGAACCTGCCCGTGGTATCCGTCCCGGCGGCCGCCGACCGGAACCGGCCGATCCCCTACCTCGGCTTCAGCGCGCGGTCATGGCGCGGTGATGGGCGCCGGACTCGTACACAGCTCGAAGTTGATCGAGCGTCGGCAGAGGGTCCATCCGGTGAGCAACGCGATGACAAGTCGGACAGAGAAGAGCGACGTCGGTCAGCTTCGTCACTCTCTGCCCGCTCACGTGGAGGGGCACAAGGTGGTGGCATTCGTACACCTCGGCCCCGTCCGTCGCGTAACTCCGGTCCAGCCGGATGCCACAGCCCTCACACGCGAGGTACCCAAGCACCCGTCTCACCGCGTCGACTTTCCGTCGCCGGAGCCTCGGATCGCGTTCCCGTACTCGATGGAGCCGGTAGGACATGCGCCCTTCCTCGTGCGTCGCCTCATACTCCTCTTCATCGGGCTCCGCAGCGGGCGCCAGCCCTGCTCCAGCCAGGATAGCGCGCGCCAAGCTGTGGACGACGTCGGGGCGGTCGCCAAACCGCTCCCATATGGCCACATCGAGTCGACTGCCGTTCGTCGGTAGGCCTTCATAGCCAGGTCGGTGCGTATGAATGTCCGCGAGCTTCCGGGCAACCCCGTTCGGGTTGCGAAACGTCTCCGAGCGAGCGGCAAGTGGGTGAAGCGGCAGCGATCGGAGCACCGCCGACAGATCCTGTACGGCCGGGTGCTGGTCACCGACCGCGCCTGTTCGCAAGTAGAGATCGAATGCCAGCAATTCTTCATCCCACGTCCACGGCGGGTTGCCTTGCTGCTGGCCGGTTGCACGGTTTGCCGTTCCCGTGTGGGCGTCCCAAAGGTTGCGGAGCTTTCCTTCGGCCCCATCTGGCACCCGCATGCCCGAGCTTCGGAGCGCGTTCCACGGGACCTCTGGTACAGCAACCAGGAGATCTTCGAGCGGTAGGCGATCATGGATAGCCACCTGGCGATCCCACCGGACATCAACAGAATTGATGGTCGCCCCTTGGGCTCGGCGTACCTCGTCGAAGTGGGGCGCGACGTGCACTGAGGACAGTGCGATCCCTGATCGGACGATGCCTCGGTCCCGCCCTGGCGGACGAGCATCACCTCGTCGCCGGCTTCGATACCACCGGCCCTACTGCCCGTCGACCAGTCGTCTTCCAACGATCCATCTCTCAGGATCGTCTCCCCATCCTGCCCCCATAAGGCTTCCAGCTCCACAAAAAGGACGGGGTTCCAGGTCAGAAGAAAGAGCGCCATGGCATGTTTCCTAGAGCATCACGCCATCTCAGGTGCGGAGGCTCACATCCCCCTCACGCCGTTCCCCGCAGCGACGAGCCTCGGGCACACCGCCCCGATGGCGCACTCGTCACAACGCGGGTCCGTCGGTCGGCACCAGCGCCGTCCGATGTCCCACACCGGGAAGTCGAGGCTGCCCGGTCGCTCGGGGCGTGCCAGACGCGCCGACTTCACCATGTGCTCGAGGTCGTCGCGCTGGGCAAGGCCGCACCGGAGGAACACCCGCCGGAGGTGGACGTCGAAAGCCACGTCGCTGCCCTCCAGCTCGTGCACCACCACGCCGAGGTCTCGCTCGAGGATCTCCGTGGCCATCGCTGCTTTCTTCTGGCTGATGCCGACGAAGGCCTGCAGCCGTGCCTGGATCTCGGCAGCGGTCGGCTCGTCGCCCCAGATGGCACCGGCATCCCCGCCGTAGTCGCTCAGGACCTTGCTGGCAGCCAGGCTGACCCAGATCGGCATGGTGTTGACCAGCCGGTGGAGAGCGGGGCGGGTGGCGAACGCTGACCGGAGCGCGTGGGGAGCCGCAGCCATCCGCTGCAGGTCGAAGTGCCCGAGTCGCCGGCGCAGCTCGAGGGGGACCGCCCAGGCCCGCTCGGCCCGGATGCCCTGGTCGCAGATCACCGCCACCAGGAAGGCGAACGGGTCGCTGGCGAGGAAGGCGTTGGCCTCGGGGTCGGCGGTGAAGGCCGGGGGCTCGCCCGGAGGCCGGGCGGCAATGGCGGCCCCATAGTCGAGCAGGGCGTCGACCACCTGCTTGGGGTCGATCACCCGTGGTGCCACGGGGCGGCTCGATGTCGGAGCGTCGCCGTCGCCGGCCTGCCGGTCTTCTCCTCGAGTCGCAACAGTGCGTGGCGCGCCCAGCCCGAGACGTCGTCCTCCCGCAGTAGGACGGCGAGGCCCTGCCGGGCACCCTTGCCCCTGATCACGTCGCGGTGACGGACGACCGGGAGGCCTTCATAGCCCGGCGGCAGGGCCGCTCGGTCGACCACGTCCTTGCGATCTCGCTTCACCACGCTGGCGAGCGTGCGGGTGACGGAATAGTCGTCGGCGGCGGATCCCTCGACGACGGGTTGTCCGTCGACGAACACCACCGCGTGCACTCGGTCGGCGCCGAACACGGTGCGCCGACCCAAGCCCATCCGGACCTTTCGTCCGTCCCGGGTCACCGCCTCCCATCCACCCTCGAACGCCTCCGTCCCCTCCGGCCATCGGTAGGAGAAGGGTCCAAGCGGCTCCACCTTGAGCACCTCGACGTCGGGTTCCGCCAGTGCCGCCTTCCCCTCGACGCCGGCTCCCGGCGGCGGCGCTCCTCCCGGTGCAACCGGCGCGAAGGTCACGGTGGCGCCCTTGAGGTCGACCCGCGCCACCCGCCAGCCCGCACCGAGCCAGCCCCGCCCCTGCGGCGTCTGGTCCGAGTTGGCCCACCAAGGACGGTAGCGGTGGGCCGATGGCGGGAGCGTCCGGCCCAGCCCCACCTCGAGCGCACCGAAGCTCACGGTGACCGGTGAGCCTCTGTCGCCGAGGACCGCACCGATGGCGCCGTAGCCGCCCACCGCCGCCGGGTGCCTCGGACCATCGACGGCGTAGAAGGCGAGCTGCTGGCCGAAGTTGAGCCCGGCTGCTGGCTCTTCGACGGTCGCCCCCTCCGCTCGGAGCCCGCTTACCAGTCCGTGGTCCCGGTACGGGCTGCCGGCGTGGACCTCGAACGTCGTCCCGTCCAGCCGTCCCAGCTGACGCTCCAGCTGGGTCAGCACGGCAGTGGACCATCGGGCGCGGAAGGCTTCGTCCGCGTCAGCCAGCGACACGTCGTAGGGCTCGATCACCTGGTCGGGGTCGACGAGGCCGTGCAGTGCGGAGAGCACGAACCACTGGTCGCAGTTCCGCTCGACGTAGCGCCGCCGCCCCACGAAGAGCGTCGAGGTGTAGAGGTCCTTCGCCGGGGACGGTCGATCGCGCTTCGACTTCACGCACCCCACCAAGCCGATCCGCACCCTGGAACGGTAGGTCCGCCCGGTCACAGCCGCCCGGCTGGTGCTCAATTGGTCGCCGCGCGGCCAGCAACCACATTCTTCGATGGCCAAAGGGGGAGTGACACTGCACCGAGGATTGCGGCACAGCGCCGCTCGCCGCGTAGTAACGCGCCCCAGGGGACGGCCAGTCCAGTTGGCCGAGGCCGGAGAACGCGTCCGGTTGCTCGATCGCTGCCCCTGCGAGTGCACGTGGGGCGGAGCCCCTCCGGCTTACGACGCCAGCGTCCCGGTTGCTACGACCGGGACGCGCCGGGTGCGCGAGTTTGCGGGTGGGCCTTCGCTTGGCTCCCGAGCAGGCACATAGGAAGGTCCCGAGCGGGCACATAAGAAGGTCCCAGGCCGGTAGTGGCTGTGGTGACACATCCAGGTAGTAGTAAGGAACACGTGGGCAATGACCAGGGACAACGGCGAGGAGTCGGCAGGTCTCCGGCCGGTCGCCGCCAGCGCGGCGTTGGCCGTTCGCCATGGGCAAGCGTAGCGATGGTGTGGTCTCGCCTCGGCGAACCACCGCCGGCTACGACGCCTCTTCGAGCAGGGCGATCGCCCGGTCCTCGTCGTCGGGCAGCACGGCGGCGTAGGTGTCGAGCATGACCTTGAGCGACGACCACCCGCCCCACTTCTGGATGAGGGGGAGCGGCAGGCCGGCCCGCAGCCACATGGTCATGCCGAAGTGGCGCAGCGAGTGGGGCGTGATCCCGCAGAGGCGGTGCCCGGCAGGGAAGAGCTCGGCGATGAGGGGATTCCACTTCTCCTTGCGGAACGTGCCTGGGTCGACCGGGGCGCCGCGCGGACCCACGAACAGGCGCGCCTGCGGACCGCCGGGGCGGGTATCGAGGTGTGCTTTGACCATCGCGGCCGGTCCCGAGGCGAGGTAGAAGGTCCGGCGGGACCGGGGGCCCCGGGCGCCTCTCCCCTTGGGCGGTGCTTCTTCGGTGGTCGACGTGCCGTCGTCGGCGCTTTTCGCCACCTGCCGGCGGCGCTGCTTGCGGACCGTCACCCGCACTCCACCTGCCTCCAACCATTCGAAGTCTTGGCGCCGCAGGTTGACGGCCTCGGAGATGCGCAACGCCCCGAAGGCGCACAGCACCACCAATACCGCCAGCCACTCCCCGAAGCGCTCGGTGAAGGCGGCCGCGATCTCCCACACCTCGGCCTCGCCGGGGACCCGCTCGGGGTCGACCTGCTCCTCGTCGGGGTCCCGGGCGATCTTCACCATGCCCCGCGACGGGTCCTTTTCCAGTCGGCCCGACTCGACGGCCCAGCCAAGGACGGCGTTGGTGATCGACTCGTAGGTCCGGCGGGTGGAGTGCGTGGCGGTGGCCGGATAGAGGCGGAGCCGGTTGAGGAGGGTGTCGTCGAGCTGGTCGATCGGGAGGCTCATCTTGCGGATCCAGGCCGACGCCATCTTCAGGCGCTCGTCGTCGAGCACGTCGTCGTCGGTCGCCACGTTGGGGAGGAACGGGTCACGCAGGTAGCGGGCCGCCCACTCCGGAGCGGTGGCAGGCTCGAGTCGCTGCTTCCCCTTGCGGGGGTCCTGGGCCTCGAGGGCCTCTGCCATCCCCTCGGCGTTCGTCAACAGGGCCGCCATCACGATGAGTCGCCCCCGGACCTTGGTGCGCTGGTTGGGCGAGATGTGGTGCCAGTGCATGGTCCAGTAGTCCTCGACCAGGTCGATCACCGTCGGACCGGTCGCCGCGCCGAGGACGCGGTCGCCGGCGTGCACGGGGGCCCAGTCGCCGTCGAACGACCAGCCGTCGGCCCGCAGCCGCGCCCTCTCCACGTTGGCGGCGTAGGTGTCGGCCAGGCCCTTTTTCTCGAAGCCCCGCTTCTTCTTGATCTTGGCTGGCCCGCCGTCCGGACCGGGGACCCGGTAGGCGACGGCCCACCGCCGCTCCCGCTTGGGCCGGCGTGTGCCACCGCCGACCTCGTAGTGCTCGATCCAGGGCTTGGACACGGCGCTCATCGGGTCAGCCCCTCGAGCCACGCCCGGTAGTCGTCGCGGTGCACCCGGATCGACCCGCAGGGGAGCACGATCTTCTTGGGGAAGTGCGGGTAGCCCCGGGCGCTCCACTTGTAGAGGGTGGAGGAGGACTTGCCGAGGTCCCGGGCGAGGTCGGCGATGGTCAGCCACTCGGCGGTCCGGGCGACGGGCGACGGACCGCCCCCGGTCAAGAGGCGTTCCAAGACGGCGACGTCGGCGGCCGAATAGTCGCTCGGCCGGTTCGTAGTGGTCGGTGGGTTCGTCCGCATGGCGGCACCGTCCGAAGGACCGCCGACGGGGCAATCAAAATTCGCACTTTCGTCCCAACTCGCCGGTGACCAGCCACAACGCCGGGCGGCGACGGCGCGACGTCCGACGCGGGCGCTCGCCGTGCCCGCCACCGGGCACCCCCGCCCCACCCGGCGGCGGTTTGCCGCCGGGTGCTCCCATGTTGCTCCCACGAACGCTCGGGCGCTACCAAACGCCCAGGTCAGGACGCCCTTCCCCGCATTGACAGCTGAGAACGCGGGCTCGATTCCCGTCGCCCGCTCTCGAAAGTTCGCTGCTGTCATCGCCGGTCAGCGCCGTAGCAACACGCTGGCAGTCGATTGGAAGCGAACCGAGGGCCCGATGGTCCCCGAGCGCCGGTATCCAAGCGAGCACTCTCCGCCCCCGCGTATATACGGACCGACCAACTGTATATACTGTGGGGGTGGCGAAGCACCTGGTGGATCTGGATGAGGAGATGCTCGACTCGGCGCGCGCCGAGCTAGGTACGACCACCATCAAGGACACGGTCAACGAAGCCCTGCGCAGAGCGACGAGCCGCCGGGAGCACAGCGTTGCTGCGGCGTTGGACGTGCTCGCTCGCGCTCACCTCGACGACCGAGCTGACGCGTGGCGCTGAGGTTCCTGCTCGATACCAGCGTGGTGAAGCGGCTCCAGTACCTCGAAGTCCGCAGTGTGATCGAACCGTTGGCGGCCGCGGGTGAGCTGGGGCGGCCGAGCATCTGCGATCTCGAGGTGGGCTACTCGGCACGCAACGCGCAGGAGTGGGACCAGCTCGTCGGGGCGCTCGATGTCTTCCAGGCTGTCGACACCACTGCTGCCCATCTGCGCCGTGCGCTTCAGGTCCAGCGCTTGCTGGCCGCTCGCAGCCAGCGGGGCCGCAAGATCCCAGACCTCTTGGTAGCCGCTGCCGCCGAGGAGCTCGGGGCGATCGTCCTCCACTATGACGCCGACTTCGATCTCATCGGATCAGTCACCGGGCAGCGCTGCCAGTGGGTCGTTCCGCCCGGCAGCACTCCGTGAGCACAGCCCCCAACAGAGGCTCTGCTCAGCCCCAGGCATCTGCCAGCAGACGGCGGAGCCGGCCACACAGCTCACTCGGGTTCGAGTCGCGACGACACGACAGCTCTCCTCTCCTCCAGCCCACCGGACGACACCGACGATCCCGGAGTGGCCGAGATGCGACGACCAGTAGCGTGATGAGCTGACCAACGGTCGGCGTTGTGACCCGACTGATGGTCGCGTCAGTGGATGGCCAGGAGACTCGAGCCGTTTCGCGAGTACGAGCGCCGTGTGGTCGACGCCGAGCTCGACGAACTGGTTCCCGCCCTTCCCGCCCTCAGCCTCGAAGGCCCTGGAGGCGTCGGCAACACCTCCACCGCCCGTCGCCGAAGCGGGGCGGTCGTATGCCTCGACGACCCTGGCGTCCTCGAGGTCATCACCGCCCAGCCCGACCGGCTCGCCATCGGCACCCCGTCGATCGTGATCAACGAGTGGCAGCGCTACCCGCCGTCGTGGGACGTCGTCCGGAGCGCCGTCGACGAGAACCCGATCGGCGACAGGTTCATTCTCACCGGGTCGGCCTCCCCAGCGGCCGCGCCGACCCACACCGGAGCGGGGAGGGTTGTGACCCTTCGCATGCGGCCTCTGACCTTGCCCGAACGCGGCGTGGACACCCCGGTCGTGTCGATCGCGGCCCTGCTCGTCGGCGACCGTCCCGACATCGAGGGCGCGACCACCGTCACGCTCGAGGACTACACGGCCGAGATCCTCGCCAGCGGGTTCCCTGGCATTCGCCACTCCACCGCCCGCGCCCAGCGAGCCGCCCTCGACGGCTACCTGGACCGGATCGTCGACGCCGATCTCCCCGAGCTCGGGGCGAAGGTCCGCCGCCCACAGACGTTGCGAAGGTGGCTCCAGGCGTACGCGGCAGCGACTGCGACGACCGCGAGCTACGAGAAGATCCGCGACGCTGCCGCCGCCGGCGAGACCACCAGACCGGCCAAGACGACGACCATCCCCTACCGCGACGCTCTCGAGCGGCTGTGGATCCTCGACCCGCTCCCGGCGTGGGCACCGACCACGGACCATCTCGCCCGGCTGACGTTCGTCCCCGAGCATCACCTCGCCGACCCCGCGCTGGCCGTCCGCCTCACCGGGGTCGACGCCGGCGCTCTCCTGCGCGGGGAAGGCCCGACGACCATTCCTCGTCATGGCACGTTCCTCGGCGCCGTGTTCGAGTCGCTCGTCACGCTCAGTGTTCGGGTGTTCGCGCAGGCGGCCGAAGCGCGCGTGTCGCATTTCCGGACCAAGGGCGCAGAGCGCGAAGTCGACCTGACCATCGAGCGTGGCGATCGGCGAACTGTCGCCGTGGAGGTGAAGCTCGCCGCCGCCGCCGGCGATGGCGACGTCCGCCACCTGGTATGGCTGGCCGACAGGATCGGCGCCGACCTGCTGGACGCGACGGTCGTCACGACCGGCCGATACGCCTACCGGCGACCTGACGGCATCGCGGTCGTACCGCGCGCCCTGCCCGGCGCCTGACCGAAGCCGCCCTCGAGACGGCACCGTCGGCAGGCCGTTCCTGCGAAGACCATGCCCGCGTTCCTGGTCGTCGGCGACGACCGCAGGGCTTCTGCGAAGTTCGCGAAAAGTTCACCGTCTGATTCCCTTCCGGACACCTCGCGTTCGTGTTCGGGAAATCCCGTCTTGTCATGCTGCCCACGTACCACCCAATGCCGATGACGTGAACGCCTGTCGATGGGACAGGGAGGGGAGACCCACTGTGGGCAAGCAGATGGCATCAGTCACCGACCTGTACCGGTCGCTCGACGAGGCCGAGGTCGGCCGCAAGCACTGGCTGACGGTGTTCACCGCCGGCATGGGCTTCTTCACCGACGCCTACGACCTGTTCATCATCGGAACGGTCACGGTGC
>JAJZMD010000161.1 GCA_021803085.1 Actinomycetes bacterium
GAGGCGTTCGTCTGGGTCGCGTTGGCGCCCCAGCTGTTCATGATCTCGACCCAGTCGTGGACGTTGGTGTCGGCGACATGGGCGCTGCCCGCGGCGTTGATCACGTTGATCGTGATCCCCTTCAATGTCGGCTTCCCGTTCTTGAAGGCGATGACTGTGGCGGTCTTTGCTCCCGCCGCCCCGGGCAGGACGAGCACTCCGGCCGCTGCCATCGCGCAGGCTGCGGCGGCGACGAGCGTCACCTTGAGCTTCACCGTGGACTTCATGCATTCCCCCTTCTGGACGGTAGCGCTCTGCCGAGGTCGCCTCGAACAGCCGAGGTCGCCTCGAACAGAAACGGATTCCTCGGACCGTAACTGCCCCGTCGTGAATAGTCAAGACGGGGCGAGCGGCGCGGGCTGCGAGCTGGCTCACCTCGGACCGGCGCGCGGATCGCCGGCGGCGGATCGCGAAGGTCGCTGCGGCGGCGGGCGTCTCAGCGGGACCGTTGCCGCACGCGACCACGCGGTTCGACTTTCGTACGCGACCACGCGGTTCGACCACGGATTGGCGGCAATTGTTTGCTTGTCTGCTGCACTTCTGCACTTCGCCGTTGACACCTGCACGCAGGTGCCTCCGACCTCTCTTCCCGCACCTCCCGCGATGCGCCGGCGGACAGGCAGCCGTCCGTGGCCGGTGACCGCGGGCCGCTCGGGGCCGAGCCGCGCGAGCTCGAGCTGGTGACCGGCTCGGCAGGACGAGCAGCCCGTCGCACGCGGCACTCCCGGCGAGCCGCCCCCGCGGGCGCAGCATCTGGCGCACCGACCAGCAGAAAGGTATTCTGTAACGATGGCGTTGATCGAGGACAGAGACGTCGACGACGTGGTCCGGCTGGCGGTGGAGGCGAATCAGGCACTCGGTGCCGCTGGCCAGGGCGACCTCGTGTGGGGTCACGTGTCTGTTCGGGACCCGCGTGGTCGAGGCTTCTGGATGAAGGCCTCGGGACTGGGGTTCGAGGAGGTCGACGCGTCCCGGATGCTGCTGCTCGGGCTGGACGGCGAGGTCCTCTCTGGCACGGGCTCCCGCCACATCGAGTTTCCGATCCACGGCGAGATCTACCGGATGCGTCCCGACGTCGAATGCGTCGTCCACACCCACTCGGCCGCCGCGAACGCCCTTGCGTCGCTCGGCGTGCCGCTGCGGGCTCTCTCCCACGAGGGCGTGCTCTTCACCCACCCCGACGTGCCCCGCTTCCTTCGAACCGGGGGGCTCGTGAAGACGAAGGACCTCGGGGTCGGCCTCGCCACGACGCTCGGCGACGCTCGGGCCTGTCTCATGCCCCGGCACGGGCTCGTCGCGGTCGGAGAGAGCGTCGCAACTGGCGTGATGGCGGCCGTGCTCCTCGACAAGGCGTGCCGGGTGCAGCTCGCGGCGATGGCCGCGGGGGAGCCGATCTCGTGGTCGGACGAGGCGGAGGCGGCGTCGAAGCGGGACGAGATCTGGAACCCGCCGCTTCTCGAGTCGGGCTGGCAGTACCTCCGGCGCAAGGCGCTCGCGGCAGAGGTCGCGGCTGAGCCGGCTGCGATCGAGACCTCGCCCAGCGAGCTCGAGTGGATCGGAGAGAATTCGGGCCGCATCCGCACGAGCCTGCCGAACGGCTACTGCGTCCGGCCTCCCGACGAAGCCTGCCCGAAGCCCGACGACTGCCTCGCATGCTCACATTTCTTCACCGGGGGCAGGTTCCTCCCGGTTCACCGCCAGCAGGCACGGACCATCGACCTTCTGATCGCTCGTGCAGAGGCTGAGGGCCTCGCGGCGGTCGCCAACTCCCACCGACGGCGGGGAGAGCGCTTGAAGGCGCTCATCCGCTCCCTCGAGGAACCGACCTGCACCGCCACCAAGCACCCTGTGGACCGGTTCGGTGACGGGTCCCACCTGCCGGGAGGAGCCCTCCGCTCGGCCGGTGTCAAGGCTGCTCGCCGGACGGTGGACGGCCAGCAAGTCTCGACCCCGAACGGCGCGAGCTCGAGCCGGTGACCTTGTCGCGTCGTGCCGTGGTGGTGACCGACGACGTGCCCCTGGCCCGACAGTCCCGACGACGGTCCGCCCAGCCGTGAGGCGGGACGGCCCGCCTCGGAGCGAGACCGCGGACCGGCCCAGTCCGGCCCGAAGAAGAGATTCGTGCCGCGAGCACGACCGGGGGTCGGGAGCACGTCGGTGAGCTCGACCGTGCCCTCGACGAAGACGGCGACGACGAGAAAGGGCGAGTCCAAGAGATGACGAGTCGAACCGACGAGCAGGAGCGATCCGACCGGGTGGCGCGAACCGACGAGCAGGAGCGAACCGAGGAGCAAGGGCGAGGCCCGCGGACCCACGCTGCGGCGACCCTCCGGGAGGACGACAGGCCCGATCCCGTCTCTGCACGGTTCGTGGACCGGCTGGGCGCCGTCCACCCACCGGTGGAGGACGTCATGTGGCCCCCGGTCGTCATCCGTGCCAGCGAGATCGAGGCGCAGGTGGAGCGCCTGGCCTCCCTGCCCCGGCCGGCAGACGGCCGGCGCAGCGCCTGGATCGTCCACCCCTTCGCCGAGGAGCCGGGGCTCGGGCTCGCCCCGGGCATCCGCGTGACCCTCGAGGTCCTCCTCCCCGGCGAGCGCACCTCCCCGATCCGGCACAACTCCTCTCAGGTGTGCTTCTGCATCGCCGGAACGGGGTTCGCGGCCGTCGGGGGCGAGAAGATCCCCTTCGACCAGTACGACGTCTGGCACACGCCCGCCCTCACGACCTACTTCCACGAGAACGACGGCTCGGGGCGCCAGGTCAGGCTGACCTACTCCAATGCGCCGCTGCTCGAGAAGATCCGCGTCCACTTCGTCGACGAGCACCCGCCCGAGGAGCCCGCCGTTCGCCAAGAAGGGTCCGACGAGATCGCCGAGCACCCGATCGCCCACGTCTTCCCGCTCGGCGGGGACGGCGCGATGCTCATGTCCTACGAGCGCCTCATCAACCCCGAGGTGGTCGAGCAGCACCCGCTCCACTGGCCATGGCGGGACGTGAAGAAGGAGCTCGACCAGCTGAGCGCCCTGGGTCCCTCCTATCGCGGGCGCCGGCTCTACCTGCTCTACAACCCGGCCACCGGCCGGACGAACGGCACGAGCAACAACTTCTTCGCCACGATGACCGTTCGGCCGCCGGGCATCGTCGACCGCCCGCATCGCCATGCGTCGGCCGCCATCAACTACTTCTTCTCGGGCAGCGGCTGGAGCCGGGTCGGCGGGAAGCGGTACGAGTGGTCGGCGGGCGACCTCATGCTCACCGCGCCCGGCTGGATGATCCACAACCACGCGTCCAACGACGAGCCCGTCTACGAGCTCACGATCCAAGACAGCCCGCTGCACATCGCGATGGACTCGCTCATGTGGCAGGAGGACCTGAAGAACCCCTACCGGCTGCTCGGCTCCCAGCGCGGCTTCGAGACCAACCGCGCCAGCGCGGACTGACCGGCCCGCGATGAACAAGAGGCTTCTCTCGTCGAGCGCGCTGGTCGGCTCTTACACGCCGGTCGTCACCCCCTTCGCCGACGGCCGGGTCGATCTGGAGACCTTCGAGGCGCTCGTCGACCGCCAGGCGACCAACGGCTCCCAAGGGGTCGTGGTCACGGGCACCAGCGGGGAGCCGAGCGTGCTCACGGTCGCCGAGCGCCTGGCGCTCGTCCAGGCGGCGGTGCGGGCGGCAGGCGGGCGCCTCCCTGTGGTCGCGGCCACCGGGACCGAATCGCTCGCCTCGACGCTCGAGCTGTCGCTCGGAGCGGCGGAGGCGGGGGCGGACGCCCTCTTGGTGGTGACGCCCTACTACATCCGTCCCCCCCAGCGGGGGCTCGAAGAGTACTTCGTGGAGGTGGCCCGCCGGGTCGAGCTCCCGGTGCTCGTGTACCACATCCCCGGGCGCGCCTCGGTGACGCTCGAGGTCGCGACGATCGCTGCCATCGCCGAGCGGGCGGACAACCTCGTCGGCATGAAGCACGCATCCGCCGACCTCGCGCTCGTCACCGAGGTGCTTCGCCGCCTCGGCCCGGAGTTCCGGGTCTTCGTCGGGCTCGAGGAGCTGAGCCTGCCGATGCTCGCTGTCGGCGCGTGCGGGATGATGAACGCGGTCGGCAACCTCGTCCCGGGCCGCGTCGGCGCGCTCTGGCACGCGGTGGACCGCGGCGATCTCGCCGAGGCGCGCAAGATCCACGAGGAGCTGTGGGAGCTGAACAAGTCGGTCTTCTTCGACACGAACCCCATCCCGATCAAGTACATGCTCCGCCGGATGGGCGTGCTGGCGAACAACGAGCACCGCCTCCCGATGGCGAGCGCGACCCCCGAGCTCGAGGCGAAGCTCGACGCGGTGCTCGAGAGAGCGGGGCTGCTTCCGTGACCGCGCCGCGCCTCGCCCTCACGTTCGCACAGAGCGGCTACGAGCACCTTCGGGACCTCGAGACCGGCGCCGTCGGAGTGGAAGGCGTCGAGCTCAACGTCCTCACCCTCCCGATCGAGGAGATCTTCTTCCGCTTCCTGCGCTACCGGGAGTGGCACGTCTCGGAGCTGTCCTTCGCCAAGTACCTCGCCCTCAGGGCGGCCGGCGACACGAGCCTCGTCGCCATCCCGGTCTTCCCGTCCCGGGTGTGCCGGCACTCGTCGATCTTCGTCCGCCCCGACGGCCCTTCGAGCCCGAAGGAGCTGGCGGGCGGGCGCATCGGCGTGCCCGAGTGGGCGCAGACCGCCTCGGTGTACACCCGTGCGCTGCTCCAGCACGAGTGGGGCATCCCGCTCCAGGACGTCTCGTGGTTCCAGGCCGGCGTCAACACTCCGGGCAGGAGCGAGAAGGTCGCCCTCCGCCTCCCGGAGGGCGTCTCGCTCACGCCGGTCCCCGACCGCTGCCTCGACGACATGCTGGCCGACGGCGACCTCGACGCGATCTTCTCGGCCCACCCGCCGGAGAGCTTCGAGCGCAAGGACCCCCACATCGTGCGCCTCTTCCCCGACTACCGGGCCGTCGAGCGCGAGTACGTGGAGCGGACGGGGATCTTCCCGATCATGCACGTGACCGTGGTGCGCTCCGACGTCCTCGAGCAGGCGCCGTGGGTCGCCGCCAACCTCTACCGCGCCTGTGAGGAGGCCAAGCGCCGCAGCGTCGAACGGCTCTCGGAGATGACCGCCAGCCGCCTTCCGCTGGGGTGGGTGCCGAGCCTGGTGGAGGAGATGAAGGGCCTGCTCGGGCCAGACCCGTTCCCCTACGGGGTGGAGGAGAACCGGGCGACGCTCGAGGCGTTCACGCGCTGGGCCCACGAGCAGGGCGTGGCCTCGAGGCTCGTCGAGCCCGAAGAGCTCTTCGCCCCCCAGGTGCTCGACCACTACAAGGTGTAGGAGGCGAACGGCGCGATGGACCGGAAGGAGCAGACCGACGGCGACGAGCAGCGCGTCCGGGCCCGGCAGGTGCGCCGGCAGCTCGCCGTCGCCACCCGCATGCTGGTCGACGCCGGGATCCTGAACTACAGCGGCCACCTCAGCGCCCGCGGGCCCAGTGCCGGGCTCTTCTACATCCAGCCGGTCGACGACTCCAGGGCCTCGCTCCGGCCCGAGCGGGTCCTCCTCGTCTCCCTCGACGGCGAAGTCGTCGAGGGAGAGGGCAAGCCGCCCTCGGAGCTCGCCATCCACGCCGAGCTCTACCGGGCCCGCTCCGACCTCGGCGCGGTGGCGCACTTCCACCACGACCCGACGACCATGTTCACCATGGTCGAGGACGCTGCGATCGTGCCGGTGAAGAACCACGCCTCCCGCTGGGCGGACGGCGTGCCGGTCCACCCTGACCCGTCCCACATCGCCACGGCCGCTCAGGGCCGCGCGCTCGCCGGCACGCTCGGGGGCGCAGGGGCTGCGTTGCTGCGCGGGCACGGCGAGGTGGTCGTCGCCGAGGACGTCCTCACGCTCTTCGCGGACGTGGTCCACTTCGTGGAGAACGCCGACGCGCTGGCGCGCGCGATGCAGCTCGGCCGGGTGAGGCCGCTCGACCGGGCCGAGTGCGACCGCTTCCTCGTCACCTTCCAGCGTGACCGCCATGCCCGCAAGCTGTGGAAGTACCACACCTCGGTCGCCCTCGCCTCTGGCTCGGTCCTTCCCGAGTGGCTCGACGCCGAGACCGCGCCGGCTGCTGGCGACACGAGGGCGGCGGCACTCGAAGGAAGCCGGTGACCACCGAGCTCAGCAGCGTGCCCGACCACCTCGAGCTCCCGCGCGAGCTCCGGCTCGGCTCGCTCGAGGGCTCGCTCGGTGTCGCCTCGGCGGTCGACCCGCAGGCCGTGCGCGCCGGCGCCCCGCACGAGGACCTCCGCGACTGGCTGCAGATGGTCGACGCCCTGGGCGAGCTGCGGGTGCTCGAGGGGGTGGACCTCGACGACAACGTCGGGCGCATCACCGAGATGCTCCAGCACACCAACGGAGCGCCCGCCGTCCTGTTCGACGCGTTTCCCGGCTTCGAGCGCGGCTGGCGGATCCTCGTCAACGCCCAGGGCGAACGGCGCCGGCTCGCGGTGACCCTGGGACTCCCCGCCGACATCTCGGTCGGGGACCTCATGGACGAGTGGGAGCGCCGGATGGACGCGGTGGTGCCCGAACCTGTCGTCATGGTCGACGACGACCGAGCACCCGTCGCCGAGGTCGTCGAGCGGGGAGACGACGTCGACCTCGGCCGCTTCCCCGTCCCCCTGTGGCACCCGGGAGACGGGGGCCGGTACCTCGGGACCGGTGACTGCGTGATCACGAAGGACCCCGACTCGGACTGGGTCAACGTCGGGACCTACCGGGTGATGGTGCACGACCGCAACCACACGGGGCTCTACATCTCTCCGGGCAAGCACGGTCGCATCCACCGCGACAAGGCGTTCGAGCGAGGTGAGCCGCTTCCGGCCGTGGTCCTGTGCGGCATGGACCCGCTGCTCTTCGTCGGGAGCTGTCTCGAGATGCCGCCGGGCGTGAACGAGCTCGAGTGGGCCGGCGGCATGCGCGGCCGCCCGGTCGAGTGCATCGCCGGCCGAGAGACGGGACTTCCGATCCCGGCGCGGGCGGAGATCGCGCTGGAGGGCTTCTTGCACCCCGACCAGCTGCGCCGCGAGGGTCCGTTCGGGGAGTGGACCGGCTACTACGCCACCGGCGCGCAGGAGGTCCCCGTGTTCGAGGTGCGCACCGTCTATCGGCGCCGTGACCCGATCATCCTCGGCGTCCCCCCGGAGAAGCCGCCCTTCGAGGCGCACCGCTTCCGCCAGTACCTGCGAAGCGCGAATCTTCGCCGCGAGCTCCGCCGCGTCGGCGTGCCGGACGTCACCGCCGCGTGGTGCCACGGAGTGGGGGGCTGCCGCCTGTTCAACGTCGTCGCGATCAAGCAGCGCTACCCGGGTCACGCCGTGCAGGCGGGGCACGTGGCGGCGTCCTGCCGCGCCGGTGCGTACCTCGGCCGCATCGTGGTGGTGGTGGACGACGACGTCGACGTGTCCGATCTCGAAGAGGTGATCTGGGCCGTCTGCACGCGGGCGGACCCCGAACGGGACTTCGAGACGATCCGCCGCGCCTGGAGCGGTCCGTTGGACCCGGCCATCGAGCCGGGCAAGAAGGGGTTCAACTCCCGGGTGATCATCGACGCGACGCGCCCGTGGGAGTGGAAGGAGCGCTTCCCCGAGCCCATCGGCCCCGGCCCCGAGGACAAGGCCGTGACCCGCGAGCGATGGTCGTGGCTCCTTTGAGCGAGCCCGCCGAGCTGCGGGGCCGCGCAGCCGTTGCATCGAGGTACCGACGCCATCAACCACAACACCGCACGAGGAGCAGACTGCACCCATGAGCGACAGCGAGACGAGCCCGTCCAACGACGAGCGCAAGCGCCCGGCCACCTACGACCTGCGAGCGTGGCTCGAGAAGGTCGAGCAGGTCGGCCAGCTGCGGCACGTCTCGGGCGCGTCCTCCGAGCAGGAGATCGGCGACGCGACCGACCTGCTCCAGCACACCGAGGGCGCTCCTGCGGTGCTCTTCGACGACATCCCCGGCTACCAGCCCGGCTTCCGCGTCCTCGTGAACGGCCTGGGCACCGTCGACCGCATGGCGCTGGCGCTCAACGAGGCGCTCGGCCTCACCAAGCTCCAGCTCTCGGACGTCTGGCGGGAGCGCATCATGGGCAAGGACCCGATCCCCGCCGCCGAGGTCGACGACGGGCCGGTGATGGAGAACGTCCGGCGCGGCGACGAGGTCGACATGACCGTGTTCCCCGCCCCCGTCTGGCACCCGAGCGACGGGGGCCGGTACCTCGGGACCGGCTCCTACGACGTGACCCGTGACCCCGACGACGGCTGGGTCAACGTCGGCACGTACCGCGTGATGGTCCACGACGCCCGGCGGCTGGGCTACTACATCTCCCCGGGAAAGCACGGCCGCATCCACCGCCAGAAGTACTTCGACCGCGGCGAGCCGTGCCCGGTCGTGATGGTCTTCGGCTCGCACCCCCTGCTCTTCCTCGCCGCCAGCAACGAGATCCCCTTCGGGCTCTCCGAGTACGACTGGGTCGGCGGGATCCTCGGCGAGCCGGTCGAGACGATTCGCGGCCCGGTGACCGGGCTCCCGTTCCCGGCCAACGCCGAGATCGTGATCGAGGGATACGCCACCGCCGACGAAAAGCTCCAAGAGGGCCCCTTCGGGGAGTGGACCGGCTACTACGCCTCGGGCGAGCGGGCCGAGCCGGTGCTCCGCGTCGAGGCCGTCTACCACCGCAACGACCCGATCATCCTCGGCTGCCCCCCCGGGCGCCCACCAGACGAGCTCGCCCGCTACCGTGCGCCGCTGCGCTCGGCGCTCCTCTTCGAGGAGCTCACGAAGGCGGGCGTCCCCGACGTGGTGGCCGCGTGGCAGCACGAGGCGGGCGGCAGCCGCATGTTCACCGTCGTGTCCGTCCGGCAGCGCTATCCCGGCCACGCGCGCCAGGTGCTCCACGTGGCGTCGCAGTGCCACACGGGTGCCTACGCGGGCAAGTACGTGGTGGTCGTGGACGAGGACATCGACCCGTCCAACCTCGAGGAGGTCATCTGGGCGGTGTGCACCCGCTCGGACCCCGCCACCTCGATCGACTTCGTGCGGCGCGCGTGGAGCACGCCCCTCGATCCCCGGCTCACCCCCGCCCAACGCGAGGCCGGTGACTTCACCAACTCGCGGGCGCTCATCGACGCCACCCGGCCCTTCGAGTGGCGTGACAAGTTCCCTCCGGTGAACGTCCCGCCGATGAACCAGCGCCGCGCCGCGCTGGAGCGGTGGTCGTACCTGCTCGGGTGAGCGCACGCCGCCTCTGTGCCTTCGGGCACCGCGACGACCACGACCATCGGGACGACCGTGATCCACGGCGTCGGCCACGTGCTCTTGCCGGAACGGCACGGTCCTGAGGTCGTCGACGGGCGTGGAAGCAGGCGCAGAAGGCCGCGTGGGCGCAGGCGCTAGCCAGGCATCCGCGGTGCCGGCAGGCTGGCGACACGGGGATCGCGAGCAGGTCGCAGTCGTCTCGTTCTCCCACGCGATCCAGCACGCCTACGTCGCGGTCCTCGGAATCGTCTACCCGTTCGCGCTCGCCGACTTCCACGTCTCCTATGCGGTCCTCGGCGTCATCCTCAGTGTCGCCGGCATCGTCGGCGGTCTTCTCCAGGGCTTGGCGGGGCTGGTGAAGAAGTACTCGGCTCGGGTCCTTCTCGGCTGTCAGAACTCCGGCATGGCGCTCGCCAGCGTCCTCGGGGCGCTCTCACCGGGGATGGTCGCGTTCTCCGCGGCGCGGATCTTCGGCACCCTCGTGAATTGGCCCCAGCACCCGGTCGGCAGCGCGCACCTCGTCGATCGAGTTCCCCATCGCCGGGGGCTGGTCCTCTCGGCCCATACGACGGGCGGCAACGTCGGCACGCTCGTGGCCCCGATCGCCGCGTCGGCGGCGATCGCCGCCTTCAGCTGGCGATGGGCCCTCGCCGGCGCCGGCATGGTGATGGCGCTCGGGTCGATCGTCACCTGGACGCGGGTGCGCCCGGGCCACGGCAGTTCCCCGGGCCACGGCAGTTCCCCGGGCCACGGCAGTTCCCCGGGCCACGGCGGCGCCGCCGGCCACGGCAGCGCAGTGGAGCGCAGCGTGCCGGCACGCTCGCAGGTCAGCGTGCGCTCCGCGCTCCGTCGTCGAAAGGCCGTCGCGGTCCTCGCTGCGGGCATGATCGCGGGCGCGGGCCGGGGGCTCGGCGTGCTCACCACCTACGTGCCCGCCTACCTGCGCGACGGCCTGCACGAGCGGGCGCTCACCATCGGGGTCCTCGTCACGGTCGTGAGCATCGGGGCGGTGTTCGGCCCGATGGTGTTCGGCCAGATCTCCGATCGAGCCGGCCGGCGACCGGTCCTCTACACGCTCTACGCCTTCGGAGCGGCGGCGTTGGCCGGTTTCGTGCTCGTCGGCTCGAACCTGCTCCTCTTGGGGCTCGCGGGCCTCTGCGTCGGCGTGTTCAGCTATTCGGAGCAGCCGGTTCGCCAAGCGCTCTTCTCCGACGCCATGGACGGCGTGCCGGCTCGCGCTGCCTTCGGTGCGTACTTCGCCATCTCCCAATCCTTCGGCGCGCTGTGGATCGCGCTGATCGGGCTGCTCGTCACCGACGTCGGCTTCCACGTGGCGTTCTTCGTCATGGCGAGCTCGTTCCTGGCGGCGGGGACGGTGATCGCCGTCTTCGCCCGCGACCCGACCGCATCCCAGGCGCGGCCCGAGGTGACCGCGGGCTGATGCGCTGTCGCGCCGCCTGCCCGCCTACGGGATCGCCAGGCGGGCCCGGACCTCGCCGGCCAGCTCGACCGAGCGGGCGGCACCGTCGGGTGTGGCGGTCATCGGACGGACCATGACGTCGGTGAACCCAAGCTCGCGGTAGACGAGGAGCTGCTCGGTCACCGAGTCAGGGTCGCCGTAGGCGACCGCGTCCCGGTCGAACCCGCGGTACCCGGCCGCCAAGAGGGCGTCGCCCGCCTTCTCCGCCTCCGCCCGCGACTCGGCGATGAGGACGTCCTTGCGGATGGGGACCCGGACCGGAACCCGTCCGTGGCGGGCACACGCGTGGTGGTAGCGGTCCAGGACCTCGGCCGCCGTCCGGGGCGTGAGGTCGGCGTTGCCGTACCAGCAGTCCCCGAGGCGCGCCGCCCGGTCGACCGCCACCTCCACGGTGGCGCCCATCCACCACTCGACGCCCCGGGGGGGGAGGGGCGCGACGCGGGCGTGCTCGAAGCCCCACATCGCGCTGCTCACCTCCTCGCCTCGGAGGAGCGCCTGGGCGATCCGGAGGCCCTCCTCGATCCGCCGGCCCCGTTGCGAGAGCGGAGCACCCATCGCCTTGGACTCCGACTCGACGTCGCCGACACCGGTCTGGACGACGAACGGCCCGGCGGCGAACGCCGCGAGGGTCGCGATCTGCTCGGCCATGAGGACCGGGTGCCACATCGGCACGATGAAGAGGCAGCCCGCTGGGCGGGAGTCCCATTCGGCGAGCACCCGCCCGAGGGTGGGAACGTTCTGGAAGTAGCTGGTGGGACCGGTCCCGTGGTGATCACCGACCGTCAGCACGTCGAGGCCGGCCCGGTAGGCGGCTTGCGCCTGGGCGACGATCGAGCGCGGCCCCACCGTCGGGTCGCCTGTGGCGAACGACGTCCTCATGGAGACGCCGACCCGCATCAGCGCCGACCGCTCCGGGCGTGCGCCGTCGCGCTCGTGACGGTGATCGCCTTCTCGGTGACCTTCTCGGTGACCTTCTCGGTGACCGTCTCGATCGCCTGTTCGCTCACTGGTCCCTCCCGACGCGTTGACCGCCTCTCGGGTGCTCGGTTCCGGCTCGTCGGTCGAAACGTATCCGAAACGCGTTCCAGGTGCCGACGACATGGCCTGTTGCCGCGCCGTAGCCTTCGCTCGATGGGCGCACAGCGCAGGTCGGCGCGGCATTACGATCGCGGTCGATGACCCTGCGGTCGGGAGACGGCATTGCGCCTGCGCGCGGCCCCACGTACCCGATCGAATCGGTCGACAACGCACTGCGGCTCCTGGTCCTGCTCACCGAGCGCAAGCGGGTGCGCGTGTCGGATGCCGCCTCCGAGCTGGGCATCGCCATCTCCACCGCCCACCGCCTCCTCGCCATGCTCGTCCACCGCGACTTCGCCGTGCAAGACCCCGAGAGCAAGATCTACCGCGTCGGGCCGGTCCTCCTGCGCGCCGGGTTGCTCGCCACCCGCGACCTGGACGTGCGCACCCTCGTCCAGCCGTACCTCGAGCAGTTGCGCAACGACACCGGCGAGACGGTGCACGCGGCGGTGCTCGACGGGGACCACGTGCTGTTCATCGCCTGCGCCGAGAGCCCCAATGCGCTGCGCGTGGCCTCACGTGTCGGCACGCTCATGTGGGCGCACTGCACCTCCATCGGCAAGGCATGGCTCGCTTGTGAGAGCGACGACTTCCTGCGCGGGCTGTACCGAACTGCCAAGCTGCCCTCGCTGACCGAGAAGTCGATCATGTCCCGGGCCGCGCTCATGTCCGAGATCAACACCGTGCGCCGAAATGGTTTCGCCCACAACGACGGGGAGAGCGAAAACGGCATCGGCTCGGTGAGCGTCGCGGCATGCCGGCACGACGGGCGTCCTCTTGTCTCGGTCAGCGTGTCGGTCCCGCTCGCCCGCATGCCCGCGGGCCGATGGACGGACCTCGTCGAACCGCTGCTCAAGACGAAGAGCTCCGTCGAAGCTGTGCTTCCCTGATCCGCTATGTTGGGCTGAAGAAACAGTTTCCGCCCGGTGCTGCTTCCCGAGAAGCGCCCGGCGAGGTCTGAAGGCGAGGGGGCAGGCGCGCGCACCCTCAGGAGAGCGGGGGTGCGACACCCATGGGTGACACGACGCATTGGATCTCCGAGCACGACGTCGTGTCGGTGCTCGACCTCGGCGGCGCGCTCGAAGCGCTCCGCGCCGGGTTCGCCCAGGAGGGCGACGGCCTGGCCGCCGAGCTCGAGAAGACGCTCCTCGGGTACGGCGACCATGCCACCTTGCACGCTCTCGGCGCGGCATTCACCGGTGTCGGCCTGGCTGGCGTCAAGGTCTGGACCCACACCCCGGGTGGAGCTGACCCGGTGCTGTGCATCTTCGACACCCGCACGGGCTCCCTCGTCGCCTGCATCGAAGCCTTCGCGCTCGGCCAGCTGCGGACGTCGGGAACCGCGGCCGTGGCCACCGATCTCCTGGCGCGGCCGGACGCCTCGGTGCTCGGGATCGTCGGCACGGGCAAGCAAGCGCTGCCCCAGGTGGCGGCCGTCGCGCAGGTGCGCGACCTCAGTGAGGTGCGCGCGTTCAGCCGGGCTCCCGAGCGGCGGGAAGCGTTCGCCGCGACGGTGGCCGACGCGCTGGGCCTGCACTGCCGTGCCACCTCGTCGGTCGAGGCGGCCGTCGACGGAGCGGACATCGTCACGCTCGTGACCCGCGCGACCGAGCCGGTGCTCCTCGAGCCGATGGTGGCACCCGGCGTGCACGTGAACGCAGTCGGCGCGATCGACCTCGAACGCCGTGAGTTCGAGCCGGTGATCCTGTCGCGTTGTGCGAGCGTGGTGACCGACAGCGTTCCCCAGGCCAAGCGCCTGTCGAGCGAGTTGCGGGAGCTCTACGGGACCGGCGAGGGGGAAGCGAGCGCTCGTGCCTGGCAGGCGGTCCGCCCGCTCGGAGCCGTCGTCGCCAGCGCGCCTATGACTCGGGGCCCTGACGACATCACCCTGTTCAAGGGCATGGGATCGGGAATCGAGGACGTGGCGCTCGGCGCGGCAGTCCTGCAACGACTGGGGATCGGGCCAGGCTCTGCCGGCGAGCCGGGCGCAACCGGGACCCGAGCGGCGCCTTCGGACGCCGTGCTCTCGGTGAGCCGAAGGGGCCGGGCGGAGGTCGCGCTCGGACGACGGCCCCTCACCCAGCCGTGAGGAGGGGCGGACCGGCGACGGGCGTACGCGGCGCCGCGGCGCCTCAGGCCAGGTGCACGTAGTCGTACTCGAACGGACGCCCGTCGACGCCCTTCTTCGGCGGAGCCAGCCAAGAGGCGATCTTGCCCTCCTCGAGCACCGGCTGCATCAATGACCGCACGTGCGAGCGATCGGCGTCGGTCGGCAGCCACTCGCCGCGGCGTCGGTCGAACTCGGCCGCCGAGATGACCGTTCCCTCGGGCGTCGCGGCGATGCCTCCGAAGGTGCCGACCCGCCGGTTGAAGGCGACGCTCGGCAGGTGGAGCCGCTGGCCGACGCCCGCGTTGTCCAGGATCCGGTTCCACCGGTTGACGCCGTTCATGCAGTCGGCGGTGTACTCGTGACGCAGGTCCGTGTTGAGGCCGACGAGGGCCGGCACCTCGGTCCTGCCGACGGACCCGTCGTCGAGGAGCGCATCGACGAGGACGGTCCCGTCGCCGAGCACGTGGTCGTCCTGACGGCTCTCCTCGAGCCACCGACCCTTCAGCCCGGCCGTGAAGTAGTTGGCCACGTTGGTCGACGTCTCGCTCCCGAAGAGATCGAGCGAGACGCTGTAGTGGGAGTTCAGGTACCGCTGCACCACGTCGAGCGGGATCCCGCCAAAGGGACGGACGTCGTCGGTGTCGTGCTCCACCATCAGCTGGGCGGTGCGCTCGACGACCCGGTCGACGCCGGTCGTGCCCACGGCCATGTGGTGCGCCTCTTCTTTCAGCATGAACTCGCACGTGCGCGACAGGGGGTCGAACCCGGACTCCTTGAGCGTGCCGAGCTGGAACTTGCCGTCGCGGTCGGTGAAGTAGGTGAACATGAAGAAGGCCAGCCAGTCAGGGGTCTGCTCGTTGAACGCGCCGAGGATCCGCGGTGCGTCCGCGCTGCCCGAACTGCGGTGCAGGAGCTCCTCTGCCTCCTCGCGGCCCTCCCGCCCGAAATAGGCGTGAAGCAGGTACACCATGGCCCACAGGTGGCGCCCCTCCTCGACGTTCACCTGGAAGAGGTTCCGGAGGTCGAGGAGGGAAGGCGCGCTGAACCCGAGGTGGCGCTGCTGCTCGACCGATGCGGGCTCGGTGTCCCCTTGGACCACGATCAGCCGCCGGAGCTCGGCTCGGTACTCGCCGGGCACCTGCTGCCACGCGGGCTCCCCCTTGTGGGCCCCGAAAGCGATCTGCCTGCCGGCATCCCGTTGAGCGAGGAAGATCCCCCACCGGTACTGGTCCATCGGGACGTGACCGAAGTGCGCCCATCCCTCGCTGCCGACGTTCACGGCCGTACGGAGGTAGACGTCGCGGGTCGGCAGCGCCGGCCCCATGTCCTTCCACCACTGGAGGAAGTTGGGCTGCCAGCTCTCGAGGGCTCGACGGAGGCGCCGGTCCTGAGCCAGGTCGACGTTGTTGGGGATCTTCTCCGTGTAGTCGATGGACGTGGTCATCGTCAGACTCGCTTCCTGTCGAGCTCGGGCCGTCGCCCGGTGCCGTACCGGCGCAGGGCGCCCTCCTGCCCAGCCGCGTTGGGCCGGCTGAAGATCCAGTTCTGCCACGCCGTCAGCCGTCCGAAGATCTTCGTCTCGATGGTCTCCGGGCCGACGAACCGGACGTTCGCCTCCAGGCCCGTGAGCGCGTCGGGGCTGAAGCTGGCACGCTCCTCGAGCCCGATGCGGACCTCGTCGTCCCAGTCGATGTCGTCCGGGGCAAAGGTCACCAGACCCAGCTCGAGCGCCTCTTGCGCCACGAGCCGCTCGCCCGCCCGTTTCTCCACCGCAGCGCGCGCATCCTCGTCCCCGAAATACCGGCTCTCCAGGCGGGTGAGGCCATTGCCCATCGGCAGTGGCCCCAAGTTGGCGGGGCCGACCACGACGGCGGCGGCGCCGGCCTCGCTCGGACGGTCCTCGAACACACCGGCCAGGTGGTAGCTCCGGTCCGCGCTCAATGCGAGCTCGAGCAGCGATCCGGCGAAGCAGCTGCCGGGCTCGACGAGCGCGATCAAGCTCCTGCTCGTCACGTCGAGCCGCTTCAAGGTTCGCTTGAGGTAGGCCAGGATCTCGTTGGCCAGCCAGTCGCTCCGATGGCCCAGGAGCAGGTGGTCGTAGGCCAGGACGCGCTCAGCGTCCCCTTCGGTGCGAAGGACCCAGGTTCCGAGCTCGCCCTCGTTGGTTCGCAGGTCCAGGATCACGTCGTCGAGCTCGCGCGTGACGGCGAGCGTCCAGAAGTCCGCTCCCTGTTCGGCGATTCCTTCCGGTCCGGCAGGCGGGTTCGCCTCGGGCCCTCGAACGGTGATGCGCGCGACCCCGGCGACCCGATCGAGGTCGGCCTGCACGTGCCGGTAGACCACCTGCTCGGAGCTGCGCTCCTTGTCGAGCGGGGTGAGAAGGCACGGTCGAGCGTCGGAAGGACGGCTGGAGCCGTTCGCCAATTCGACGGCGCGGGCGCGCACCACGTCGGTCCATCCGTGGGGCGGCACTGCCCGATCCACCAGGCCCCACTCGACGGCGCGTGCCCCGCCGACTCCCTCCGCCCTCGTCGCGAACCGGTCGGCGAGGTCTCTGCGCACCCCCCGCTTGTCGACGAGCCGCGTGAGCCCACCCGTCCCGGGGAGCACCGCCAGGAGCGGCAGCTCCGGGAGGGAGACGACGGAGGACCGGTCGTCGACGAGCAGGATCTCCTCACAGGCGAGCGCGAGCTCGTACCCGCCGCCGGATGCCGTGCCGTTCAGGGCGGCCAACCACGTCTGGCCCGAGCTGGCGCAAGCGTCCTCGATGCCGTTGCGCGTCTCGTTGGTGAACTTGCAGAAATTCACCTTCCATGGATGAGACGCACGCGCGAGCATGCGGATGTTCGCGCCAGCGCAGAAGATCCTGTCCTTCGCACTGGTCACGACGACCGTACGAACGCCCGGATGCTCGAACCGAAGGCGCTGCGCGGCGTCGTAGAGCTCGATGTCGACCCCGAGGTCGTAGGAGTTCAACTTCAGCTCGTACCCGGGATGCAGACCGCTCTTCTCGTCCACGTCCATCCACAGGGTGGCCACGGCCCCGTCGAGCTCGAGGTGCCAGTGCCGGTACCGCGACGGTTCGGTGCGGAAGTCCACGTAGGTCGACTCGTCCGCTGCGGGCGGCTCGGCCTCGGACAGAGACGGGCGTGTCTGTCCTCGACTCACCGTTCGAACTCTACAACTACATCACGTCGCGTCAAGATTCCGTATGACTTGGGCGGCGTTCGGTACACTCGCTCCCACACATGTCGACGAAGCCAGGCAGGCCGGGTCCGAGCCACGTCCACTCCGAGGTCGACCCTGCTCGCCCAGAGCGGTCGGTGCGCACCACCCTGCGAACCCATGCCGTGGGCTCCGACACCGCCCGCGGGCTCCTCATGACGGTGATGGGCGAGTACCTGCTGCCCTCGGGCGGGCGGGCGTGGACGTCGAACTTCATCGACGTCATGGATCGGCTCGACGTCGAGCCCGGTACGACGCGCCAGGCGTTGGCGCGGACGCAGGCCGCCGGCTGGCTGACTTCGGAGCGCGCGGGGCGGCACTCTCGGTGGCAGCTGACGCCCAACGGCGAGCGGCTCCTCACCGAGGGGACGAAGCGGATCTACGAGTTCGCAGGTCCTCCGGCAGACTGGGACCGTCGGTGGCTCGTGGTGCTCGCGTCGGTTCCCGAGAGGGACCGTGCCGCACGACATCTCCTCCGCAACCGGCTGAGATGGGCGGGGATGGGAAGTCCGGCACCGCGTGTCTGGGTCGGAACCGACGTTTCGCGCAAGAGCGAGGTGGAGGAAGCACTCGAGATGGGCGGGGTCGCGGATTCCGCTCAGGTCTTCGTGGCAGAGCATCTGGACGACGCCCGGGTGGCGATGATGGTGCAGCAAGCCTGGGACCTGGGCACGATCGGCGAGGAGTACGAGCGGTTCATCGCGAGGTTCTCCTCGACCAAGGCTCCCGATCCGCTGCGACGGCTGATCGAGCTGGTCCATGCATGGCGTCGCTTCCCGTGGCGAGACCCGGGACTGCCCGGCAGGTTGGTCCCGCGCGGCTGGAAGGGTGCTCGGGCGGCCGCCCTCTTCCATGACCGGCACGCGCGCTGGTCGCCCGGGGCAACCGAGGAGTGGGAGAGGATCAGCAGCGGGCCCCACCCCGCGCT
>JAJZMD010000169.1 GCA_021803085.1 Actinomycetes bacterium
CTGCTGGACCGGCTACTGCACCACGCCATCGTCGTCGCCAAGAGCGGAACGCAAAGCTCGTGGTCGTTGCCGTCGTTCGGGCCGATGCGACGGATGCTGGCATCTACAGCCGTCCTGCGGTGCGCCTGAAGGGCAAGCGTCAACGGCCGGTCCGCTCGGATGTGTCTAGTCATGACGACCGCATTGTCCAGTGATGTCCGTCAGCATGCCTAAGCGGATGGACCGCCTGTGCCAACATAGTCCCGACTCTTGGCACCGGTCCGGGTGCCGTATTGGACATGTCTCGCAGTGGACGGCCGGAAATACTAGACAGGTAGTTCGCGGTGTCGTAGCATCGACGAGTGATGACCTCAGGTCGACACAGAGCGCTGGAGGCAGCGGGTCTGCTGCACCCGAACGCCGGGCTGGTGACCGCGAAACTCTTCGACGGCACGAACCCGTTCTTCCTCGCCGAGGACAAGGTTCAGGTCAAATACGAGATGTTGCGCGCGAACATGGTCGGTGGACTGAGTGCCACCGCGTCGGCAGCGGCGCACGGCTACTCGCGGGCCGCCTTCTATCTGGTGGCCGACTCGTTCGCCGAGCGGGGCATGGCCGGGTTGGTCGACGAGCGGCGGGGCCGCAAGGGCCCCCTGAAGTTGAGTCCCGAGATTGTGGCGTTCCTTGTGAGCGCCGACGTGGCCGTGTCCGGAGCGGACCTTGCGGCCGAGGTGGGTCGACGGTTCGGCGTGAGCCTGCATCGGCGCACTGTGGAACGGGCGCGCCAGCTATGAGCGAGCGGTTCTGGCCGGCCTGCGAAGCATCCCAAGCCGACTATGAGGCCCTCCGGGCGGTTGCCGTCGCGGGCGGCGCCTCTGTGGGCGTCGCCGCCGGCCGTTTCGCGCGTCGGGGTCTCTGCGGGCTGATCGCATGGCCTGTGTCCGAGCCATTGTTCGTGGCAGCGCTGACGGGTGCGGCCCGTCCGGCGTGGACGCCGCACGTCGATCCTCGCACCGAGTCCCTCGCGGCTGGTTACGAGCTGCTCCTGGCCTTCAGCACCGAGGCGACGTCGAGGTCGCAGGAGGTCGGCTGGTGAGAGTCGGGATTTATGCCCGGGTGTCGACCGAGGCCCAAGAAGCTCGGGGCACGATCGGCTCTCAGCTCGCTGCTCTACGACAGCGGGTGAGCTCCGAGGGCCACGAACTGGTCGCCGAGTTCGTCGATGACGGCCTGTCAGGAACCCGGTTGGACCGCCCTGGGCTCGACGCGCTGCGCGACGCTGCGGAGGCCGGGCTGATCGACGCGGCGTGGTGCTTGTCACCGGACCGCCTCGCCCGCGTCTACGCCTACCAGGTGATCGTGCTCGATGAGCTCGCCCGCCATGGCGTCAAGGTGTTCTTCGCCGACGCGCCCACGATGGACGACGACCCCCAGACGCGGCTGCTCACCCAGGTCCAGGGCGTGATCGCCGAGTACGAACGAGCCAAGATCGCCGAGCGCTACCGGCGAGGCAAGCTCTGGCGTTCCCGTTCCGGTGAGGTGCTCGCCTGGCGAGCGCCCTACGGCTACCGCCGCATCGCTCGCAGCGCGGAGCGTCCCGCGCACCTCGAAGTGCACGAACCCGAAGCCGCCGTCGTGCGACGCATCTTCGACGACTATGTCGCCGGCGGCTACTCGATCCGAGAGATCACCCGCCGGCTCAACACCGACTCGGTGGCCACCCCGACCGGCAAGGCGGTCTGGGGCACGTCCACGGTCGGCCGTCTGCTCACCAACGAGGCCTACATCGGCACCGTGTACTGGAACAAGACCGAGCCGGTCCCCGATCCCAGGCCCGGTCGCCACAACCGTCAAGTTCGCCGCGACCGAGCGGAGTGGATCCCGATCGGCTGCACACCGATCGTCGCCGACGAGGTCTTCAACGCCGCCCAACACGTCAGCCGGGACAACAGCAAGTGGAGCCCCCGCCGAGCCCGTCCCGACGAGTGGCTCCTGCGGGGACTCATCCGCTGCGGCGCCTGCGGCGTCGGGGTGAACTGCCATCGCATGCGCGGACGTGACGGCACCGTGCACCGCTACTACTACTGCCGCAACCACGACCCGCTACGCGCCGGCGGCGAGGACCGCCGATGCAGCGAGCGCAACATCCGCTCCGACGCCTTGGATGCCTTCGTATTCGATCAGGTCCGCAACGCGCTGCTCACTCCCGACGTTCTCGCTGCCGGGGAGAGCGCCGTCGCCGGCCGCCGACCGGTCCCCGATGATGAGCTGCTCGGCGCCGAACTCGCCCGAATCGAGCGCAAGCTCGATAGCGCTGACGGCGAGCGCCGCCGCCTCGCTGACCTCTACCAGAGCGGGCTGATCGACCTACCGGAGATGAAACGCCGGGCGCGCGAACTCGACGGGCGCCGCTCGAAGCTCACTCAACAGCGACTGACCCTTACCGAACAGCGGTCCTCGCTCGCTACCGACAACAAGCTCCGCCGCCGGATCAAGGCGTTCGCCTCCACCGTCACCGCGGCCATCGACAACCTCGACTTCGAAGGCCGGCAGCAACTTCTGCGGCTCGTCGTCGAAGAAGTCCGCGTCCGAGGCTTCAACGTCGAGATCCAGCTCAGGATCCCTCTCGACGGTCCACCCGACACCAGCCAGCCGGCACCGCCCAATCCGCCTTCGCCGACCGGGCCCGGACGACCAACGCACCCCACGCGAGGACGTCGGACCAAGTCCGAGCAGCCGGCAGTGTCAAGCAAAGACCGTTTGCGTTCCGTTGGTGGCGACGACGATGGCGTGGTGCAGTAGCCGGTCCAGCAGCGAGACGGCCGTGGTCTCGTTGGGCAGGAAGCGGCCCCAGTCCTCAAA
>JAJZMD010000213.1 GCA_021803085.1 Actinomycetes bacterium
TGCGATCTCCTCGCGTTCACACAACGACAGCGGCGAACCTGGCATCCTGGTGTCTCCATCGGTCGGTGGCGGTCAACAGCACCGGCCATCATGACCGGGACCGTGCACCGACCGGTGGAACCGGCCGATGCTCGTCGTTCTTCAATCGGTGGCGACAACCAAGCGAAGCGCTCCGGAATGGATCACGCGGTTCGCGCAATGGCGGCGAAGATGATCACGGTGACTGCCTCCGTCTGCAGCCGGAGCTCAGGCCGGCGGCCCGACAGGTCCTCGCTCTCCCTGACCATGGTCAGGAAACCCTCGCCCATTGACTCCATGAACACCCGGCCGCTCCAAGGCCCGGGCATGTGGGTGAGGAAGCCGACCAGCAGCTGGTTTCGCCGGAGCGGCTGGGCTCCTGCATAGAGATCGTCGGGGACCAAGGAATTCGGAAGACGGCCGGGACTCGTCACTTCGATCCGGTCCGGGAAGATCTGCACCCTCACCTGGGCGCCGACAAGTGCATAGTCGCGGTGGGCTACAGCGTTCACCACAGCTTCTTGCACGGCGCGCATCGAATAGGCAGGACGGTCAACACGCCCGAGGTTGTCCTTGCTTGAAGCGATTGCCAACGATGGCGAAGACCCCAGGTAGGCGGTGGTCTGGTCGATCTGGTTTAGGACGGTTCCCCCGAAGCTCCTCGAATCAAGGCGACGATCGGTGTCCGGGACATCACTGTTGTACGCCGCGATGTCGATCCTCGCCCCACCGATGTGGGCCTGTGGGTTTCGACCGAACACCAGCAGACCGGCGACGGTGGGATGTGAACCCGAGACATCGTCGTCGACCACCAGCTTCAGGTTGCGCATCAGGCGGTCGACATCGTCGGCCGGGCGCCCGAACCTCGCCTGGTGGTAGGCGGCGATCCCGTCCCGATCGAGGTCGTCGACGGTGGCACTGAGCACTGGGCGCTCGTCCACCGGCGTGATCGAACCTCTCCTGGCCAAGAGACGGGGCAGGGCCTCCATCGAGACCTCTCTCGTCGTGTTCCCGGATCGGATAGTGGGGCGCCCTCCCCGAGGGGCGTGGACGGCGTAGAAATCAGGTCGGATCTCGACCTTCACAACCAACTTCGTGCCGATACCGACGGGAAGCTGCACCGAGTCAATGAGGAGCAGGTGGTCGAGCGGCGGCTCGACGTTCTCCCGGCCGACGTTGATCACAAACTGCAGCACCTCGTCTATCCGATCGGGCTCCACGCCGACGATCGCACTGGAATCCGCCACCCCGAGGACAAGCACGCCCCCGTCGCTGTTGGCGAAGGCACAGAGCTGCCGGGCCAGCCACGACGGCGCCTGGCCCTCCCCGGCAGCCACCATCTTCCGGCCCTCGAAGATGAGCTCCTTGAACTCGAGGAACGAATCCTCGCCCGCGCCGATGGCCCGCAAGAGCTCCACCGCGTTGTCGTACATGGGCCAGACCTTAGAAGCCGTACCGGGCAAGGCGGCGCTGGAAGGCCTCCTCACTGCCTTCCATGATCTCCTCGACAGCCTCCTTGACCACCGCCCGGTCGAGCGAGCCAATGGCGTCGGCGCCGCTGGACGCACGCCAGGGCGCTCCCTGCGGTTGGGCTCCCGGCTTCCCGGTCGACCTCGCCTGCAGGGGGTAGATCAGCTCGGCGTCGCCGTTGACCGGCAGGTTTGGGTTGTGGGTGGCGATTATGACCTGACGCCCCTGCTTGGCCTTTCGCAGCAAAGGGACCAGCTCTCGATAGATGAATTCGTTGTCGATCTCGTCCTCGGGTTGGTCGATGACGATTGGCTGGTTCTCGCCGGCCGACAGAACAAGAGCGAGGATCGCCGTGCACTTCTGTCCCACAGACAGGCCGCTATCAAGCGTGCCGGCCTCGGTACCGTCCATGCGCCGCAGCGTCACGATGGCTCTGTCATCGATGCGTACCAGCTGCAACGATCGGCGCTTAGCTTCAGGGAACTGCTTCAAGAGCGCATTCTGGACTGCCTGCCGGAGGTTACTGAACCAAAGCGGTGGGTTCCCGGATTCAGCCTGGACCAAACCGCTGACAAAGACCTCCAGCGGGTTCTCCCCACTTGCGGTCGAACGGAGGTCCGAGCAAAGCCCTCTCAACTCGTCTTCGCTGACGCTCCGGTGGTCGACGTCCTTGTTGAGCTCGTCGAAAAGTACTGCCTCGTCAGCGAAAGACTCGATGGCAACAGAAATGAATGGAGTTCCCCGACTCGTCTTGGGAACTAGACCAGCCGACCGTTCGGCGATCTCGCGTCGGGCCTGGAGTTCCTGCTGCCACACCTCTCTCAACCGATCGAGCAGGCTGGGACGGGACAAGACTTTCGCATCGAGCGCACTAATCTGCTCGTCGAGGAGAACCGCCTCCGACTGGCGCGCCTCGATCTCGACGCGTAGCTCGTCGGCACCAACTCCGGGCTGCTCTTCCTCCTCCGCACGGACGAGGTCCGAGTACACCTCAGCGGCCTCTTCCATCTCAGAGCGCCATCGGGATCTCTCTGGTGTCGCCCGCTCACGGATAACTTGCTCCCTCAGCTCCTCGGCGGCGGCGAGGATTCGCGAGCTGAGATGGGCCACGTATACCTGTGCCCGATTCACCAGTTCCTCAATCCCGTCCGCGTGAGGAACGTCGGGTGAGCGATAGACAGACGTGCCGACACCAAGGGAGAGGCCGGCAGCAAACTCCTCCGCAGCCGTTGCTGCTCGCTCCAAGGCATCATCCACTGCCTCGACCGCCCGCTGCTCTCGGCGGAAGAGGTTGAGCCGGGCAAGAGGAGCCTGCTGGGACTCGATGCGCGTGAGTTCGCTCGTCCTACGGGCGATCTCCTCACCCACCGCCTTTCTGCGAGCATGGAGCGAGGGAAGTTGATCGAGATCGGCGTCCAGCGCAGAGAGGGCTGCACGGATCGACGATGCCCGTCTGCGAAGTCCCTCGATTCGGTCGCGTTGGAACTGGTCCAGGATGCGGAGGGTCTCTTCACCGCTCTCTGCGATGGCGAAAATCTCACGCTGCCCCAATACCAGCACGGGGAAACGGGTGGCCAGATCCTCCACCTCTGCCCCGTCCACCGTCGCGGCACACTGCCCGGCCCGGTATGCAACCTTGATGGTCTCGGCGCCCTGGCTGAGGGTGAAGTCCACCTGGCCGGAGCCGAGCGACTTGATCGCCCGGTTGTAGTTGTCCAGCACATCCTTCGCTCCGGCAGGGGGCTGGCCGAGCCCGGCCCTCAGGTACTCAATAATGGTGGACTTTCCGGTACCACCACCGCCGATCAGAGTGGTCATGCTCGGGCTGAGTAGGATCTCCTGGTCGGCCAGGAATTTCGCCCCGCTTACCTCGATGCTCTCGATCCTCGGGTGAGGATGCAGCTCCTCTGGTCGAATCTCACCAAAGCGGATTCGCGACTCGTGGTCGATAAAGGCTTGGCGGAGCCCCTCGATCGTCGGCTCGCTCATTTTGATCCAGGTGAAGCGCTTGCCGATCCAGCTAGTATCCCCGGTACGATCCGATTCACTCAGACGTTTGCAGTCTGAGTTGTTGATCACTGCGATGGGATGATTTCGGTGCCAATCACCCGGATCGTTTCGAACGATCACCCCGAGCCTGTTGGCAAAATTTGCGTAATGCTCCCGAGGATGGGCGAGTTCAATGCACAGCAATCGCTCGTTGCTGATGGCGTCGTGGTGCCAGCTGTCGGCCATTTGCTTCTCGTCGAGGACTCCCTTTTTGTCACCGGCATGGGCAGCAATGACGATGCCACCAGGAGGGGTGACGAGGGAAAGCACTTCGTCCAGATCCTTGTCTGTCGCACAGGGCTTCCCACCAGCTGAGAAGCGTTGACCAAGCGGAAGGCCGAGCGAACTCAATGTGTGATCGACGTGCTTGAGATCGGTACCGGGTGCGAAAAGACATAGCAGGTGGCAACGACCCGGAGTCTTCGCCTCGATCTCGAAGCCAGGAAACAGGGTTATGCAGTATCCATTCTGTGCACTTTGTGCCTGTGCTTCATCGCTCAGCAGTTGGATGAAATTCGGGCCATTATCACCTCCGAGATTGTGATCGGTGATAGCAATGACTTCGAGACCCACTTCGTAGCAGCGCGCGATGTAATGCTCCGCTGCCGACTTGAGCTGGTCCTCCGTGGGAGTAGGCGGCAATCCCTCGCCCGCCCAATGTCGACGATCGATCGGCGTCTGCATCTGCAGGTCGCACTTGTAGAAGCGGGCGTAGCGCGGCTTGGTCATGAACGCTCCTGGCGTACGTCGATCCCGGCCTCTTCGAGTGGCTCGATGACACCGTTGCGGAGCCTGGCCGGGTCCATGCCCGCTGAACCTCCCTTGGCGGTAACGGTCAGCTCGATCTCCACCGACTGCGCCTGCTCTCTGAGCGAGGACAGGGCTCGTTGCAGGGGGAACCAGGCCTCACCGGTGACCTGCATCGCCAGCCGCAGCCGGTCGACCTTCTCCCCCGGCCGGACAGCCGGCGTGCCGCCTCCAGGTTCCTCTTGACCCGCTCCAGCAGAGCCGCTCCCGGAGCTGGAGGCGTCGAATGGAGCCGCGCCAGGAGAGGGGGCCTGAGGCTCATCGCCTCCGGCCTGACTCCGCGACAGGGACGAGGCCAGCTCGGGTGTCAGGATGGCGCTCCGCTCTCCCAAGTCCATCTCGCTGGTCGAGAGCATGGTGCTGATCCGGATATCGCCTGCGTTGGCCGCCGTCACCTGCCCATCGGCCAAGGTGACGCCCGAGGCGTACGCGAGCCGGCCTTCCATCACTCCCCTGGAGATCGCGTCGGCGATGGCGTCGGCCCGGAGCAACTTGGTGAAGTCGAAATAGCTGAAGAACCCGTCGACGACGTCGGATAGGGCAACGCTGGGGCGTTCGGGTCCGAGACCCACCAGGGACAGCAATCGGTCGACTGTGACCGATCCGAACACTCGGTGCGAGGTCGCCTCCAGTACCCGGGCGTGGAGTCCTCGACCAGCCCCCACCAGAGTACCCAGGTCCAGCTCCTCCATGGTGTAGGCAGAGCCAGCCGCCGTCGACTTCACCGGCAACGCCACGCGGCCGTAGGACCGGGAGATCGCCGTCGCCAGATCGCGGCGTGCTGAGCCCGCCTTGTCGGTCAACTCATCGGCCTGCTCCCGGGTGAGGCCGAGCGATGATCGCCGGCCCAGGAGGGACTCGGCGGCCTTGGCCGTCCGGGCCGCGGCCCGGGCCCGGTCGAACTGGGCGGCGTCCGGCACGACCAGCGCGAGAGCGTTGCGGTACGACCTGCGCCCGCCTCGGGCCTCCTCCACGTAATCGGCCAGGGGCTGCCGGTCCGGCGACCAGTCAGGGTGGAGGTAGGCGAAGGTGAAGGCGGCGACGCCGTCTTCGACCTGCTCGGGGCCCGACGGCCACAGGACGACGTGGCGCTCGCCAGCCAGGTGCCGCTCCAGCTCGGTGCGGATCTCGTCGAGCACCTCGTCGGGCCGGAGCTTGATCGCTTCGTCGCGGATCAGCTTCGACAGGTTCGGCGTCGGCTCGAACCGGTAGCGGCGATTCGTGTAGTGGAGGAACAACTCCTCGTCGCGCAGGTCGTGAAGTCCGGCCACCAGGACGTTGCGGTCCAGGCCGGGGACGAGCGTGGCCGAGACCAGATCGTGTTCAAGCACCCCCCGTTCGTCGCCCTCGGGTGTGCCGAAGGAGAACAGCATGACGGCAGTCGCCGCCCGGGTCCCCACTCTGAGCCCGTCGAGCGCGGGCGAATCGGCTCCCACCCGCCGGTCGACCGTACGCGCTCCCGAGCCGTCGGACAGCACGTCGCCTTCGAGGACCGCGGCATAGCGCTCGCGCTCGCCCACCTGGCTGAAGAAGGCGCCGCGGGTGGCCTCGTCCGCGAGATCGACGTCACCGGGGCCGATGAGGGGAGCGTCCGACCGCCGTTGCCACAGGGCGTGCGTGGCACAGGCAAGGAATTGCAGTGCACCGCGGGTCCGCTGGTAGCTGGGGAGGCTTCCCCACCGGTGGTACATGAGGTCGAGGAGCGCCGGGTGGAACGGGTAGGCGGCCTTGATCCGGTCGGCCAGGCGGTCGGCAGCCTGCCCGGCGTCGCGACGGTCGTCGGCGGTCTCTGCTTCGGCTTCGAGCTGGCGCCGGAGAAGGTCGGCGTACGTCGAGGCCACCACGTCGCGGACCTCGCTGGGGCCGAGCTCTGCGAACAGCCGGCGCTGGACGACGTGCATCACCTCGTCGCCGCTGATCGGCTCGCGCTTGGCGTCGACTCGGCTCACCAGGTGGTCGAGCTGGGTGAGCAGACCCTCCGACCCGACCGCCTCGCCCACGCTCGCCTGCAGGCTGTAGACCATCGCCGCCCGCGGGTGCTCTTTCACTGCCTCGGTCAGCGCCTGGACGAACAACATGGCTTGGCGGCCGGCGGTCGACTCGCCGCGGACGACGGCCATGGCCTTCTCGATGTAGATGAGCACCTCATCGAGCAGCACCAGCACGGGCCCATCACCGAGCACCCGCCGCAGCACGTCGCCACCGGGTGCAGCCCCGGTCCGATCCTGCTCGGCCACCAGGTCGTAGCGCCCGAGTTGCTTGGCCAACTCGCCCCACAGAGTGTTGGTTTCGGTCCCGTCGGGATGACGCAAGGGGGACAGTGGGTCCAGCTCCTCCCCGGACAGGACGGCCACCTCGACGGGCCCGGGGTCGGGAAGGGCAGCGATGTCCGGGTTGGAAGAGAGGATCTGCCGGGCTCGGGCCAGGTGGAGAAGGGCGACGAGGGTGTGGGTCTTACCGCCGCCGAACGGCGTCCGTAGCTGCAGCACCCGGTCGCCCGGTCGCCCGGCCAGCACGCCCATGACGTCGGACAACAAGTCGCGCAGCGCATCAGTGAGATAGGTCGTGGCAAAGAACCGCTCCGGATCAACGTAGACCCGGTCGACACCATCACGCTGCCGGTAGACCGACGCGAGGTTGACGGCGTAGGTGCCCATGTCGAGGGCGCCCGATTCGACGTCGGGATGGGGCCGGACCACGTCGACCCACGGGCTCAGCCGGAATGCGGTGCCGGTCATCGTCCACCCCCGCCGAACAGCCGGTCGCTGGCCCCGGCGCCGAGGTGGTCCTCGACGAGCCTGCGCCACGATCCCAGGGCCCGCTCGGCAGCGGCGGCCTCGCGAGGCTTGGCGTCGGCCGATCCGGACCGAAGCGCTTTGCCGGCCAGGGCCTGGACGACCGAGCGCAGGAGAGAAGGGTCGACGGCGACCTGGGCCAGGTACGCCCGCAGCTCAGCAGGACGGTGCTCGGCCCTCCACAGCACGCCCTGGGCCACGTCGATGACTGGAGCGGGCTGACCGTCTTCGGTCGGCAGCCCGAGGCCATGGAGCTCGCCACGCTCCTCGAAGTCGAGGAGCCGCACCGACGATCCGGTCTTGTGCACGAGCGGTCGAGCGCCGGAGGTGAGGCCGTGGGCGCCGTCGAGCTCAACCCCGGTCATCCATCCCAGGTTGTTGGCTTCGGCGAAGGATACGGTCCCGTATCCGTAGCTGAATTGGGCGGCGACGTAGAACCTGGTCGGGGAATCGGCACCGGCCAGGCCACCGAAAATGGCGTCGAGCACCCGGTTCTGTACGACGGCAAGAAAGCGCTCCGACGGCAGCTCCTCACCGTTGTCCTGCTCCACCCGGTCGTAGCGGGTGAGCGCTCGCAACCCAGCGCCCACAGCGGCGATCACCAGGTCCGAACCGGTCACCCCGGCGTCGGACAGGCGCGCCAGTCGCTCATGCACGATCCCGTCGAGCTCGGCCAGCACGTCGGACTCCTCGCCTACGCCGGCGTCGTCAGGCCGCTTGCGGGCAACGAGGAAGATCGACGAGGCCAAGCTGGCGGTTCCCTGGCCGATCGAACGTTCGGGCATTTCGGTATCGAGCGGCCACGCCTCGGTGATGACGAAGCCGGCGCTCCGCAATGCGTCGACGAGCGTTGACCAGCCGAGGGTGGTCTTGTGCGCGTAGATGCAGACCATGGGCGCGTCGGGCTTGAGGACCCGGTGCGCCTCGGCGAAGGCAGCACCCATCTGGTGTTCGTAGAAGTCGCGCGCTTCATGGCGATCCCCATGGTGACGATAGGGGGCGACCACGGCCTCAGACCGCTTGGGCGTGAGCTCACCGCCGAGATCGTCGGGCCACAGCCAACCCACCGACCGCTTCAGCCATACGTAGAAGAAGTCGGACAGGTCGGCATAGGAGATGTTGTCGTAGTAGGGGGGGTCGGTCACCACCGCGTCCAACGACTCGTCGGACAGGGGCAATGAGGTTGCCGAACCGCGGATGACGCGGCCAACCGGCAGACCGGCCAGCGTCTCGACGATGGCGGCCACGTTGTCGACGTGTTCTGAGATGTCGCCTGCCGCCCCACCGAATGGGCTTGGCTCGACGAAGTCCCACACCATTGGGAGCGCCTGACGAGCGAACGTGTTCATGGCAGTCTCGTTTGACTGCTCCCACCGACATAGCGTCGACGACCGATCGGCGGTCCGATCCAATGCAAGAGCCAGGCAGGTTGCCACCGCCCGAGCGCGGTCCGGGTCGACACCTTCGTCGACCATCTCGTTGTGAGTGGTGCGGATCCCGCCGGCCAGCGTGCACAGCGTGAGCAGCTGGCGAGGCGTGAACAGGTCCCGGAACCGGGTCAGGCCATAGACGGTGCACATGCCCCCGGTGAGCTTCGCCGGTAGGTGCTCGTCCGGCGGTTCGATCGGCAGCTCGGCCAACCGCTTGACGCACTCGTCGTCGTCCGGTGGCGGGTAACTCCCAACTGGCAGGTAGTCGCGGCCCCGTCCCGAGGCCTTGACCACTACCGCAGCAAGGGGAGCGACCCCCATGCGACCGGCCATGCCCTCGTCCTTCACGTAGGCGGCATCGACGGTGGCGCCACACACGGCACACGTTGCCTCTCCCCGGCGCGAGCCGGAGGCCGGGTCGAACCCGAGAGCGGCGGCGGTGTCCGCCTCCACGACCTCGTACGAGATCGCCAGCGACTCCTGGTCCACGACGGGGCGAAGGGCGATGAAACGCTTCTTCTTCCGAGCGAGCCAGGTTTGGCGCAGGAGGTGGAGCCGGTGCTCGGGCAGGGCAGGATTGGGGCAGCGCACGGTCCGGGTCCACAGGTAGGCGATCGGCCGCCGCCCCTCCGATTCCGGGCCAGCCTTGCCGTCGGCGAAGGCGGCGAAGGCCCCCTGCCCGTCGCCCGAACCCACCGGTGGATAGAGGTCGGACAGCTCGTTCCAGGCGGCATCGACCCAGCGGGTACCCCACGCCCGGATGTCGTCGCCGAGCCCCGGGAACTGCTGGGGGAATTCCAGCATCGCCTTCTGGATCATGTGGGCGACGGGATTCAGCTCGACGGCGGTGGCACGGCAGCCGAGCCGCGCTGCTTCGAGGGGGATGGCACCCCCGCCGGCGAACATGTCGAGCACGGCCGGGGGCTTCCCGCCATTGGCCGCCAGTACTTCGGATCGTGCCGTCGCGATAGCGGAAGGCGGACCACCCCATCGGCACAGGGCGTCGAAGAAGGAGGCCTCCTCCTCGGGAGATCGGTTCCGCCCCTCAGCCGGCACCAGTGCGGCGTAGACGGCGGCGCGGGCCGCGGCCAGCGGCCGGCGAGCCCACCATAGATGGAGCTTGCGGGGATGGAGCTCGGCATGGCCGATCTTCTCGCGCTGGGCCACGACGTTGATCGCCGCGATGGGGAGCACGTCCTCGATGAGGCGCCGGCCGATCTTCGTCAACCTGCGTCCTCGTCGACGCCCGCCCACTCGGCATCCTCGCCGTCGTCGAGGTCATAGGCGGTGCTCGCCTCCAGCAAGCCGTCGATGGCTTGGCGCCCCACGACGGGTTTGCCCATGGCCGCTTCGATGAGATCCAAAAGCGCCTCAGCCCGGTTGGCGAAGAACCCTTCGAAGTCATCCTTGCGCAGAAGACGAGAGTCGATCAAGTGCCCCTTGATGCGTTCGTCGAGGTGGTCCTCGGACGTCCCTGACTCGCGCAAGACCTTCGGCAGGTAGCGACTTGGAGCTGCGCCGCCGATCTGCCTGTTCGTTCGAGCTGAGAGCGGAGTCTTGTTCACGATTGACTCCCTGCGCTTTGCATCGACTCCATTCTTCGGGTCCTTGCACCACTTCTGAGGGAAGACGTGATGGATATCGATGCGCAAGTCATAGAAGCTGGCGTGGTCGATGTCCTGCTCGTAGACCCAGTCTCGACACCCACCCTTCATCAAGAGAGCAGAGATTCCCTTATAGGCGGCGCTGTTGCGCCGAGATAAGGTGAGCAACCTCGCAGCATCGAAGATGGCCTCGTTCACCGTCGATGGCACGTCATTCCCACCCTGCAACCAGGCCACGAGCTCGGGCACGTCCCGTGCCATTCGAGTCTCGGTCGTCCCTCCGTACAGCTCGCCGAGCACCCCGCTCCAGAACCACTGTCGCAGCTTCATCGCGGCACCAGCGGTCTCGGCTTCATGCCCGAGGATGACACGAGTAGCGGCAAGCGGGACGAGCTGAGATGAGTACGGTAGGTCCCGTGAACTGTAGATGTGCTCCGAGCCGACGAACGCTGCCGCCCAGAGGAACGCCTCGGTGAGACGATCAGCCCACCTCTGGTAGTCGTCCAGCGTGAGTTGCAGGATGTGATCGCGTCTACAGCTGATCCCGGGGGCTCGGCCCCGGTCGCCGCCGCTTGCCTGGCTTGCCTCCTGTCGCTCCCTGGTCGACAGGAGTGTGACGCCCTGCAGCAGCTCGGTGGCGCCAATGCCCTGCAGTGCAGGGAATCTGGACAACCTGCCTTTGCACTGCTCCCAATCATCCCCCAGTTTGAAGCCGTTTACAGCAAAGGTCGCAGTCAGAAGCTCGAAGACGTTCAATGGAACGCCTCCGGTGTTGACCTTCTCGAAAACGTTACACACAGCAGCTCTGGTCGTGTCCTTCTTCAGGAGAATGACCGGCAGCTTGTAGCCAGTGAAGTTGGTGACGACCCGATCGAGGAATGCCTTGCGCTTTTCTCTGTTCTGAGGGGACTGTTCGGTGTAGAGATCAAACCACTCCAACACATCCCCGAGGTTGAATACGATCGAGAGCGGGAACATCCCCGCATGAACCTCGTTTCGGCGGGTAGACCAGTCAGCCACAACCTCGCGTCCGAACATTCCCCGATCCATGCGGTCCTCGGGAACATCGATGATGGCTTCTATTCGATCGACTCCGTCGTCGATCGCCTTATCAATATCCACGTAGAACCATCGGCTGATCCGCTTGTTCCTGGTAGTGAGGGTACCCACTGCTTGCCCAGATTCGAGCGCCTGATATAGTGAAGTGACCCGCTGCTGTCCATCGAGGAGCAGGCGCTCGGGGGCAGTCGACCGTGCGGAATCAGGGGCGCCAGCGATCGGCTGCGCCTGAAACTGCACTTCCTCTCCGCCCGTTTCGAGCATCATGAGCACACCGATCGGATAGCCGAGGGAGACGCTCGCCAGCAAGCTCCGAATGTGCTCAACGTCCCACTTCCACTCGCGCTGGAAATCGGGAAGCTGGACTTTGCCGGTTTCCACCTCGCGCAGGAGCTCGTGGAGGTCCGGCTGCGGAGTTTCGAAGCCCATCGATCATTCCCCCTTGTGTACTGCCTCGATGCTGCTGGCCGGCACCCGATACCCCGTGACTTGCTCGATCTCCACGACGCCGTCGAGGGCACCGAAGGGATCCTGGATGCGGACGAGGTGCTCCGTCCCAGTCCCCGCGCCGTAGACGACGTACAGCCAGAACCCGCCACGGAACCGCTGGGCGGCGAACCACTCCGTACGGTACAGCCCGACGTCCCCGCGCTGGGCGGACCGACCCTTGACCTCGATGCGGCGGATCTCGGTCTCCCCGTTGGCGAGGGTCCGGGTCGAGCGGATGTCGAACCCGGATCCGTCCCGGGCTGATGAGACATCCTCGGGCTCCCAGCCGTCCTCGCGCTCGAAGGCCATGGCCACCGCCATGGCGGCGTGCTCAACCTCGGCGTCGGAGCGCATGGCCTGGACGTCGCGATCGTCGGTCCGTTCTGGCGGCCGGACGTCGGCGGCTCCCAGGTAGCGGACTGGGCCAGGCCGGACGATCCCGAGCCGTTCGAACCCTTCGAGCTTGGTCCGAAGGCGGCGGTCCATCTCTTCGATGCGCCGGCCGATCTCGTCGCGGGCGAAGCGGAAGTCCTCCTGGCCGCCGTGCACCTTCTCGTCCAGCTCGGTCCAGCGCCCTTCGAGCCGGAAGCGCTGGGTCCGGACCGCCTCGCGGAGATACTCGGAGCGCAGGTCGGCCTGCGCTAGCCGGTCGCGACGCTGCACCTCGCTCTCGCGACGTTGCACCTCGGCCCGTACCCAGTTCTCCACAGCCCGGATCTGCTCAGGGTCGGACCCCGCGACCGGGGCGTCGTCGGCCGGGGTCAGGTCGTGCAGGACATGGGGCGGCAGCATGGCCAGGTGGGCGTCCCCGTCCTCGACGACAGCCACCACCTCGGAGAACACCACCTCCGAGTGACCGGCCTCGGTCTCCCCCACGACCTCATAGGTCAGGAAGTGGACCGTGTACCCCCGCTCCGCGTTGGGGTCGACGAATGGCGCCACACCGCCGGGGACGCCATCGAGGTCGAGCCGCTGGGCCAGTCGCTCGGCGGTGGCGGCGAACAACGGGTGACCGGGCGAACAGAGCTCGGCGTCCTCGTGCTCGGCGCGGAACCGGTCCTCCTTGTGGAAGGTCAGCTTCCGGTACTCGTCTTCGGGAACCGCGCCCCTCCGCACGCCCTGCAGGTCGTCGCTGCGCAGGATGCGGGGCACGTGCTCGACCCGGTACAGGCCGTCCGAGGCCCTTCGCTCGACCCGGCAGCCGACGGCGGCGGCCGCGTCGAGGAAGAACCGCTCCACGTATTCGGGCATGAGACGGCGCTCCTCGGAGATGACATTGCGCTGCCGCACCCAGGTGAGGTCGACGGTCCGAGTGGCCTGGGCGATGCCGATGTCCTGCTCGTAGCGTCGCAACGCCTCAGGGGAGAGCGCCGAGATCTGCTCGATGGCGGCGGTCTCGCGCTGGGGGTTGGCCAAGGTGTCCTTCACCAGGCGTTCGAAGTCGAGGCCGTTGCGGTCGAGCAGGTCGCCGATCACGTCGTAGACGCGGCCTTGCAGATCCGCCCGCATCTCGGCCAGCTTCTCGTGGAGACGCTCCAGCAACCGGCCCTCGATGGTGTTGGTGGCACAGAAATTCACCACGACGACCTCGGACTGCTGCCCGATCCGGTGGATGCGCCCCATGCGCTGCTCCAGCCGGACGGGGTTCCAGGGCAGGTCGTAGTTGACCATCAGATGGCAGAACTGCAGGTTGATGCCCTCGCCGGCCGCCTCGGTGGCGACGCAGATCTGGTGGCGGGTCCGGAACTCGTGCTGGATCCTCTTCCGCTCGATGGGCGAGTGGCCGCCGTGGATCGAGCAGGTGGTGTAACCCCAGGCTTCGAGGTGCCCGAGGAGATACTGCAGCGTGTCGCGGTGCTCGGTGAAGATCAGCAATTTGCCCCGCCCATCGCGCAGGTCGGCCAGTTCGGCCCGCTCCAGGCAGTGCCGAAGCGCCACCAGCTTCTGCTCGTCGCCTTCCCCCATCGTCCGGCGAGCGTGTTCGCGGAGCCGGTTCAGCTCGTCGATCTCGTACCTCAGGTCGTCGAGCTGCTCGGCCACGCTCACGTCCGTGAGCGCCCGCTCCTGGGTGTCTTCGTCGGCGTCGTCGTCACTCGTCTCGTCGTCGGTGCCCGGCAGACGCTGGAGGTCGGCCAGGCGCCTCCGGCGTTCGGTTGCGGGCATGGCCTCCAGCTCATCAAGCAAGCTGGTGAGCTTGCCTGACCGGCGGTCTAGCGACGAAGCGATGGCGCCCAGACTGGAGGCCAGGCGGCGCTGCAGCACGGTCCGGGCCAAGGCCACGGCGTTTCCACGACCACCGGTCCCACCGGCGAGGAACCGATTGACGTAGTCCGTCACCGCCTTGTAGAGGCGCTCCTCGGCGGGGGATAGCGTGAACGGCTGGGTGACGACGCTACGTTCGACGAAAAGGTCGCGACCGTGTTCGTCGACCAGGTCCTCCTTTGCCCTCCGGAGGAAGTAGGGGTTCGCCTCCAGCGCGATCTGCCGCCGGGTGAGCTCGGGAGTGGAGAACTGGTCGGGGTCGAGGAGACACATGAATCGGCTGAAACGATCGGCGTCGCCCGAATGGGGCGTAGCCGTCAGCAGCAACAGCCGTTCGGTCCGCTTGGACAGCTCCTCGGCCAGGGCGTAGCGCCTGGTGCGCCGGATGTCCCCGTTCGGTTCGGTCACGGCTGAGCACTTGTGGGCCTCGTCGATGACGACGAGGTCCCAATCCGCCCGCAGCAGATCGGGAGCAACGTCCTCCTGCTTGGCGAAGTCGAGCGAGGTGACGACCTGGGCGTGCCGGGTCCACGGGTTGCCGCCGAGCTGGTAGCGGACCGTGTTGCCGTCGACGCGCTCGAACCACTCGTCGAACTTGTCGTGCAGCTCGTCCTGCCACTGGACGGTAAGGGGGGCAGGGGCGACGACCAGCGCCCGCTCGACCACGCCGCGGAGCTTCAGCTCCTTGAGGAGCAGGCCCGCCATGATCGTCTTGCCCGCCCCGGGGTCGTCGGCGAGGACCGACCTAAGCAGCGGCTGGGGGAGCAGGTGGCGGTAGACGGCTTCGATCTGGTGCGGCAATCCCCGGACTCCGGACATCGAGACCGCGAAGTAGGGGTCGTGCGAGTAGGCCAGCCGGATCCGCTGCCCCTCGACCAGGCGGAAGAAGTCGTGTGGCGGCACCTGGGGGTGGGCCTCGGCGGCTTCGGCGAGCGCCTTCTCCAATTCGGCCAGGGTGACAGTCGTCTCGGACAGGGCTCCGTCGCCGGCGCGCACCCGAAGCTGCCACAGATCGGCCCCCACCTGGTCCAGTCCCTCGATTCGAACTGGATGCGAGAAGTGCCCGCGGAGTACCACCAAGCGGTTGCGCGCCCGTTCGGCGAGGGCGCTCACATCGTCGGTCACGGTTGGGGATCCCGGCAAAGCACGCCACGAATGGTAGAGGGTGACGCCACCTGCGGCCCGGGTGTGCTGCGCGACACGCCAAGCCGGCGCCTGGCCCTACCCGGCCAAGGGAGGGTGACGGAGGGGGTGACAGGGTTGGCACGTCACCCTGGAACGAGCGCGTGGTCCTCGTCTCCGGTCATCTCGGCTCCCACGCGACGGCGGCACCTATCGCCCAAGGGGGCCGCCCACCTGCGACCGCTCCGGCTCGCGGCAGCGGGTCGGAACCCGCCCGCAGGGCGGGCCGCATCCCATGATGCACAGGTGTGGAATGTTGCGTCCAGGTCCGGTAACGCAGGCTGGTGGTCACGGTCGTGGTCGGGGCGGGCTCGATGCCCGCTCGGCCACGGTGCCGGCCGGAGTCCATCCGGCGGCCGGCACGGGTTCACTTGACACGACGGCCCCCGGACTTCGGTTCGCCCGATCGGCTTTGGCCACGATGTCCGACAGTCCGACCTTTCCTGCTTGGCAGGTCTCGGACACGCATCGCGCGGGATCTTCAACCGAGGTGACGCCCGGGGTGACGTCGGCGCGGACGATGGCTCCGACCAACCCCTTCGAAGACAGGAGACCGACCATGGCCACGACACGTCCCAGCGCCAAGAGGACCGTATCCCTGGGGGCGAGCTTCCATCCGATCACCGCCGGCCCGACAGCCGGCAGGAGCCGCTCACTGCCGCCCAGGAACGACGACGGGGGGCGTTTCGGAGGCGACATGGGGCAGTCGGCGGCGATCGACCGGCCCCTGGTGTTGTCGGTCGACGATGCCGCCTACCTTCTGGACATCTCCAGGGGGCTCGCGTACGAGCTAGTCGCGAGGGGCGAGCTCCCCGCCATCCGGCTCGGTCGGAGGATCGTCATCCCTCGGGTAGCGCTGGAGGAGCTACTCGGAACCCACATCGGGCGATGAACGTGCTCATTGGTGCGGTACAGGTTGGCACGCGGGAGCTCCCTGAATTGCGCCAGCGAGATCGCTCGCTGTCTACCGTGCCAAGAACTCGAGATGGGGATTCAAATCAAAGAACTCCGAGCAGGTCTCGCGAAGCTCTCTGCTCGCATGCGCCCAAAACATGCAGCGCACAGGGATCCCGCGCCGTTGCAGCGATTGGATCACCGGAACATAATCACCGTCGCCTGCGACAAGGAGAGCGATATCACGATCAGGCTTCATGTACTCGTATGAATCTTCGGTCATCGTCGTCGCGATGTGGACGTCCACCTTCTTCTCGCGATTGGCGGCATTACGATCGTGGACGAAGACCTCGAACCCTTCGTCCTCGGCCCGGTGCCACAGCGAGTCATTCGGAGGCGGACGAGATCCGAAGAGTGCACTCCGTCCAATCAACTGATCATCTGGACAGGCCAATCCGTACAAGCGGCCAAAATCGTACGACCAGCTGGTATCGAGGACGTGGTCGGTCATGGCAGTCACGATGTCGGGAGCGAGATTGCGGGCGACCGCGCTGACTCGCTGACCCTCGATCCACACATTCGAGTTGTCGACATATACGAAAATGCCCATTCGGATCCCCCGGCAAGCGGCCACGCAGTTCGTGGCGCTAACCCCACCTGCTTCCCTCGACAACTGGTCCGCCATCCAGCACATGCCCCAGCATCTCGGCAATGGGCCCGTCGGTCGACTCGACGGCGTGGGCGTAGACCCGGAGCGTCATGGCCGGGTTGGCGTGGCCCAGGCGGTTGCCAACTGTACGGATGTCGTGACCCTGGGCGATGGCGGTGGTGGCTGACCAGTGTCGGAGATCGTGCAGCCGCCAGCGCTGGTCGACGCCGGCTGCGTCACGGGCACGCCGCCACCATGCTCCGAGCCGCTCCGGATTCACCGGACGATCCCCGGCGGCCAGGATCCACGGCCCGAATTGGGCGTAATCCCGCCTGAGGTAGCCCAACCGTTCGACGGTGACGGGGTCGAGGCTGACGGTCCTGTGGTTGGCGGTCTTCGTGGGATCGTCCCGGAGGGTGGGCGTGGCCGGAGAACCGGCACGTCCGTGGCGAATGATGGCCAGGCTCGAATCGATGGTGAGGTGATCGTCCTGCAGGTCGTTCCATTGCAGCGCGGCCAGCTCCGAACGCCGGGCGCCTGTCAGCGCGGCGAGCCGTAGGGCGACGCCGGCGGCAGGTTCCACCTTGCCAGATTCCACGAGCTCGTCCGCGGTGGCGAGGACCCGACGGACCTCGTCGGTGGACAGCGACCCCCGGGGAGACTGCTTGCGTCGTCCGGGATGGGCGACGGCCACGACGTTCGTCGTCACCCAGCCCCTGCGGACGGCCTGGGTGACGGCCGCCCTGAGGACGAGGTGCTGGTTTCTGATGGAGCCCTCACCCACGCCCCCGCGTGCCAATCGAGCGTGCCAGCGGTTGACGTCGACCGCAGTCAGCCGCACAAGGGGGATGTTGGCAATGGGATCGGCTTTCACCAGCCGGACCCGGCTCAGCTGGTTCTGTTCGGTGGACGGAGCCCAGGACGGTGCCTGCTGGTCGACCCACAGTTCGAGCAGCTGTCCAATGGTGACCTTTGCCGTCGCCGTCGCCGTCGCCGTCGTGAGCGTCATCCCGGCCGCCGCCTTGTTGGCGTCCCGCCGGCCACCCCGGACGGTCTTGCTCACCTGAATGGCCGGCCCCGTTCGTCGCGGCCGAGGAAGGTGCGGACCTCCCACACACCCGGCTTGCGCTCGCGGATCGTCGCCACGGTCCCACCCTGCCGGTGTAGGGACGAAGGAGGGATGATCCCTGAAAATCCGTCAATCCGGGGGCCGGCATGCCGGCCGAACACCCTACCCCAGCAGCTTCTTGGCGATCACCACTCGCTGGACCTGGTTGGTGCCCTCGTAGATCTGGGTGATCTTGGCGTCGCGCATGAACCGCTCGACCGGGAACTCGGTGGTGTACCCGTAGCCGCCGAGCAGCTGCACGGCGTCGGTGGT
>JAJZMD010000064.1 GCA_021803085.1 Actinomycetes bacterium
GGCACGCCTCACGGTTGTTAGCGGCATGACTACCTGAGGCCCCCGACGACCGCGTCGGCCGTGCTCTTTGACGACGCGCAGTTGGCCGAACGAGGCGGCGAACGGAGAGGATGAGGCGTCCCTGAACGCGAGGGACCCTCTCCCGCGGCTCCGTTTGGTCGACTGAACGCGAGAGAGGGTCCAAGGCGGTGTTGCCACCTGTGGCCATCGTATGGCCCTGCGCGCTGTCGGTCGACGCCTACGTAGCGCTCGGCAAGAACATCGAGGCTCCACGCCCGGACTGCCCGAGCTGTGCTCGGCCGATGACTTTCTGGTCCGGCTACCTGCGACCCGTTCGTGTCCTCGGGCGCTGCCGCAACGTCTTTGTCCGACGGGCCCGCTGTGCTCGCTGCGCGGTCACCCACGCCCTGCTGCCGGCGTTCGTCCTCGTGAAGCGCCTCGATGCCGTCGAGGCGATCGGCCAGTCGATCACCGCGGTGCTCGAGGGGCGATGCGGCGTGCGGCCCGTTGCGTCCGCGCTCGTCGTCCCGCACACGACGGCGAGGGGCTGGATCCGACGGTTCTCATCGCGCGCCGAGCCGCTCGTCGTCGCCTTCTCTGCGCTCGCTCTCGAGCTCGGTGCCGAAGGGAGCGGCCACCGAGTCGGCAGCACGGCCCAAAGAGCGCTCGGCGCGCTCGGCGACGCGTTCATGGCGGCGAGCGCGCTCCCGGGCTGGGCGATCCTCGGGCCCTCTCGCTTTGCATCGGCCGTGAGCGGCGGGGGCCTGTTGTGCACCAACGCCAGCTCGCCCTATCTCGTCATCGGCAAACGGCGTTTCATGCCTCCCGTCCCCTTTCCCCAGCAGACAAAGGACGGAACCGGTGGAACCTGACCGTGACGAAGCGATCGCCGTGCACCGTTTCGGCGTGATCGCCGAGGCGACGAACGAGCACCTGACCAAGGCCGAACGCGGCGCGGTCGTGCGCGCCATCGCCGAGCGTCGGCACCTGCACCCTGAGGGGGACGAGCGCCGCTACTCGCGATCGAGCATCGACCGGTGGGTGCGGGCATGGCGCAAAGGCGGCCTCGCCGCGCTCCGGCCGACGCCGCGCGCAGACACCGGGGTGCTGCGCGCCCATCCCGAGCTGTTCGACGAGGCCTGTGCGCTCCGCCTCGAGCTCCCGACGCGCTCAGCAGCCCAGATCGCCTCGATCCTCTATCACCGCCACGGCATCACCGTCGCCGAGCGGACCGTGCGCGAGCAGCTGCGCCGCGCCGGGCTGCACCGCGAGGCACTCGCCGCTGAAAGCAAGGCCTTCGGCCGCTACGAGGCCGAGCACTCCAATGATCGCTGGATCACCGACGTTCTCGTGGGCCCGTTCGTGCCGTTTCCGAAACTCGACGCGTCGGTGCGGGCCAAGCTGTTCTTGATCGTGGATGATCACAGCCGCCTCATCGTCGACGGCCGCTTCTACGCGCACGAGAACGCCCGGGCGTGCCAGGACCTTTTGCGCCAGGCCATCGGGCACCGGGGCCTTCCCCGGGTGCTCTATGCCGATAACGGTGCGCCGTTCGCCAATAGTTGGCTGACGCGCACCTGCGCGGTGCTCGGCATCCGCCTCGTGCACTCGGCGCCCTACTCGCCTGAAGGCCGGGGAAAGCAGGAACGGGCAAACCGTTACATCAGGGAAGCCTTCCTCGAAGAGGCGATGCACCGGGGCATCGCGAGTCTCGAGGAGCTGAACGACGCCTTCTCCGCCTGGGTCGCCCAGGTGGCCAACCGGCGCATCCACGCCGAGACCAAGCAGTCCCCGATCGAGCGCTACGAGGCGGACGGCCCGCACCCGGGCGTCGCTGAAGACAAACTGCACGAGGCGTTCTTGTGGTCGGTGACCCGCAAGGTCACGCGCACGGCGACCGTCCCTCTCGAGGGCAACGCCTATGCGGTTGATCCCGCCCTCGTCAGCCGTCGAGTCGAGCTGCGCTATGACCCGGCCGATCTCACTCGCATCGACGTCTTTTACGACGGCCGCCCAGCCGGGGTGGCGACGCCCTTTGTCACCAAGCGCCACACCCATCGCGCCGTTCCCCAGGCAAAGCGTCCCGACCCCGAGCCGACGGGAATCGACTACCTGGCTCTTGTGCAGAAGGCGCACGAGGAAGAGGCAGGCACCGACGGGGAGATCGACTTCTCCCAGCTGCAGATGTTCGCCGCCGACGTCACCGAGCAGCCACAGGCGGAGCAGGCATGAGCGCCGCACCATGGGCGGCGCACTTCGGCCTCTCGCGCACGCCCTTCGGCAAGGCGATCGCGCCGAAGGACTTGTTCAGCCGTCAGTCCCACGCGGAAGCCGTCGCCCGGATCCACTTCGTCGTCGCCGAGTCCGCCCTCGGGGTGATCACGGGCGACGTCGGAGCGGGCAAGACCGTTGCGGTGCGCGCCGCCGTCTCGGCGCTTGATCCGACCCGCCACCAGGTGATCTACATCGCGAATCCCGCCTTTGGGACGCGTGGGCTGTATGTGACGATCGTCCGTGCCCTCGGGGCCGAGCCGCGTTATCTGAAGGCCGAGCTGATGGCCCAGGCCCAGGACCTGCTCGCGGCCGAGGAGGACGAGCGCCACCGCAAGGTGATCCTCGTCTGTGACGAGGCCCACCTCCTCGAGCCCGCCCAGCTCGAGGAGCTGCGGTTGTTGACGAATGGCAACATGGACTCGACCTCCCCGTTTTCCGGGCTGCTCGTCGGCCAGCCGACCCTCAACCGCCAGCTGCGCATGGGAACCTTCGCCGCACTCGACCAGCGGATCGCCACGCGCTTCTCGCTGCGGC
>JAJZMD010000295.1 GCA_021803085.1 Actinomycetes bacterium
TCGCGGCCGCCCTCGCGCGCGCTTATCCGCGGTCATCTGAATGTCGCGATTTCTGGTCAACGAATGTCGCGATGACTGAGAGTGGTGACTCCTCCGAGGTGATGAGACTCGCAGGGCAATCCGGCAGTGTCAAGGATCACGGGATGTCGGCGTGACGGCAGGGGATGGTGGTCGAAGGGATGGGACTTGAGCTGGAGGCGGCCAGGACAGCTCGGGCCAGCGCTGCGCCAGCAAGTGGATGGGGATGACCCCTGCCGTCGGCCGATCGAGCAAAGCGCTCGGCGGTGCCCGGCTGCGCCGCTGCGGTGGTGGACCGGCGTCGTGTGGCCGGCCGGGTCGAGGCGCTCCCGGCACGCGCCGGTCAATCGCCGGCGGCACCATGGCGAGCCACAGCGCTGCCGCGAGCACGGCGAGAACGGAGAGCACGAGGAAGGTCACGACCGGCCTAGCGATGCGCCTCGGTGAGCGCTTGGTGCTCACGAAGGCGGAACGACGGGCCCTTGATGTTGATGACGACCGCCCGGTGCAAGAGGCGATCGAGCACGGCAGCTGCGACCACGGGATCGGAGCCGAAGAGCTCGCCCCAGGAAGACAACGACCGGTTGGTCGTCACGATCGTGGACGAGCCCCGCTCGTAGCGGCGGTTGATCACCTGGAACAGGGCATTGGCCTGGGCGCGGTCGAAGCCGACAAGGCCGAGGTCGTCGATCACGAGCACCGACGGGCCGCTGTAGGCGCGCATGCGCGTCGAGAAGCTGCCATCGGCGTAGGCGGCGGCCATGTTCGCGACGAGGTCGCCGGCCGAGGTGAAGAACCCCCGGTAGCCGGCCTCCACCGCTGCGGACAGCAGGATGGAGGCGAGCATCGTCTTTCCCGTCCCGGGCTGGCCGAGCAGCATCACGGGGCGTCCCTCTTGGACAAAGCGGCAGCTCGCGAGGTCCTCGACGAGCTTCTTGTCGACAGAGGGCTGGAAGGAGAAGTCGAAGTCCGAGAGGGTGTGGCGCCAGGGCAGGTGCGCGAAGCGCATCCGGGCTTGAAGGCGCCGGTCTCGGCTGTGGGCCGCCTCGGCGGCTGCCACCGCGGCCAAGTACTCGACGTGGCTCAAGCCCTGCGCCTTCGCCTGCTCGGCGAGCTCTGCGAAGACCTCGGCGGCCTTGGTCAACTTCAGGTAGCCGAGGTCGTCCTTCACCGCCTCGTAGATCCCGCCGGGGTGCGCGCTCATGCGCCCGTCCCGCTGCAGCCACAGCCGAGGTCGTAGCGGGAGAGCTCGACCGGCGCCACCTCGTAGTCGCCCGGTCCGAGCTCGAGCAGCCCCTCCGGTGCCGACCCCGCCGTGGCGGATACCTCAGGGAGCAGGCGCAGGTGCGCCCGGTGCGGGGCGAGGGCGATCTCCTCTGCGGCGGCACGGTGCGCCGGGTCCCACACCGGCCCGGTGCCCGGGGTGCCAAGGCGATGGGTGACGACGAGCTCACCGCGATGGCGGATCTCGATCACCCCGGCATCGACCGGGAGGCGCACCTCGACGCTCTGGCCGACGAGGGCGGGCGGGACCGAATAGGGGACCCGGTCCACCTCGATGAGGGGGAAGGGAGCGCTGACCACGCGGGGCTCTCGCCGGGCGGTGTCGAAGCGGACACGGGGAAGCGGCGAAAGAAGCGAGCGCTCGGCCTCAAGGCGAGCCTCAGGCGCCTCGCCGGTCGCACGGTGCAGCCGTGGATGCACGTAGGTCGCAAGCCACCTCACCGTCCGCCGGTTGAGCTCGGCGACCGACGAAGGCGGCTCGAGCGCCATCTCCTGCATGAAGGCCGAGTTCAGCTCCCCGAAGGGGCGCTCGGTCTTCCCCTTGCGCTTCGCGTCCTTGGCCCGGCAGGCTTTGAGGCTGAAGCCGTGGTAGCGGGCGAACTCGGTCGCCTCCGGGCAGAAGCGGAAGATCCCGCCCCGGCTCGTGCCGAGCGCCCCCATCCGGTCGGTGCGACCGATCGCCGCGATGCCGCCCACGTCCTCGAAGAAGCGCACGAGCCCCTCGAAGGTGTGCTCCCGGTCGATCGAGGGTGCGAACCACCAGAACCGACGACGCGAGAAGCACAGCACCGCCCCGAAGCAGTGCAGCTCGCCGAGGCCCCAGACCTCGCCCCAGTCGCAGCAGTCGGACCAGTCGAACTGGAACTCTTGGCCGGCGGGCGTCTCGATCGGCACGCTCACGGCCGGCGCCGGCCGGCGTACGCCGCGCACCTCTCGCAGGTGCCGCACCAGGCTCTCGTAGGAGCCGGTGTAGCCCTCGACGCGAAGGATCCGCTCGATCGAGGTGGCGAGCAGGTTCTCGTTGGCGCCGAGCAGCTCACCGACGCGCCGAGCTATGCGCTCGTCGACGACGGGCACGTGGCCGGCCGACGGCCGGCGCCGGGGCGGCGGACCGCCCCGTTGCAGCCAGGACGACACCGTGGCGGGGTGCTTTCCGATCGCGTCGGCGATCTGGCCGATCGTCCAGCCTTGGCGTCGCAGGGCGACGACGTCCATGTACTCCTCCTGGGTCAACATGGCCAGTGGTTCCTCCAGCGCTCGGGGACTTGGCAGTCCCGAGGCTGGAGGAGCCACCACCCAAAGTGGTGGATGCTCCCCGGAGGGGTCCCCGCAGCTCAGCTCGAGCGCGAACTTCGGTGACTATGAATCGCGGTAACTGTTCAGAGGGTCGCGCAACCGCTCGCAGCCCATTGACCAGGGGATTCGCGAAATCACCGGCATGTTGTTTTACTTGTCTGCATGCCGGAGCACCCCCCGGAGGAAGCGCCCTCCTACGA
>JAJZMD010000223.1 GCA_021803085.1 Actinomycetes bacterium
CTTCTCCCGCATTCCAGTTTGCGCTCGTATCCTGCAGGTACAGGTTGGCGCCGTAGTCATTGCCGAGGTTGTTGTTGCAGTTGTTGCTCACACCCGTCGGAAAGTACGCCACCGGGTCTTGGGCTACCCCCAGGGCCGACTCGGTGCCGAACCCCTGACCGGTGACGGTGACCGTCGGCGAAGACGTAGCTCCCGAAACGTAGACCGCGCTGATGGACGGGACCGAGGCAGCCGAGGCGTCTGTCGTGGTTAGCAGCGCGGGACTGAGCACCAAGAGGCTGACACCGATCCCCGTCGTCGTCATCGCCCGGACGAGGCGACGGCGTGCTCGTGAACCAAGGGTACGACCCAAGGTACGCGCGACGATTACTTTCGCGCAGTGCTCGTTGGCACCGTCGAGTGTGGTCATGTGGCTTTGCCTTCTCTTTCGTTCGTGTCTCGTGGAATGGCTGAACTGGGGACCTGTCGGCTGGGTTCACCCGAGCGCCGCTGTTTGTGGCTGTGGTGGCTAGGCAAGTGGCGGAAACGCAGGCTTTGTCCTGGGCCGGGTCGCGAGAGCCGTCGATGTGCGTGTTCCGTTGATCCATCACGCGTGTAGGTAGCTTTGGCTAGCGGATCACTTCTGTCGCGTATTTCGCCATCGCCTTGCCGATATCTGCAAGATCGAGCAGCCCCTGCTCATCGACGGGTAGGGCGCTCAGATCGCGGAAATACTTGACGTAGAGGTCGGGGGTCAGCGTGCATAGGAACTTGGCTGGCTCGGCGAAGGGATTGAAAAAGGTATGCGGTGTCCCCGCCGGAACCGTGACGCACGCCCCCGCTCCGGCATCGGCACTTTCGTCCTCCGAGGTAAATCGGAGTGTGCCCTCGGTCACGATGAAGACCTCGTCGTGCTCACGATGAACGTGCTGGGGCGGCCCGGCCGGTCCCGGCGGGACCGTCGCCTCGATGAGGCCAAGCCGATGCTGGGTGTGCGAGCCGTCCTCGATGATACGACAGCGGATCGGCCCGCCGCCCGATTGCTCCCCGCCGTTCGGTTCGACGACATGGATGGACGTGGTGCTCCTTGGGATTGCTTAGACGCTCTGACCCCAGCAGGCCCCCGGGGAGCGAGCGCAACCGCCATGCGATCGTGGAGGGGCTCAGGCGCCTTGGTCCACTCCGACGTGAGAAATACCTTGTCGCCGACAGGCTCGCTGCTCGGCTGTCGAGGTGACTGAACTTTGCCCCCACCCCTCTTGGATGTCACGCCGCGTTCGCTGGCTTGGCGCGAGTGCGTGCTCTCCGACGAGGTCGTGATAGTTCCGCGGCCGGGACGGACACTCGGTGGTTCCTGGCAATGTAGGGATGGATCATGGTCCTGGACCTCGCCGCCTTGGGGTCAACAGGTCTGAGGATGGCGGCGCCGGGTCGGGTTCGCGACGTGGGAGACCACGTGTATTTGCGGGGACCGACCGAGGAGTTTTGGCGGTGTAGGGTCGGCATCGGTGACCACGGTTGAAGCCGCGCCAGTGCTTCTGGAGCGAGACGCGCCTCTGGCCCGGATCGATCAGCGCATGGGTGACGCGATCGCGGGACGCGGTTCGCTGCTGCTGCTCGAGGGGCCGGCGGGGATCGGCAAGTCGCGGTTGATCGTGGAGGCAGGCCTACGTGGTCGCAAGCTTGGCCTCACGACCCTGAGCGCCAGGGGATCGGAACTAGAGCGGGAGTTCGCGTACGGGCTGGTGCGCCAGCTGTTCGAGGCTCTGGTGGTCGCGGCGTCGCCCTCGGAGCGAGCGGAGTTGCTTGCGGGCGCGGCCGGGCACGCGGCAGCCCTGCTCGGCGTTGCGCCACCTGAGGGTGAGGTCACCGACGCGCTGCCCGACTCTTCGTTCGCGATCCTGCACGGCCTCTACTGGCTGTGTGCGAACCTGGGCCGGCTCTCCCCGCTGCTGCTGTGCATCGACGACGTCCACTGGGCTGACCAGGCGTCCCTGCGTTTCCTGCACTACCTCGGGCGAAGGGTTGACGAGCTGCCGATCGCGGTCGTGGCGGCGGCACGGCCCGCTCGGTCGCCTGATGATCCGCCGGTTCTGGCCGCCCTCTCCGCCGAACCTCCCACGGAGGTCGTTGCGCTTGCGCCGTTGACCGGGCGGGCGGTGGCCGAGCTGGTGCGGCTGGGTCTCGGCTCCGACGTGGAGCCGGCTTTCGGGAACGCCTGCCATCAGCTCACCGGCGGCGTTCCATTCCTCGTGCGGGAGCTCGTACGCGCCATTGGTGAGGAGGGCATCGAGCCGACGGCGGCGGCCAGTCCGCGCCTCGAGACGCTCGCCCCCCGCGCGGTTTCGCAGTGGGTCGTGCGGCGGCTGGGCCGCATGTCAGCCGTCGCCCGCGGGTTGGCAGGAGCGGCCGCCGTTCTAGGTGAGGCCGAGCCTCGACTGGCTGCCTCCCTCGCCGAGGTGGACCCAAGGAGAGCCGGTGCCGGGGTCGACGAGCTAGCCGTCGCCGGGCTCGTGGAGGAGGGTCGGCCGCTGCGCTTCGTGCACCCGCTGGTACGGGCGGCGGTGGAGGCGAACCTCAACCCCGGTGAGCGGGCAGCCCTGCACGCGGCGGCGGCGCGCGCCCTGGCGAACGAGGGCGCGTCCGCGCAGCTGGTCGCGGCCCACCTGTTGGCGACCGATCCCGCCCGGGACGATTGGGTCGTCGATTCACTCTGCGCGGTCGCCAAGACCGCCATCGCGAATGGCGCTCCAAGCTCGGCCGTCGCGTATCTGCGGCGGGCGTTGGCCGAGCCCCCGCCCGAGCCCGTTCGCCCCGATGTCCTACGCTACCTCGGCTTTGCCGAGTCCTACGCGGATGACCCGCTAGCGTTGACCGATCTCGAGGCTGCACTCGAGGCAGCAACCGACGCGAGCGCCCAGGTCACGATCGCGCTCGAACTGGCAGCCCTGCTCCAGGTCGATGGCCGCACCCGCGAGGCGCTAGCGGTGTTCGAGAAGACAGGCGCCCGTCTCAGCGGTCTCGACCGTACCGCGGCCCTGACGCTCGAGGCTGCCGCCCTCGGCGTGGCCCAGCTCGACGCAGACACCGCGGACGCGGCCGCAACGCGGATCGCGCACCTGCGCGGGTTGGACGAGAAAGACGTTCCGTCGAACGTATTCGGCACGCTGGCGCTCGCAGCTTCCATGGCGATCGAGCCGGCGGAGACGGTCGTGCGACTCGCGCTCCGCGCGCTCGAGGAGGCGCCGCCGTTCCTGTCCGTGGTGCGCGAGCGACCCCAGTTCTTCTACTATCCCTGCGCCGCGCTTGTCCTCGCGGAGCGCTACGACGAGGTGCTGCCGCGTTTCGACCAAGCTCTAGCGGACGCCCGCCGGCTCGGCTCGCTGCGGCACGCGCTCGTCGTGTCGTGCTACCGGGCCCTTGCTCATTTCCGCCTCGGCAACCTCGCCGAAGCCGAAGCGGACGCACGCGCCGCGCTCGAGACTGCCCCCCGCCCGCCCGGGCCCCCTGCCACCCACGCCCTCGTGGTGCTGCTCGAGTCGCTTGCGGAACGCGGTGAACTGGAGGCGGCCGAAGAGGCCGATCAGCGCTACCGGCTCGGCGAGCAGTACCCGTCTATGGTCTACGGCGGCTATGTGCTGGCGGCCCGAGGCCGGCTCAGCCTCGCCAAGCTTCGCCCGGCGGAGGCGCTGAAAGACCTCCTGGCCGCCGGTGACCTCTTCACTCGCATCCACAACCCGAGCCCGCCGACCACGCCGTGGCGCTCCGACGCGGCCCTTGCCCACCTCGCGCTCGGCCAACAGGACGAAGCGAGGGCGCTTGCGGCCGAAGAGCTTGCGCTCGCCCGGGCCTACAACGCCCGGCGCGTTCTTGGCATGGCGCTGCGGGCAACTGGCCTCGCGGAGGGCGGCAGGCCTGGCATCGAGTTGCTCGGCCAGGCGGTACGGGTGCTTGAGGGTTCCGGGGCGCGACTCGAGCATGCCCGCGCCATGACCGACCTTGGAGCAGCGCTGCGGCGCGCCGGACAGCGAACGGAGAGCCGAGAGGTGCTGCGCCCGGCGCTTGACCTCGCCCATCGCTGCGGGGCGCTCGCGTTGGCAGAACGGGCCCGCACCGAGCTCATCGCCGCCGGCGGGCGACCTCGACGACTCCTCCTCACGGGACCCGACTCGCTGACCCCAAGCGAGCGTCGCGTTGTCCGGCTCGCCGCCGCCGGCCTTTCCAACCGCGACATCGCCCAAAACCTGTTCATAACCACTCGAACCGTCGAAGGGCACCTCACCCACGCCTACCAGAAGCTTACGATCGCCAACCGCGAACAACTCGCAGCCTTCCAGGCCTGACACATGTTGGCGGCAACGTTGATTGAGGGCGTCGCGGCGGTGCCGATGTCCATGGCCTTTATGTGGTAGCGCGTGGCGATGCGCTGGTCCAAGGCCGCAAGGACGCCCATGCGGAGCTGGCGGGCAATAGTTGGCTGGCCGACGAGGATCCCGGCGTTATGCAGGTGATCGTGTCAAGGGGGTGAACCGAGATCTTCCTGCACGACCCGTCATTGGGTTGCGAGCGCGGTTATGAAGCTTGGTCGCTGAGTCTGGTGAGGAGTCCGTCGAAGATCTTCTGGCGACCGAGTTGGCCCTTGCGCTCTGCGTCGTTGCGTTGGCGCTGCAGCGTGGGTCTGAACTCAATGGTGGTCACGAAGTGGGTGCAGGCCTCGCAGATCGATTCGAAGTGGCAGTCCAGCTCGACCGGGCGGGCGCAATAGCCGTTGCCGAGCATGCGCTGATGCATCTCCTTGCGGAGCTTGGACATCTCGCTGCCCTCGGCGTCCGCGGGCAGGGCGTTCGGCTGGTTGCAGAGGGCCTCGACCTTCTCCGAGACAGCGAAGTACTCGTTGGCCACGGTGCGGTCGGCGATGCGGGCGTAGACGAGCGACATTGTCAAGGAGCGATGGCCGAGCAACGCGGCGATCGCTTCGAGCGACATTCCTCGGTTGATACTGGTAGTGAGCGATGTTCGGTCTGTGTCGAATGCCATCGTGAGTGTGGTGGTGGGCGGAGGCATTCGACAGGATTGGTGATCACCGGTCACGAGCTACCTGGGCCGCGTAGGTGGACCAGTCTCCACCGGCGGTGGCGACCCAGTGGACAGCGGTGGTGGGGTGAATGTGGAGCAACTCAGCGAGGACGGCGGCGGGTAGGCGGCTGGCGAGGTGCATGAGGGCTGATCGGCGCCCGGACATAGTTGGCACGCCGAGGCGGCGCAGTCGAAGGCCGATGGTGGCTGGGTGCAGCGGCCGACCGGGGTGGAGTCCGGGAAACAACCAGGGTGAAGACGATGGTGAGCCGACTCCGGTGTGGGACCGTCCAGCTGCAGCGAGTTCGACGAGCAGATGCCCGAAGGGTTCAGGAGCGATGGTCCTATGGGCACCGAGCTGGAGGTAGACGACGTCATTGTCGTTGATGACTTGGTCCACGCGCAGAGCGACGATCCGGCTGTGCTGCTGGGCGTAGAGCAGGACGAGGCATCCGGCGACCCGGTCACCGAGCGGGATGTCGCCGTCGTGGAGGAGCCGTTCGACGAGCGCCCACCGGTGCTGGTCGTCCATCGCGGGTCCGTCATTGGAAGGACGGTTGGTCAAGGTGAGCCGGGTGATGTGCTTGGCACCGGCGGCCCAGTTCAAGAAGTCGGCGACCTGGTAGGCGGAAGCTCCCGCGTGCTCCGACCAAGCCTCGATGTCGCCTTGAGCGCAGCCGCTGAGGGTGACGCCACGTCGTGACAACCAGTCGACGAACGCGATGGCGGTGGCCAGACAGGCTTTGGGGTACGCGGTGACCGTCCGAGGCCGAGATGACCGGGCGGCCCGGGTGCGGGCCCGGCGCAGTACCCGCCAGGTTGCATACGACCGCAAGATGCGGCGCTGGTCGGGATCGGTGACAGTAGCGAGTCGGGCAGCAACCCAGGTTTCCAGCGCCGCGAGCGGTTCGTCGCGGACACCGAGAGCGCCATGGACGACGAGCAGCTGGCGGAGGAACGCTGCTGCTCGTCGATGGGGGTGCGCGTCGAGCGCTTCGTGACTGAGCGGAAGGGCACCCGAGGAGATGTCGGCGAGGATCGCGGCGGCAGCCGACGAATGCAGCCAGTTATGGGCGGAATAGGGCTGGCGGGCGGTAGCGATCGCGTCACGAACCGGGGACAGCACGGGTGCCACAACACCGTCGTTACCTGCCAACAAAGCATCGGCCCGGCGGGACAGCGAGCACCGCACACAACAGCCCCCTTCGTAGGTGAGGTCTTCGATTCCGCAAGCGACACACACCCGGCCGAGCGGGTCGTGCTGCGCACAAGTCGAACAGCGGGTGGCTCCGGGGCCGGGGGGATCCACCAGACGGCGTTCTTCACCGCAGCTGACGCAGTTCCCCCGGCGCCGCAGGCCTTGCCGGTAGCACGACTCGCACACCGGACCTTCGGGCCACCGAGCAGAAGCTGGGTGCAGTTCTCCGCAATGTGCGCAGACGAGCTGCCGTCGTGGCGCGCACGACTGGCAGATCGGGTGGCCGTCGGCGACGAAACGGCAGGGCTTGTCCTTGCCGCAAACGCCGCAGACCGCCACCGGCGGCCGAAAGCACGAGTTGCAGATGTCGGGTTCGCCGTCCCGGGCTCGACAAGCGATCAGGGCCGTCCGCCCACAGCGTCCACAGGTCCGCCGTGGGCGCGGTGCGCATCTGAAGCACAAGGCACCGCCGGCGACGGTCCGCCCGACCACGACACCCACCCGTCGACAGACGGTGCAGGCTTCGGCGAGCTGGTGGGCCCGGCACCGTTTGCACCACCCGGTGACACCAGCACGGGTGAGCTCCAGACCGCGGCGCCCACAACCGTGACATGCCGGGTCGGGAAGAGCGGCGCCTTTGGCTTGCAGTTCGGCGACGAGGCGGGCGACGATCGGCGGGGCTCCAGCCAACAGCACCTCGGGACCGGCCGCCAGCGACGCAGCCAGATCACGGAGAGCAGCCGGGCTGTCGGCTGTCGCCTTGACCGCCGCGACCACCGCGTCTTTCGACAACCGAGGACATTGGCTCATCACAGCCGCCAAGATTGCCTCGATCCGACAATGTCGGCACAGGCTCGACCGGACGGCGGCCCCACCGAGTTCGTGGCCCGCTGGGCAGCGAGCAGTGCCGACCATCAGCGTGGTGCATCGGGCACGATCCTCGCCCGACGCGGGAGCAGGTCGGTGACCACCCCTGCTGGCACCTTGTCTTTGGGTGATATCGCCGATTCGGCACGCACCGGCTCGATCAGCTCCCCGGGATCGACGTCGAAGATATCGCACAGTGCCGCCAATGTGGTGAGGTTCAGACGCTGGGGGGTGCGGGCCACCAGGCGATAAACCTGCTCTCGAGACAGCACCACCCCCCGACTTGCCAGCAGCGGGACTAGATCCGAGGTGGCGAACATCTGCCTCGACGCCATAACCTGACGGAGGTGCCAGCGGAACGCCATCTTCACCTGTTGGGACTTTCGTGTTGGGCTCACCGGTCCTCTCCTATCAATCCGAGTGCAACTTGGAGCATTCGGTTCTTGTGATCTTGGCCGACCGAGGTGTACAACGCGGTGGTCGACGCCCACGAATGGCCGACCTGATGTTGGACAAAGAGTGGGTCGACCCCGTTCTCAATGAGATGGGAAACGTAACTATGCCGTAGGCAGTGGACCGATAATTCGACCGGGAGGTTGGCGTCTTTGCGATAGGCGGCGAACCGCTCGTCGATGCGCCGAGGGGAGATCCGCTCACCTCGCTCGGTCAACCACAACGCCGGGCCGAGGGCCGCGGTCCCGAAGCGGGGACGGACCTCTTCGAGATACTGGGCAACGACTTCCACAGCCCACGGCATCACCGATGCCACCTGGCGACGTCGAGGCGGGCTGCCGCGCATCGCCTTGCCGTAACGCACCGCCAGCATCCCGAACTGGCCGAGCTCCGGCGCGGCGGGGTTGGTCGAGAAGTCCGAGATGTCGAGCATCGCCGCCTCATTGCGACGGAGCCCCCAGGCATAGATCACCTTGAACAACGCGGCGTCCCGGAACGCCGCCAGCCAACCCTTGCGATGGGTGCGGGCGATCTCGGCGATCGCCTCGTCCGCTACATCGAACAGCGCCTGAAGCTCTTCTCTGGTGAGAGGGCGGCGCTCAGGTCGGCCCTCTTGCTCGGCGACGTGGGTTGCACGGTTGCGCTCGTCGTAGATCTGGGTCGGCACCTCACCGATCTGCTGCTCGCACGCCTCGATCCAGCCGTAGCGGGGGTCGCAGATGAAGTCCAAGAACAGCGCCACCGCTCCTTGATAGCCGCGCACCGTCGAGTGCGCCCAGTGATGCTCCGCTACCCACGTATCGAGCTGCTCGGACCGCCACGCCCAGGGCCAAGTGCCACAGAACTCGCAAAAGCGACGAACCGTTCTCTCCTGGCCAGTACTGAACGCCCCCGACAGCCGGCGGGCCGCGTGTTGGCGCCGCCAGCCTTCGAGCATCGCCTCGAACAGCGCCTCTTCAACCCGAAGAGGCGTCGCCTCCCCCACGAGCACCAGCACCGCCGATCCCGCCGCACGCCTTCCCAATGTGCACCTCCTCGCGGTAGCATCTGACGACACGTTCCGTCACGCGACGCCACAATCTCAGCTGCCACATCGTGGCATGTACCTTCACGCGAAGGGTGGATACCACCTCTGGCCTCGACCAACGTCTTTGGCCACCGAGCCACCAGGACCGGTTGAATTTCCTAACGCCCTGCACAGAGCTGTTCGCGAACCATGTCGAATGATGCGCCAGGTACAACATCGCTCACTTTGGCCTGGGTGGCCAGCGTGTGGCGCAGGCGGTGGGGTGAGACGTTGTCTCCAGGCCGGCGGCTCGGGCGACCCTGTCCACTGCTGCGTCGACACGGGCTGTGCTCATCGCGCGCCCCCGCTCGATGAACATCAACTTTGAGCGCAGCCCGTCCGGCCGGGAGTCCAGCCAGCTGTCGAGCAGCTCTTTGAGTTGTGGGTGCAGCGGGATGTAGCGGTCGTTGTGCAGCTTGGCGACCGGGATCCGCAGCCAATAGGCGGAGCCGATCTGGACGACCGCGTCGGTGGTCAGAGCGACGAGCTCGCTCTTGCGCATGCCAGTTCGGGCAAGGAATTCCGCGATTAGCCGGACGACCGGATCGGTGTCGGCGCGGGCGGCGACGAGCAGCTTCGCTGCGGCGGCGTCGTCGAGGAACCGGGGAAGCGCTGTGTCCTTGATCGGCAGGTCGCTGGGGAAGATCGGCGCCCGGGGCGGGGCGTCTTCGGCGCCCCACTCGATGAGCCGCTGGAAGCACAGCTGCACCGAGTTCAGTTGGCGACGGATCGTGTGCCGGTGCAGCTGCCCGCCGTAGCGGGATGGTCGTTCGCCGAGCCAGCGCTTGTATGCCTCGACGTGCCCGCGACCCACCTGTGCCGCTGATGTGACAGCGGGGTGTTCTCGTGCAAGGAAGCACCCGAACTCGCGCAGCGCCTCGTCTTCGTTCTCGACGGTGCCGGGCCGGCGGGTGAGCCGTAGCTGATCGACGTAGTTGCTCAGGGTTTGCGCCAACACGGTGGGCACGTCCTCCCAGCGGTTCCGCGGAGGGGCGGCCCGGCGGGTCCGGGACTGGGGCGGCTCGTCGCGGAGCCGGAGTGGAACAGCGACGCCTGCAGTCCGAACAAGATCGCATGCCGGTTGTCGTGTCGCCGAACACCGAGCCGGACGGCGGCATCCTCCAGCGCGGTGTGGGACGCGTCGAGCATCTGGCGGGTAACGGCGTTCGGGGTCACCGCATGCAGGGCGCATACCTGCGCCAAAGCCGCCCACTGCCTCTCGACACTCTTGGGAACGAAGCCCAATGCGGCGCTGTGCTCGGCGAAGAGGATCGACACCTCCGGGTGGTAGGCAGTCATGATCGGACCGAGCCGGGGCCGGCGGGCGATCAGGTGGTCGGCCCCGAGCGACATCCGGGCGGCGAGCGCGCCAGCGGCGCGACGGTCCAGCCCTCGAGCGTGCCGAACCGGGCGCAGAATCCGCGGGCGCCGTTCTTCGCGCTGGTCAGCGCAAGGAAGCCGGCTTGAGTGAACTCGGCCAGGGACTCCTCGAGGAGGGTGAGCGCGAGCACCTGCAGCTGGTGCGGACGGGGCATCACTGCCCCCCAGCGGGCTCGGCGTCGATCGCTGCCATCGCGGTTGCGTACTCGGTTGCCAGCCAGCCGGCGGACAGATGCAGGTAGACGCGCGTCGACTCGATGGAACGGTGCCCAGCTTGAGCCTGCACGGCCTCGAGTGCCATCCCGGCTTCCCGCAACCGGGTCAGGCAGGTGTGGCGCAGTTGGTGGCAGGTCAGATGATCGATCCCAGCGCGTTGACGGGATCCACGGATGATCTCGTCGAGACCCGAGCTGCTCAGCGGATGTCCTCGGTTCGGGCCCTTCAGGACGAGGAAGACGCGGTCGCTTCCCGAATCGGCAGGCCGTTCCATGTCGAGGTAGCGGGCGAGGCTGGCGAAGAACCGCGGCGAGATCGGCACGATCCGCTGGTGGCCCCGGGTCGTCCCGTGTCCAAGTGATGTTCCACCTCGTCCTCGAAGAGCGGGACAGCGTCAAGGGGACGGGCCCCCTCACGGCGATGCGTGAGGAATTGCCGTCCGTCCTTCGGAGCTGGAGTCCGCTCGTGTCATGCGATTAACTCGCAGGTGGACTGGGTCGGCCTCGATCAGACCACGCCGCTCGGTACCCGTCATTCGAGGAGCTGATGGGTCATGGCGGACGGCTGTCGTCCTGCCAAGAGCCAGCCGACCGCGGCCGCAATCAACGGCATGCCGACGAGTATGAGAAGGAGGTTGCCCACGGGAACGGCACCCAGCGCGGCGATCCCACCATTTTCGGCGTTGCTCCGGATGTAACCGATGACACCGATGTAGCCCGCCACCGTGCCGAGCACCGCACCGAGGAGGCCGAGCGCGCCAGCAGTGACCGCGGTGAGGGTGCGGCGCGTCCGGCTGCTCGCACCGGTTGCCGCCAGGATACGCAGGTCGCCCGCCGTCTCACTGCGGATGAGTCCGACGGACATCGCCAAGATGCCGAGGGCGAGGCCAATGCCGAAGACCGTCGCCCAGTCGATGATCTGCGATGACGAGGGTGCGCTGTTCTTGGTCTCGATGGTCAAGTTCGCCGTGGTCGCCGTCTGGCGAGCGTTGGTGATCTGCGCCGCAGTGGGTGGACTGGGGGTCTCGATCAGCCAGCCGGCGATGGTTGCCTGCAGGCCGAGAGCGTGGACGGCGTGCTCAGTGATCACAGTATTCGGTGCCGAAGTCCCCGATGGCAGCGCGCCCACCTCTTCGATGACGGGATTCGGGAAGCAGCCGTTCTTCGCGGTGCAGGAAGCGCTCGTCCCCCTGCCCGGCCCCTGCCCTGGACCGGCGGAGACCCCACCGCCGCTGTCGTACGTGAGCTGCATCTCCGAGGTCCCGGACAAGCCTGGTCGCATGGTGAGGATGTCGGCGTTCGGGTCCACCTCAGAAGCCTTGATCCCGAAGGACCGCAACAGCTGTGGAGTAGCGACGTAGATCGGTCCGGACCAGTTGCGCCCGGGTGCGTTGTGGTTGAGCGACGCGCTGGTCGTCTCGAGCTCGACGACATCATGAGAACCGAGCGACGCGGCGATCGCATCGGCGGTCTTCCGCATTCTGATCAATTGGCTGGCCGATGACGGGCCACTTTGCGTCGGGCCCAGGTTCTCCTGCCCGTAGGGGCCGTTCGGGGTATAGAGGTTGATCTGGTTGGAGGCGAGATTCGGTCCCGCATAGTCGAGGACGTTCGAATACCGCGCTGCGGAGACGAGCGAGATGATGACAGCGATCAGGATGCCGAGGCTGATCGCGGCCAGCGCCGAACCCGAGCGTGCCCGGTAGCGCGCCAGGTCGCGCAGCGGCAGGCGAATGGCGATTGGAGCCCGCTGGCCTAGCCGGGCCATCACCGAGAGGCAGAACGGTGAGAGCAGGATCACCCCGGGGACGAGAGCGACGATGCCGAGAGCCAGCTCTGGGGTTCGTGGCCTCGCCCCGCTGCCAGCGCCTGCATATCCCAGCAGCAAAAAGGCGACCACGAAGCAGACGATGCCGGGGATCGCCGAGCGATGGATCTGCCGCGGAGGCGCCGGTCGCCCCGACAGGGCCGCAACAATCGGGATCCTTGCTATCGAGCGCGCCGGACGCGAGGCGGCAAAGTAGGTCGCCACCACTGCAAGCACCATGGCCAAGACGATCACCAACCAGGGCAGCGCGAACATTCCGATCATATGGTGGGCGCTTTGCTCGAGACTGGGGCGATATGCGAGCCAGACAACGAGACCGACGACGGCTCCGACCACCGCACCGACGAGGCCGACGACGCCACCGTTCGCCCGCACGACGAGACCGACGTTTTTGTCGGTGGCGCCAAGAGCTTCGAGCATTCCGAGCGAGCGCAGCCGGCGCTGGGCGAGCACCGTGAAGCCTCCGATCGACACCAGGGCGATGAGCAGCATCCCGAGCACCAGCCCGGCGATCGAGATGGTCTCGGGGTTGAGCGCGTTGCCCGCCACCGATTGCGGCGTCAGCACGCCTGGTCCGATCGAGTGCGGCGACACGCCAGGCGCGTCGAAGAGCACGCTGACTTGGCTCGGCGCCTTCACTTGGCCGGGCGCGACGAGCGCGAACTCGTCGAGCAGGCTCTGGGGGTTCTCCACGATGCCGACGACACGCCGGACCGTGCCGCCCTGGTGCCAGAGATCACCAATCTTCAGGTTGAAGTCCGATGCCACACCGCTCGTCACCGCCACTTGGCCTGGCCCCGTCGGGAAGTTCCCCGAGACGAGGGAGAGCATGGGCTGGCTGAAAGGACCCTGCGGGTTCTCGGCGCGCAGCTGGTAGGAGTTGATCGATCCGGGGATCGTGAAGGTCTGGTTCTCGATGACCTCGGACCGGCCGAAGCGCTGCTGCAGACTGGCGATCTGGCTGGCCAGGCTCGGGCTCGACCCCTGGAAGGTGGCGAGGTCTTGGGCGGTCCCGAAGCCGAAGTTCGCCGGCTGCGGCGTGTTGGTGGCGACCGCCGACCCGATGATGGTGGCGGCGACCGCCAGCGCGATCAGGGCGAGGATCAACAGTTGCTGGCGCCACTCGCGCCGGAACAGGCGCCAAGCCCAGCGCACCACGGCGCGGCGCGCCGGGAGGCCGCCATCGGCTGGAAGCGCCTGGGCGGGTGGTCGATCGAGCTTCGTGATCATGAATGCGGGGCGGGCTGGAGCAACGACTCAGGGCTCGGCGGCGACATGGTCTGATCGACGACGCGTCCGTCCCGCAGAAAGACCACCCGCTCGGCCCAAGATGCCAGCTGGGCGTCGTGGGTGACCACGACCGCGGCGACCCCGCGCTTGCAGGCGCCAAGGATCATGCGCATGACAGCTTCACCGTTGGTCGAATCGAGAGCGCCCGAGGGCTCGTCGGCCAGAAGAAGCTGGCGATCGCCGACGACTGCCCGAGCGATCGAGACCCGCTGGCGCTCACCGCCCGAGAGCTCGTCGGGATAGTGCGACGCCCGATCCGCGAGGCCGAGCTCATCGAGCGCAGCCATCCCCGCAGCACGTGCCTTCTTGGCAGAGACGCCGTCGAGCTCGAGTGGAAGCGAGACGTTCTCCACCGAGGTCAACCCGGCCAACAGGTTGTAGTCCTGGAACACATAGCCGATCGAGCGCCGTCGCATCCGGGCCTGGTCGTTGCGCGACATCTCCGAGAGAAGGGCTCCGCCGACGACCACCTCGCCACTGGTCGGTGCCTCCAGGCTCCCGGCAATGGTCAAGAGGGTGCTCTTGCCTGACCCGCTCGCCCCCATCACCGCCACCAACGAACCGGGGTCGACCCACAGGTCGATCTCGTGGAGGGCCTGGACCTCGGAGGCACCCTGGCCGTAGACCTTCGAGATCTTTCGCAGTTCGAGCATGCTCACGGACGCGCTCCTATTCTCCGTCGCAGCTTCGGCATCGGGAAGGACTCGGGTCGAGGGGGCTCGGACGCCGCACGCTTGATCCGACCGTCGGCGGCGTCGAGCCACCGGACGAGTGCGTCTAGGCGGAACAACTCAGCGTCGACGACCAGGGCGAACCCAAGGTCGAACTCAGCCTCGTCCTCTTTGAGACGGGTCCACTGCTGCATGAGCTCGATGAGGTAACGGCGGTGCACCTGGATCACCTCGTGGACGTCGGCGCCTGGCATTCGCACCGCTACCATGACCTTGATAACCAGCTCGTCGCGTGGGGGCGAGCTGAGATCGGGCGGCGTGCGGAGCCAATCGGTCAGCTCGGCATGGCCCTCGGGGGTGAGGTGGAAGCCCTTTTGAGGGCCTTCCTCGGCATCGTCTTCAGATTCGACCAGCCCGTCACGTTCGAGCCGTTGGAGCGTCGTGTACACCTGGCCGACATTCAGTGGCCAGACCTCTCCCGTCCGCGCTTCGAATTCCTGACGGAGCTGGAGACCGTACTTGGGACCTTCGCTCAGGAGGGCCAGCAGTGCGTAGCGCACACTCATGCGATCATCTGCATTGTGAGCATACCGGGTATGCTACGTCATAGTTCTACCGGTTGTCTAGTGGGTTCTCGGCACGTCATGAGGACCACGTCTTCGGCGGGCCGAGTGGCCTATCTTGTTGACGGTATAACCTCCTGACGGTATACTGATGCGATGCCCTGGGAGCTTCTCGTCACCGAGGAGTTCGAGCGGTGGTGGGACGCGCTCACCGAAGAGCACCAAGATGCGCTGACGGCGCGCATCGCCATGCTTCGAGACCACGGCCCCGCTCTCGGTCGCCCGACGGTCGACACCATCGCCGGAAGCCGGCTCGCCAACTTGAAGGAGCTGCGAGCCACGCTCGGCCGAGCGCACCTGCGTGTGCTGTTCGTCTTCGACCCGGCCCGGAGGGCGGTGCTGCTCGTAGGGGGCAACAAAGCCGGGCAGTGGCAGTCGTGGTACCGCCGGGCGATCCCGCAAGCAGAAGAGCTGTATGCCAGGCACATCGAGACGATGAGGAGGGATGAGCGATGAAGCACTTCGAGGAGCTCGAGGCCGAGGTGATGACCGACCCGGCTCGCCGGGAGCGGGTGGAGCGCGAGCGGACCAAGGTCGTCGCCGAGCAGGTCCGAGATGCACTCGGTGAGTTGCGCCGGGTGCGCCAGCTCACCCAGGTGGAGCTGTCCCGGACCATGGGCCGGCCCCAGTCGACGATCTCGCGGATCGAACGCGAGGGCGACATGCTGCTCTCGACGCTCGCCGCCTACGTCGAAGCCCTCGGCGGACATCTGGAGATCAACGCCGTCGTCGGCGGTCAGCGCGTCGCGCTCACCGCCGCCGACTCCCCCACCAGGCGTAGCGCCTGACCCGAGGCCCTCTGCCCAGCCGGGCCTGGCTGTCAGACCTCCCACCCGAGGCTCACACTGTGGTCGTGCGCAGCACTCAACCAACTACGGCCGGCGGCGGCAACAGCGACCGGCGGCGACGGCCGCCAGATCGCCGGTCAGCAGCACGATCAGCGCCCGAGGTGCCGATAGCTCCGAGCACCGTTGATCAGGGCAGCTGCATGGCGCTGCATAGGGCATGCCCTGTGCAGCCCGGCGTCGCCGCCCACCGCGATGCGATTGCGGTAGGGACCGCCCTTTCGGGCGGCCCCCCGCACAGATCCCAGCGTGCGCTACTAACGCACTGGGCTCCTGCCTTGGGTGCGAACGTTGAAGCGCACGCTCGGGAACGGATGCATGGTGCGGGCGGGAGGGAGCCATCGCTTCTCGTAGAGGCGCATCCGGTTCCAGGTGATCCGGGTGCGCTGGCTCCGACGCCTGAGCGCCTCGAACCAGTACCGGGTCACTTCTTGTCGGAAGACCACCACGGCGTCGATGTTGCCGGGCACGGCGTAGTAGGCGAGGTGACCTCGCACCACCGAACCGAGCCACTGCCCCTGCTCGGGGATGGGGAGATGCCGGCGCCGCTTGAGCTGGTCTTTGACCTCGGCAAGCTTGGCCCGCATCCGCTTCGAGATGGTCTTGCGCCTGACCCAGAACCGTCCGATCTTGTTCTTCGCGCACATGTGCGTGAAACCTAAGAAATCGAAGGTCTCCGGTTTCCCGTCGCCCCGGGCTTTACGATCTCGGGCGGCGTTGCGCCCGAACTCGACGAGCCTGGTCTTGTCGGGATGCAGCTCCAATGCGAACTTCGAGAAACGCTCTCGGAGGTCGATGAGGAACTGCTCGGCGTCAGCCCGATGCTCGAACCCGGCCACAAAGTCGTCAGCAAACCTCACGATGATCACGTCACCGTGGGCGTTCTTTCGCCTCCACTGCCGGACCCATCGATCCAGGACGTAATGGAGATAGACGTTGGCGAGCAACGGTGAGGCCGAGGCGCCCTGGGGCGCTCCAGTCTCGCTCGCCGACCATTCCCCGTCCTCGATCACCCCTGCCTTGACCCATTTCTGGATCAGGCGCAGGACCCTCTTGTCCGCTATGCGGTGCTCGACGAACCGTGCCAGCCAGTCGTGATCGAGACTGGTGAAGAAATCTTTGACATCGGCGTCAAGTACCCAGTTCACCTTTCTCTCTGAGATCCCAACCGCCAGTGCATCGAGCGCATCGTGCGGACTGCGCCCCGGCCGGAACCCATAGGAGAAGCCGCGAAAGTCCTCCTCGTAGATGGCGCTGAGCACCTCGACGACTGCCCGCTGGAGGATCTTGTCCTCCAACGTGGCGATGCCGAGCGGCCGAAGCCGTCCGTCTGCCTTCGAGATGTAGGCCCTACGAGATGGACTCGCCCGGTAGGCACCGCTGTGGACCCGTGTGTGCAGGCCCTGGAGATTCTCTTCCAGGTCCTGCCCGTAGGTCCCCCATGTCACCCCATCGGTCCCCGGTGCAGCCTGAGGGCGGATCGCCCAGTAGGCCGACCGGAGCCGGGCGAGGTCTACATGGTGCAGCAGTGCGGTGAACCGTGCATCCTTGTCCCTTCGTGCTACTTCACGCACACGGTCCAGACCGCTTGACACGTCTGGCCCGGCACTGCGTCCGGGACGTGTTGGACTGTCCGTGTTCCCCTCGGCCAACCCCCTTCCCTCCACCGCCTCCGCCTCCGGTCTCCCGGCCTTGTTCGGCAGCTTCGTCGGTACTACGGGGCTGTCAGACTTCCCACGCTCGTACACCACAGGATTACGGCCTTGGCCTTACCTGTGCGGCCCGGCAGGCGATCGACCCGCCGGGCGAACGTGGGATCTCCCGGTTCTCGCGCATGGAGACTCCGTGCATGCACAGGTTCTTCGACCGGGCGGGGTCCGACGGCAACTTGCGATGACGCTGCCGCCGGTGTGGCCTTCCGCTTGTTTCGACAGCGTCGGCACCCCGGATGCCTTGATTTCCCGGCTCAATAGCCCAGCCTGCACGTACCCCTGTCAACGCTTCGCTGCCGTCCTTGCGGACGTCCACGCATGACTCGGGGCCATCGTGGGTCGCTACCCCTTCGACGTAGAGCGTTCTCATCTCCTTCTCCATGCCGGTTTATCCCGGCGCTCCGAAACCGCAGCGTACGGGCCGCTCGCGCTCGCGCTCCCTGCATGTGCTGCATGCGCAAGGGCTGAGTAGGTCCCCACAAACGGTCCCCATAAACACAGAAGCCGCCGACCAAACATGCTGGTCAGCGGCCTGTGCATACGCAGAAAGGCGCGAGAAGCGCCCGTACTTGGTGGCGGGGGCTCACGACCATCGTGCGTCTATCGGGTTCAGA
>JAJZMD010000042.1 GCA_021803085.1 Actinomycetes bacterium
TCCTGCCGGCCCGGGTGGCAGGCTTGGTCCATGGCCACCTGGGGAGATTTCGCCGCGGCCGAGCCGGAGCTGGCCGGGCGGGTGCGGGCACTGTTCGCCGCGCATCGGCACCACACGATGAAGCCCTCGCCACCGACGGCGACATCCGACGCCTCTGCGCCCTGTTCGACCTCAGCATTGGCGGCGCCGAACGCTACGCCCACACCACCGACCAGCCAGGAGTCGGCTAGCACTCTTCCAGGCCGACCTGCGTCGCCTGGAATGATTGGGCCGTGCCCTATGACCGAGACGTCCAGGCCTTCCACGACCGAGCCTCTGACTACGAGGCCGGCTATCGCGGACGGATGCACCATGACATCGCCGCTCGCACCGCCGAGGTGGCCCTCAAGGTCGAACCCCAACCCAGACGCGTACTCGACGTTGGATGCGGGACCGGCCTTCTTCTCCGGCTCCTGGCCGAACGTCGTCCCGACATCGAGCAGCTGGCAGGAATCGACGCCGCAGAAGGCATGATCTCCGTGGCCAACGCCACCGAGCACGACTCTCGCATCAGCTTCTCCACGGGTGTTGCCGAGGAACTGCCATATCCCGACGACTCCTTCGATCTCGTCGTCAGCACCACCTCGTTCGACCACTGGCAAGACCAACAGGCCGGGCTCACACAGTGCTTTCGAGTCCTCGCGCCCAAAGGACACTTCGTCCTCACGGACCTTTTCTCCCTCTGGCTCACCCCCACGCTCATACGCAGCCACCGCGGACGTGCCCGGACGAAGCGTCGAGCTCAGACCCTGTTGAAAGACGCAGGGTTCCGCACCATCGAATGGCACCACTCGTATGCCCTCATCATCAGCACCGTGGTGGTAAGCAAGTAAGCAAGCGGGCGAACCCAAGGATCCACACACGGTCGCCATCAACCCTTCTATCCTTGGGTTCGACGCATTGAGTGCTTCAGAATTCATGAACCCATCGCCCTTTCACAGCGAGGTCACCACCTTTTCCACCGCCGGGTAGCCGAGGAAGAGGAGGAACCCGGCGAAGAGCACGACGACGGGAAGGCTCATCTTCTCGGTCGCGGCCTGGTCGGCAGTCTCGGCCTCGGCGAGCTGGTGGGTGCGAAGCGACGCCGCCTTGGCGGCGAGCGAGGCGCGGACCTTGGCGCCTTCGGTGCCGGCCAGGGCGACCGACGCGGCGAGCTCGGACAGCTCGACGACGCCGAGCTCGTGGCCCAGTCGCCCGAGGGCGGCCCAGGGGGTCTGGCGGGCGAGGCGGGCCTGGTCGAGGGCGCGGCGCAGACTCGAGAACGCCCAGCCGGAGCCGACCGACGCCGCGTCGGCGAGCGCGGTCTCGACCCCGCCGCCCCCGGCCAGGGCGACGACGACGAGGTCGAGGAAGGAGCTGAGGGCGTGGCGGAAGTCCCGGCGGCGCCGGCTTGCGTCGGCGCGGATGCCGAGGTCGGGGAGGAAGAACCCGGCCACCAAGAACAGCAATGACCCCCACACCGGGAGGACGACGGGGAGGTGCATGCCGCCCGTGGCGAGCAGCGCCGTGGCGACCGGAACGAAGCACAGCCCGAAGACGGCGAGGGTGACCTTCTCTGCCAGGTGGCGCTCGGGGCTGCGGCCGAGCACGGCGAGGTCCTGGCGCACCCTCGCGGGCAGCAGCCAGGCCGGTCCCGAACGGGCGAGGTAGCTGGCGGCGGGGCGGCCGAGGCGCGCCGCGAACCCGCCCTCGGCCTCGGCTTGGAGCACGATGGTGGGTTCGGGGAGACGGCGCAGCTGGGCGAGGGCCTGAGCCAGAGAGGGTCGAGGCGGGAACAGCCCTCGGACAACGAGCCACAGCCCGACGCCCACCCCCGCGCCGCAGACGAGAGCGAGGATCATCGCTGCACCTCGAAACCCTCGGGGGTGGCCGTCGGGGTGTCCGCCAGGAACCGCTCGACGCTGGCCGGTCGGGTCATGCGGGACAGCCAGACGAACGCCGCGGTGAACACGGCGCCGACCAGGGCGAGGACGAGCTGGCCGGTGGCGGTGTCGTAGGGGGCGAGGTAGCCGCGGTTGAGCAGCGCCAGGCCGACCACGACCGCGGTGGTGGCGCCGACGATGACCTTGACCGAGGTGCGGGTCCGGGCTCGTCCAGCCTCCACCCGAAGGCGCATGGTCGCCTGGTCCCTCGCGGCCTGGGCGAGCGAGCCGAGCAGCTCCCCGAGACGCTGGGCCTGGTGCTCGGCCGCCAGCACCAAGGCGGCGACCACGAGGTCGCAGGTCGGGTCGGCCACCTCCTCGGCGAAGGCGCGCAGCGCCGGTGCCAGCCGCTCGCCGTCGAGGCGGACGGCCAAGGTGGCGACCTCAGCCCGGATGGGAAGTGGGGCGAGGGCGGCGGTGGCGACGATCGCCTGCTCCAGGCCGGCCGCGCCGGCCATCGTGTCGCGCAGCATCTCCGCCCAGCCCGCGACGGCCTCGATGCGCCCCACGGCCGCCTGGTGGCGCCCGGTGCCCGCGAGCAGGCTCGGCGCGCCCCATCCCGCCAACCCGGCGAGCACCGCGCCCACCGGCCAGCTGGTGGCCGCTCCGACCACGACCGCCGCGCCGGCTGCCAGCCCGAGGCGCAGATTGGCTCGCTCCACCCTCGGGCCGAACGCCCGCCGGGTCGGGCGAGCCACCTCGGCGCCCCGCCAGCCAGCCATCACCAGCACGAGGCCCAGGCCGACCCCGGCCCCGCACAGCCCGGCCAAGGCGCTCATGTCTCCCACCAGCCCTGCGGGCGCTCCAAGAGGCCGGGGTCGAAGCCGACCGCGA
>JAJZMD010000139.1 GCA_021803085.1 Actinomycetes bacterium
GTCGGGGGAGTGCCGGCGTTCGGAGACGTGGGAAGGCAGCCGCCTGCTCGTGATTATGGGCGGCCTCAGACGCGTTCGATGCGGACGCTCTTGGCGTACGACGCGAGTGCCCCGAGATCCTCGACGTCACCGGAGAGGATGATGCCTCCCGGCTCGGCGCTGGCGACGACGATCGCGTCGACCGCGGAGCCACGGCGGGCGCGGTGGCGGAGTTCGCCTGCTCGGCGAGCGAGCGGCACTGGCAGTTCTTCGCTGACGTCGCAGGTCTTGAGCAGTCTGTTGACCGCTGCGTCGTCGCGCTGACGTCCCGAAACGGACTCGACGAGGACAACCGAAGGAACCAGCGGTGGCCACGCTCCCTCTCGGACAAGCGCGCGGATGGTGGCGACTGCATCCTGGTTCCGCTTGGCGAGGAAGCTCACTCCCCCCGAGTCGAGGACGAGCACCCTCAGCTCGCCTTGGACGATCCGGCCTTCCCGCCACGTACGCGCTGGGCAAGCCGTTCAGCTCGAGCCACTGCTGCAGGCGAAGGCTCACCCACTTCGTCAACAAGCTCAGACAGGTAGCGGTCCGTCTCCTCAAGGATCGCTTGGCGTCGCAACTCCGCGCGAACCGCGCCCTGGAGGAGTTCTGATGCGGGGAGTTGGCGCTCCTTGACCGCGCGGTACAGCTCGTCAGAAAGATAGACCTGAAGACGTGGCATACGCATAACTATACGCCTAACCAGCGCCTGTGGCCACTTTCCCCAGCGTGGGGCCTCGCAGCCCTTCAAAGACCCTGCCGCGGAGCCGTCCCCTGACCGGCGGTCGGCCACACTCCAGGTCTGTTGGTGCCCCGACATTCGGGGACAGCCCGTTGTTGCGACCTTCGCACGGCCTCCTGACTGTCGCACGGCCCCTGACTACAGTCTTTCTCGATGGCGCCACGTGAGCGCAGCTCCGACAACACCATGGTGGTGGTGGGTGAAGGCACTGTCGTCGTCTCCCCCGATGTGGCCGTGCTCCAAGTCGGCCTGGAATCGAGAGCCGACTCTGCCGGGGACGCGCTTGCCAAGGTGACGGAGCGGGCCGAGGCGGTCCTCGCTGCGGCCAGGGACCGGGGCGTGGCCGACGCCGCACTACAGACCCAAAACCTGTCGCTCCATCCCCAAATGGACGAGCCCGGCCGTCGAGTCCTCGGCTACGTGGCCTCGTACTCGCTGACCGTTCGTATCCACGACGTCGCCGCCGCATCGGGCATGGTGGACGCCATCAGTCAGGCCGCCGGTGACGCCCTCCGTCTCGGCGGCTTTCGCCTGTCGACCTCCAGCACCGACACGGCCCGCGCCGACGCAGGCGCCAGGGCGGTGGAGGATGCTCGTCGGATGGCACAGCGCCTGGCAGAGGCGGCGGGCGTCCGCGTCGGGCGCGTCTTGTCGATCACCGAGGCTGGTACCAACGTCCGGCCCCTGTCCACGGGTCGCTTCGGGGTGGCTTTGCCCGCAGCTGCACGTACGCCGGCCCCTGTGCCCGTGGAGGGAGGCTCCCAGGAACTGACCGCTCGGGTGACGCTCACCTTCGAGGTCATCGACTGAGGGAGCCTGCTGTGTCGAGGCACCTCGACCACCCGGCACCTTGAAGAGCTGATGGACGCTAGTGTTGCTAGCGTCATGGTGAGGGACCAACGCACTGCTCTCAACACCGAACAGGCTCGGCTTCGCCTGGCCGCCGTCGACCGCAGCGACCCGACGCTGCTGCACGAGCAGGTGGCGATCGAGCTGCGGCGAGCGATCTCCGAGGGTGAGGCCAAGCCGGGCGAGCGGATGCCCCAGGCAAGGGATCTCGCTGCAGTGCTCGGTGTGAACACGAACACGGTGTTCAAGGCGCTCCGCCTCCTGCGAGACCAGGGGCTGCTCGAGATCGGCCGGGGTCGTGGGATCAAGGTTGCCGGCACCCCGGAACGAACCGAGGTCATCGAGCGGATGAAGGAACTGCTCGAGCTCGGGCGCCGTACCGGCTACCGGCGCGACGACTTGATCGCCCTGCTCCAGACCTTCCCGAGGTGAGGGCGGGGTGAAGCTTCTCGAACACCGTCCAGCCGCCATTCGAGACGAGCCGTCACCAACGCCGAAGGTCATCATCGAAGAGGCCCGCCGACGCGGGAGGTGGCGCCGCTCCCTCATCGGCCTCAGCATCGTGCTCGTCATCGCGTTGGGCCTTGGACTCGGAATCGGCTTTGGGGGCGGAGACGGGGCCGGCCATGGCCAGGCCTCGGCATCGGGCGCCGGTGGAGCCGCCGCCGCACAGGGTGCGACACCTCCGCCGCGCTCTTCCCTGCCCGACGTGGGTGCCACGCCACCCGGGTGGGCAGCGGTGCCGCTGAGGGGGATCCAGATCTCGGTTCCTGCCTCCTGGCAGGTGGCCCTCCCGGGCCGGACGTACTGTGGGCCGCTCGGTGGCGTCGTGTTCTTGGGCTCGAGCATCCCGTCGAGGGAAGCCGGCTGTACACAAGCCTTCGACGCCACCAATGTCGTCTCGTTGCACACCGGCAGTCGGCCCCCACCATCGGGGAGCAAGCACGTCCTCATCCATGGCCTGAGGGTCACGCTCACTACCGAGCACGGCACCGGGACGGAGACCGCCTACGTGAACGGGATGACCGTCACGGCGAATGGGCCGCTCGCGGCCAGAGTCATCCGGACGATCACGCGCTCGCCAAGGTCCGTCTTGCTGGGACCCTATCGGGCACCGGTGCCGAGGTCCTGGCGGCACGTCGACTTCGGGGGGCTCA
>JAJZMD010000106.1:0-559 GCA_021803085.1 Actinomycetes bacterium
CCGACCCCCGCCTGTCTACTCGGCCTTCGCTTCGACTTCCTCGCCTGGAACCGTCCCTTTGATCGCATCTGGCAGCCAGGCTCGCTGCCCGACGGCCGGCGCAACCTCATGTGGCTCTACTTCGCCAAAGGCACCACCGCCTGTATGGGCGTCGGCTGGGAAGAGCGCGGCCGCCACCTCCTCGGTCAGTTCCGCGCAGTCTCCGCCCAGCACCCCGGCGATGACCGTTTCGCCGAGCTCATCGATGCCCTACAAGAAGAGAGCGAGCAGTTTCGGATCTGGTGGCCTCGCAACCTCGTCGAACAGGCCCTCACCGGGCAGATCACCATCCGCCGTCCGCCCGTCGGCATCATCAGGCTCGACGTCACCGAATTGACCGTCGCATCGCACCCCTCACTCACCCTGTGCCTCCAGGTGCCGTCCCGGGCAGCTGACCGCGAGAAGCTCGTCCAGGTCCTCTAACGGCAAACGGGATCTTCGCGTTCAGGCGTGGAGGGGTGCGAATCGGCAGGGGGTCCCTGGGGCCTCGGCAGAGCCACAAGGCCGGTTCATATTTTCC
>JAJZMD010000106.1:569-2755 GCA_021803085.1 Actinomycetes bacterium
CCGCCGGCAGGGAGTTCTGCTGTCCCTTGACACCTGAACGGTCGTTCGACTGCGATAAGAGCAGGAAGGCGTGTCGCGTGCTCGGCCGCAGCACCCAGGAGCCAAGCCGGAGCACGGTAAAGCTCGTGTTGAACGCATCGAGCTTGCGAGCCGAGCATCACCGTGTTGCCGGTGCTCGCGCTGACTCCATGAGCTTGTCGCATACGACGCGGCGCAGCGGGATGCCGATCGTCGACCCCACCCAGCTCCTGGCGGCCCGGACGGCCCCCTCGATGCGCTCCGTTGACAGCGCCGGAACGTAGAGAGATTCCGCGAAGCGCTGGGCGTGGTGCTCGTCCCGAAGCGGATAGCGAAAGCATCGGCGTTCATCGCTGACGACTGCAAGGCCGGCTCGCCGCAGACGAGCATGGAGACGCCCGAGGTGCACGCTGTTCGGATACGCGGGACGCACCTCGCGAAGAGCCGCGAGCAGGCGCACGTAGCGGACCCGGTCTCGAGTGCTCAACGGGAGCGACCCTGGCAGGAGGAGAATCAGTGTGCCGTCGTCACGGAGGACGCGGTGGATCTCGGCGAGCACGGCGTCGAGGGGGTCGAAGAGCATGAGCGCCATGGAGCACGCCACGAGGTCGAAGGTGGCGTCTCGAAAAGGCTGGCTCTGTCCGTCGCCTCGTACCAGCACCCTCGGGAGCACCTTCGCTGCCCTCGACAGCTCGCCCGCAGATCGGTCCACGCCCACCCAACGGAGGTGGGGAGCGGCGGTCTGTAGTGGGCCACTTCCACAGGCGAGGTCGAGTGCCACGACGCCGGGGTTACGGGGCGCGACGGCGAGCAGCCAGGCATACGGGTTCATGTCGTCGACGTGGCAGGCTTCCGACAAGACATCCTCGGTGATGCCGGGGTGGTCCTCGTGGAACCGGTCGAGATAGGACGTCCATGGGTTGGCCGCGCTGGAGGCTGGGGACATCATCGGTTCGTGCCGCGCCGGCGGCGGAACGGGGCGAGGTAGCCGACGCTGGCGACGACGAAGGGCACGAGATAGTTGGCGGCAACGCGCGCCCACGTCGATACGCCCAGGTGGCCGGATGCGATGACGGTGCCCTCGTTCACGCTGGAAAGGATCGTGCCGACCACGCTCGCCACGACAACGCCGGTGCGGAAGGTGTAACCGCGAGCGATCAGCACGCACGCCTCGCGCGGAGAGGACCACGGCGGCGGCGGCGGGCGTCGCTTCGAGTTCCCGGGTGCGATGTCGTGGTCCATGGCGGCCTCTGCCAAGCGGGAGTCGAGCGTCGTCGGCGGTCCGCTCATCGCGCCGATCGGCGCTTCGGCCGGGGTGGAGCCCCTGACGCGCTCCGCAACATCGCCCTGGCTGTTGCCCGGACCCGGTGGCGGGCTGGTCACCGCTTCTCCGAGAGAGTCGAGGCATATCGTGTCAGCCGGGCAACGCCAAGGTCTCGGGGACGACGCTCGCCGATTCGGCCGAGTGCCGCCTTGATCAACACGAGCCACTCGGCGTCCTCGCTGCACGCCCAGCACGCTGCGAGATGCCGCCGGACTGACACGGCGAGACTCGGGTCGGCTTCACCGTCGAGATAGGTTTCCACCCCTCGCTTCAGGGTTCGGTGCTCCCTCGTGTTCACCACGGTCCGGGAACCCGCTCCCCTCAGCGTACATTCCCTGGAATGCCGAGCCCGGGGAGGGGGTTCCACCTACGTGCACGAGGCCGGTGAACGCCAGCAAGCCGAGGACGCCTTCGCCCGCTACGTGCTGCCCGAGCTGGAGGTTCTCGCCAGGGTGGCGTTCTCGATCACCCGCAACACCGCAGACGCCGAGGACCTCGTCCAAGAGACCTTGTTGTGCGCCTACCGGGCGATCGAGGGTTTCGACGGCGCCCATCCCCGGGCCTGGCTGTTCACCATCATGCGCAACGCCGAGGCCAAGCGGCACCGGCGGCGCCGACCGCAGCTGCTGCGCGACCCGGACCAGGCCGGGCGCATGGAAGCCGCCGATCCGCGCGGCGGTGTTGCGTCTCCCGAGGAAGTGGTCGTCGGCGCGGAGTTCGACGCTGTGGTGGCTCAGTGCCTGGCGTCACTTCCCGAGCGGCACCGCCAGGTGGTCGAGCTCGTCGACATCGACGGGCTCTCCTACGCCGAGGCGGCAGAAGCGATCGGCGTGCCGGTCGGCAC
>JAJZMD010000088.1 GCA_021803085.1 Actinomycetes bacterium
GCCGTGGCACGGGCTGCCCGTATGGGCCTGGGTCGTGGGCGGCACCGTCGCGGCGTACCTGCTCTGGACGAAGGTGCTCCACAAGTCGAGCTCGAGCACCTCGAGCGTGCCGTCGGGTGCGGTCGGCTCGACAGCGCCCGCCGGCGGAGGCCAGGTCTCGGAGACCTTCCCGACAGGAGGTTCCTACACGGGGCCTGCGTCGAGCGCGCCGAGGGTCACACCCGGCAAGCCGGCGAGCACAGCGCCGGCGCCGTCGACGAGCTCGACACCGAAGCCGGCGACACCTACGACACCCTCGACAACCCAACCCAAGTCCACACCGATCGTCGGGACATACGAGCGCGCTCCCTCGTACACACCGCACGTCGCGACAGGGGTCAACTACATCCCGATCAAGACATGGGCGCAGACGCTCGGGCTCGCAAGCAGGGGCACCGCGGTCTACCTCTGGACAGCGGCGACCGGCAAGCCGGTGCCGACGAGCATCACAGAGCTGAAGGCGCTGGAGCACACAGGGACACACTCGTTCCCGCAGTTCACCACCTACACCCAGGCGCCGTACGGCGGGGCGAGCACGCCGCGCTGGGTCAACCCTGGTGGCGTGGAGGTCCCGTCAGGGTCCTCTGCCAGCTCGAAGTGGGGGGCGACGCTGGCCCGTGACAGGCAGGCAGGCGTGGGATGACACGTGCACATATGTTCTCAGGGATCGTGGCCGACCAGGCCGACTGGCGCGCCCGTGAGGTGGGCTTCTGGCCGAAGGCCTCGGTCGCGACGACCGTGCCGGTCTGGCACGTCGAGCAGACAGGCGCGTGGAAGCGCGTGAGCCGGCTGCACGAGGACCCTGACGGCTCGCTGCACCAGGCGCTCGGCAACTGGGGGCGCACGGTCCCGTGTGGGAGGCCGTGATGCGGACCCTCTCTCGCGCACCAATCACCCGAACGTGGCACGCTATGCGGCCCACCGGTAAGGGCGTCGGCGTCCAGCCGAATGGGGCCAACTTCCGGCGCCCGGCGTTCGTGCAGGACCCCGTCGATCGGAACGTCTGGCACACCCTCGTCGCCCGGACCCACAAGCACGCCCCGAAGGCGGCGACGGTCTCGCTCTATCGCAAGCGGGTGTAGCCGTGCCGGCCCTCGGCCTGTCGAACGTCACCGACGGGATCACTGTCATCGCGCACAACACCGGCTCGGACGGTGTGCTCTTCGGCGTCTCCGCCGCGCTCGTGTTCCAGATCTTCTCGGCGACGAACAGCTCGCCGCAGACGACGGAGCTGTTCGCGAAGGAGCGCAGCGGGACGCTCATGAAGTGGGTGCGGCGCGGGCTCGTGACCTCGATCGGGTTCGTGGCGATCATGGCGTGGCGGACAAAGAGCCTCTGGCCGATCTTCGGCGGGGGCGCAGCGGGGGCCTCGATGTACTGGATGTACCACATCGCGAACCGCGACGGTCAAAAGGGGGCGTAGCCGTGCCGGCGACCCAATCGCCGGGGGGACCCTCCGGGACTACCACGACAACCGCACCACCGACAGCGGGGGCGGCCAAGACATACACGCAATTCACGTGGGCGGCGCTCGTCCTGCGCATGGCCGGGCTGCCGCAGACCAAGCTCAACGTCGAGAAGATGGTCCGTTGGATGGCGAACGAGGAACCGCCGAGCCACTGGTACAACCGCAACAACCCGCTCAACGTGGGGACCGGCACACATCCGACGGGCCTCGGGTCGTTCCGCTCTCTATGGACAGCGGCGCACTACACGGCCGCCATTCTCGGCCACTCGACATACGCGGCGATCCGGGAGAACCTGAAGACGACAGGCTCACTCACACAGTTCTCGGCCGCGGTTGTGGCATCGCCGTGGGCGGCGTCGCACTACGGAGGGACACCCCAGCACATCGCCCGAACCCCGATCCCCACTCCCCGCACGGTGAAGGGTTTCGGCAAGGGGCGGGAAGGGACAGCGGGGGGCGTCAGAACTACAGGGACAACACCGACATGCCTCATCCAGTTCCCTGGCGTCGCTGGCGCTGGAGCGTTCTGCATCCTCACGAAGTCCCAGGCCCACAAGATCGCCGGCGGCCTCCTCGTCGTCGGCGGCGGGCTGGTTATGCTGGTGGGCGTGGGCATGCTCGCTGCGTTCGGGTTCGGATCGTCCGCAGCCCAGCGTCAGCTCCGCAGGGCGGGGATCGGCGGCTCCAGCTCTGTCCCTGGGTCTCCGCCGTCCCGCCCTGCGCCCAACACGACGTCGAGCTCGACGCCCGAGACGCAGGCTGAGCGCAACCGCCGACAGGCAGAGGCGCTCCCGCCTGGCGTGCGCGACGAGGCTCGTCGGCGGCGCGAGGCGTACGGGCTCCAGGCGTCCTCGACGCCACGTCCCGCTCCCGCTCCCGCAGCTCCCGCACGCCCGGCTCCCGCCGAGCAGCGCCCGCGTGCCCAGGCGACCAGCTCGAGGAGCACGCGGACCGGCCAGCCCTCGCGCCGGGCGAAGCGCCCCCACGGTCGCACGACGGGCCTCGGGCCTCGGGCACGCGCCAGGCGGCGATGAACCCTCTGGCGTTGTCTGCGCAGGCCGTGGCGGACGCCACAGGCAAGGTCACAGTCCGGCTCCCGGCGCCATCGCTCGGAACCTGGTGGCAGGCAGCGGTAGTGGTCCCGACAGCGCCCACCGGGGCGACGCTCGCGCTGTACCTCGCGGGGTCCAAGGAACTGAGCTGGATCGGGCCGCAGCCCTCGGCGACGGTGGTGATC
>JAJZMD010000275.1 GCA_021803085.1 Actinomycetes bacterium
TTGAGCGGGGTGGTGGGCCCGATGCAGGGATCCACCAACCCGGTTGGGGGCTCCCCGACGCTGATGGTTCCAGCCAACCAGCGCGAGGAGCCCCCGGCCATGTTCTCAAGGAGTGACGACGTGGAAGCGAATGCCTTGTCCAAGCGGGGATGGTCGATCTCGGCCATCGCCCGCCACCTCGGGTGCGACCGCAAGACGGTGCGGGCATACCTGTCCGGCGAACGGGTCGCCGGAGTGCGACGGTCATCGGAGCCGGACCCGATGGCCCCGTTTGTCGACTACGTGAAGGCCCGGTTCCAAGACGACCCGCACCTGTGGGCGAGCGCCCTGTTCGACGAGGTCGTCCCCCTCGGCTACGACCGCGCCTATCCGAGCTTCGCCCGACAGCTGCGCCTGGCCGGTCTGCGGCCGCACTGCGAGGCGTGCTCGGGAGTGAAGGGCCGCGAGACGCTCGAGATCGACCACCCCGCGGGCGAAGAGATCCAATGGGACTGGGCCGAGCGTCGTCACGCCCCCTGGGACGCCACGGCCTATGTCCTGCTCGGCACCCTCAGCCACTCGGGTCGGACCCGGGCGGTGCTCGCCGAGTCGATGGACCAGGCGCACCTCATCGAGGCGATGGACGGCGTCCTGCGCCGGTTGGGCGGCACGGCCCGCAAGTGGCGCACCGACCGCCTGGCCACGGTGATCGTGCCGGGCTCCGCCGACGTGCAGGCATCGTTCGCCCCGGTGGCCAAGCACTATGGGGCGATCGTCACGCCGTGCCCGCCCCGGCGGGGGAACCGCAAGGGGGCGGTCGAGTGCGGGGTGAAGTTCATGTGCGGGAGGTGGTGGCGCACGATGACGGCGACGAACCCCGAGGACGCCCAGGTGAGCCTGGACCACTTCTGGTCGGGTGCCGGTGACGCCCGGCTGCGCCCGCCCGGCCGCTACGTCGATCCCCAAGACCTCGCCACCGGTGAGCGTCCGGTGTGGCCGAGCGTCGGGGCCTTGGCGGACGCAGAAGCGCTGCTGGCGCTGCCACCGGTGCCCTATCCGGCGACCATCGAGGTGCGCCGCAGCGTGGACGACCGGGCGTCGGTGGCGTTCCGGGGGAACCGCTACTCGATCCCGCCGGGACTGAGCGGCGTCGAGCTGACGCTGGGTCACCGTCTCGGCACGGGCGCCCTCGACATCGTGGCGCCGGGCGGAGCGGTGCTGGTCACCCACCGCCTGGCCCCGCCCGGGGCGGGGTCGATGGTGCGCACCCCCGAGCACCGGGCTGCCTTGGAGCAGGCGGTGCTCTCCCAGTTCTCGACGGCCCGGCCCTGTGACCGCAAGGCCAACAAGCCGCCGGGGACCGCCGCCTTGGAAGCCCGAGCGAGGATCCTCGGCACCTGCGGCCAAGAGCCGACCGTCGACCTCCAGGCAATGGCCGAGGTCGTCCACCTCGCCTTCCCCGGCACCCTCGCGTGCTCGGACGCTGAGGTGCTCCCATGAGCGCCGGATCGGACTACCAGCGCCTGCGCGCCCACCTGGCGTTCCTCAAGATGACCGCCGCAGCCGAGGCGCTCCCCGGGCTCTTGGACGAGGCGGCAAAGGCCAAGCTCACGACCTCGGCGTTCTTGGAGCGGCTCCTCTCTGTCGAGGTGGACGCCGTGGACGAGCGCCGCCGGGCGAGCCTCACCCGCTTCGCCGCACTCCCGTCGCCCTTCACGCTTTCGGACTTCGACTTCTCGGCCCAGCCGTCGGTGGACAAGAAGCTCATCGACGAGCTCGCGACGCTGCGCTTCGTCGAAGATGCCACCAACGTGCTGTTGATCGGGCCGCCCGGTGTCGGCAAGACCATGCTGGCGGTCGGGCTCGGCCATGCGGCGGTCGCCGCCGGCATGCGGGTCCACTACACGACGGCCGCCGATCTCGCCGCTCGCTGCCACCGCGCTGCGCTCGAGGGACGGTGGGCGACGACCATGCGCTTCTACGCCGGACCGAGGTTGCTCATCGTTGACGAAGTGGGCTACTTGCCGCTTCCCGACGAGGCCGCTGCTGCGCTGTTCCAGGTTGTGAGCCAGAGGTACTTGAAGGGCTCCATCGCGCTGACGACCAATTTAGGTATTGCGAGCTGGGGAAGGGTCTTCAACGGCGACGCAATGGTCGCCGCAGCGATGCTCGACCGCCTCCTCCACCGCAGTGTCGTCATCGACATCACCGGCGACAGCTACCGGATGCGCAGCCACCGAGCCCGGGCCGAGGCCACCCGACGGGCGGTGGCGAGCTCATGAGTGACGCCCCATCCCCGTCGTGTCACGATGGCGTCACGACGGCTTGTCCCGTCTGCCAGGCCACCTTCACCCCCATCGGGCGCAAGCAGTTCTGCTCCGACGCGTGCCGGGCCACTGCCTATCGGCGGCGCCGGGATGCCGGGCGGCCTCCCATCGTGCTGGCGAAAGCCCGACCTCGGCGGCCGGTGACCGTCTATGAGTGCGACGCCTGCGGAGAGCGGTCCCTCGGCGAGCAGTACTGCGGGCAGTGTCGCACCTTCATGCGCCGCGTCGGGCTGGGGGGCAGTTGTCCATCGTGCGGGGACCCGGTCGCTGTCAACGACATCCTCGACGAGGAGGTGAGCCCTTGACCGCTGTGTAGGCTCATCTCAAGCCCACCACCCCCCTCATCGCCCGGGGAATTTCAGTGATCGAGAGTGGGGAGAGTTCGGTGATCCCTACCACCTACGACGCCCTCGGCGCCG
>JAJZMD010000235.1 GCA_021803085.1 Actinomycetes bacterium
TCGTGGCGCTGGATCTTCACGATCAACCTCCCCGTCGGCGCCGTCGTCGTCGTCTTCGGCGCCCTGCTCCTGACCGAGCACCGCGATCCGGCCGGGGGCAGCTTCGACCTCCTCGGCACCGCGTCGTGCGTCCTCGGTCTCGGGCTCCTCCTCTACTTCGTGGGCTCCGGCCCGACGGCAGGATGGACCTCGCCCGGCGTCCTGGCGTCCGGTTCGGCCGCCGCGGCCGGACTCGCGCTGTTCGTGGTAGTCGAGCTCCGGATGCCCCACCCCCTGCTGGACCTGCGGATCCTCTCGGACAGGCTGTTCCGCTGGTGCAGCGTCGCCAACATGCTCGCCATGTGGGCCTTCTTCGGCTCGCTGGTGTTCACCGCGCTCTACGTCCAAGAGGCGCGCGGCTACTCAGCGATGGTCTCGGGGCTCACGACCTTCCCGGAGGCGGTCGCCATCGGGCTCATGACGGGCGTGGTCGCCCGTTTGCTCCCCCGAGTCGGCGCCCGCCCGCTCGTGCTGGTGGGCTTCATCGGCCTCGCTGTGGCCAACGGGCTCCTCGCGCTCGCCGGCGCCACCACGAGCCTGTGGATCATCCGCGGGCTCTGCGCCCTCCTCGGGCTCTCCGTGTCCTACATCATGCTCTCGAGCCAGACCGCCGCGTTCGCGCGCATCTCCTCTTCCGCCACCGGGCACGCGTCGGCGATCTTCAACACGTTCCAGCGGGTCTCGATGTCGATGGGCGTGGCGTTCCTCGCCGCCGTCCTGGCTCTGGGCGGCGGCGACGTGGTGCACGCGCGACCTCCAGTGAGCGCCTTCCACTGGGTGTTCGCCGCCAACATGGCCATGGCGCTCTTGGGTGCGGCGCTCTCGTCGCGAGTGCCCGACGTCGAGGCCGCTCCCGGGATCACTGCGCGGGAGGGAGCAGATCGAAGTGGCGCTCGAGGATGGTGGCCGCACCCCGCACGACGGAGCGGAGGGGCTCTTCGACGATCACCGTTGTGACGCCGGTCGCCGTGCGGATCCTGCCAGCGAGCCCCTGCAGGAGCGCCCCGCCTCCCGACATCTGCACCTTGCGCCGGACGACGCCGGCAGCGAGGTCCGGCGGTATCTCCCAGATGAGCTCCTCCACCGCGTCGACCACGGCGGCGACCAGGTGCTCGAGTGCAGACGCGACCACCGGACCGCTCACGCGCTCTTCCCGAACACTGCCCCTTGCAGTGTCGATGCCCACCACCGGGGCAGACTCCTCGGTGCCCCCGGTCAAGCCCAGGGTCTTCTTCAGGTGCTCGGCCGCCCGCGGGCCGATCTGCAGCCCCAGCTCGGCCTTGACGGCCTGGAGGATCGCCTCGTCCATGGCGTTCCCCCCGATTCGGAGGGTCCGCAGCCTCACCACGTGCGTGCCGACGACGAGGGCCACCTCGGTGGTCCCGCCCCCGATGTCGACGACCAGGACGCCCTCGGTGCCCAACGGGTCGGCACCTCCGCCGACGGCCGCCGCTACCGGCTCTTCCAGGAGGCGGACGGCGAGACGCGGGCGGCGGTAGACGGCCGCCGCGGCGAGCGCCCGGCGCTCGATGAAGCTCGCGCCGCTCGGCACGCAGATGACGGCTCTCGGCCGGCGCAGGCTGCTGCGGAAGTGCGCCTGGTGGAGAAAGCCCCGCAGCATCGCCGTGGCCGCGTCGAGGTCGGAGATGACCCCGTCGCGCAGCGGGTGGACGACGTCGATGTCGGCGGGCTCCGTCCCCATCAGGTCGTCCGCCCGCCAGCCCACCAGGGTCGGGCCACCTGCTTGCTTATGGAGAGCGATCGCCGACGGTTCGTCGAGCACCACGCCCTTCCCCCGGACGTGGACGAGCGTGTTGACGGTCCCCAGGTCGACGGCGACCCCTGATCGGAACACGCTTCGCCCTCCGACTTCGGCAGATGTGCCCGCTTTTCCTATGAGTATTCCCCGAATCGCTCTGCTGCATGCGTAGCTCTCCGTGTCGCCCCCGGTGTCGCCCTCGACATCGCTCTGGGCATCGCTGCCCGCGCCACGGACCGGCGCGGATGCCATCATCGGAGTGTGGGGCCCGCGGGGGACCGTCGGAGGCGCAGGCGCAGCCGGGCACGACGCCGGCGCGCCGTGGCGCTTGCGGTGCTCGCGCTGGTCGCAGGGGTCGGCTTCGGCGTCAGCCAGCTCGCCGCGCGTGCCGGCGGGGGTCGTCGCCCACCGACGGAGTCCGGCGAGACGGCATCCAGCCGCGCGGCACGCGGGCGTGCCGCCGGCCCGAAGGCCTACCTGGGTCCCTACGGGATGGTGTCGCCGGCCATCGTCGCGGAGAACCGCAAGCCCGGGACCACCGCGTGGGAGATCACGCACCTGCCCGCGTCCGGCTCGATCCAAGGGTGGGCGAGCTCCACCTATGCCGCCGCCGGGCAGTCCGTCGGCCTCTACGTCACGACGACAGCGCCCACGTTCCGGGTCATTGCCTACCGGATGGGCTACTACCAGGGGAAGGGCGCACGCAGGATCTGGGAGTCGAAGCCCGTGCGCGGCGAGGTGCAGCCGCCGTGCCCCGTCACGCCCGGCGTCAACATGGTGAGCTGCGACAACTGGCACCGCTCGCTGACCATGCACGTCACCAAGGCGTTCGTCCAGGGCGACTACCTCTTGAAGCTCGTCGGCAGCGCAGGGCAGCAGAGCTACGTGTTGCTCACGATCTGGGACCCGGCGAGCACGGCCACCTACCTGGTCGTCGCGCGCAGCCTCACCGAGGAGGGCTGGAACACGTACGGCGGCTACTCCTTCTACGAGGGCCAAGGAGGCTGCACGCTCGGACAGACTGGCTCGTACCCGCCGTGCAACCGTGCGCGGATCGTCTCGTTCGACCGGCCGATGGCGACAGGCGAAGGCGCGTCGGACTTCCTCGGCGACGAGTACCCGCTCGTCCGGTTCATGGAGAAGCACGGTCTCGACGCCGCCTACGTCACCGACATCACCGTCACGCAGCACCCCGCGATCGTCTTGCGCCACAAGGCGTACCTCTCGCTCGGGCACGACGAGACGTGGACGACGAGCGAGAGGAACGCCGTCCAGACCGCAGTGACGCACGGCGTGAACGTCGCGTTCATGGGCGCGGCGCCGCTCGTGCGCCACGCTCGGCTCCAGCCCTCGCCGATCGGGCCCGACCGCGAGGAGGTCGACTACCGCACATCCGCCGAGGACCCGCTCGACGGCACCGGGCGCACAGCCACAGTCACCGGCAACACGTTCGCCACACCACCGGTGAGCTCCCCGCCGACACGCTTCATCGGCGGGGAGTACAGCGGCTACGTCGACACAAACGCCGCGCCGCTGCCCTTCGTCGTCTACGACGCCTCCTCCTGGATCTTCGAGGGGACGGGCTTGTCGGCCGGGTCGCAGATCCCCGACGTCATCCGGTCGGACATCGAGCACGTCGACCTCACATCGGCGCCCGCGGGGCTCCAGGTGCTCGGGCACTCGCCCGTGCCGCTCACGAGCGCCTACACGAACCAGGGTCAGTGGGGCGGCGACACCTACTCGGACATGACCTACTACACCGACGCCTCCAGCAAGGCCGGGATCTTCGAGAGCGGTACCGTGAGCTGGATCTCGCGACTCACACTCTGCGAGGCGCCTCCCGGTCCGTGCCCAGCGCGCGACGTCGAGCGCATCACCGGGAACCTCCTGCGGCTCTTCGGCCGGGGCCCCGCGGGGCGGTTCCAGCCGTCGGTCGCCAACGCGTCGCAGGTGACTCCTCCCGGGTCCTGAGGTGCAGCACGACGGCGGAGCTCCTGCGGACGGTGCCGCCGACCCTGTCGCCGAACCTCACCCTCACCCTCACCCTGAGGCCCATCCTCAGGCGACAGAAAGCTCACCTTGACGTCGACAGCAGCCCTCGATCTCGACGTGAGGCTCACTTTCCGTTCTGGACGACGTGGCGCACGAGCCGATCGCGCAGCTCGCGAAGCTGGCGGCGGCTGACCGGCAAGGTCTCGCCGAGCACGCGGACCTCCGTGTGCCCGCCGTCGCTCCGCAGCTCGGAGATGTCGCGCAGGGAGACGAGGTAGCTGCGGTGGATGCGGACGAAGCCGTGGTCGGTCCAGTGCTCCTCGAGCGCGGCCATGGGCACCCGGAGCAGGTGGCTCGTCGCGTCCCGGAGGTGGATGCGGACGTAGTCGCCCGCCGATTCGACCCAGGCGATCTCCTCACGGGCGACGAGGAGCGTCCGGCTGCCAGCGTCGACCGCCACGACGTCCGTGGCGCGCGGGACCTCGCCGGGCTCCGGCGGCACCTGCAGCTGGACATCTGCCCGCCCGGCCGGCCCGCTCGAGGCGCGCGAGAAGAGGACGGCGCGGCGGAGCAGCCGGTCGAGGCGCGCCTCGTCGACCGGCTTCAGCAGGTACCCGGCAGCACCGACCTCGAAGGCCTCCAGCGCGTGGTCCTCGTGCGCGGTCACGAAGATGACGACCGGGGGGACGGTGAAGCGGCCGAGGACGCGGGCGAGCTCCATCCCGTCGAGCCCCGGCATCCGGATGTCGAGCAGCACCGCGTCGAATTCTTCGTCCTGCAGACGCCGCAGCGCCTGGGTCGCGCTGCGAGCCACGGCCACGTGCGCGACCAGAGGGGAACGGTCGAGGAGGTAGCACAGCTCGTCGAGCGACGGCGCCTCGTCGTCGACTGCGAGGATCGCGAGCCCTCTCATCGGAGACCGTCAATCTCCCGTGTACGCGGGATGCCGCTTCGGGATGCGCAGCGTCACGGTGGTCCCCGCGCCGAGTGCAGTGCGGATCCGGAGCCCGTACTCCTCGCCGAACACCGCCCGCAGGCGTTCGTCGACGTTGTGCAGCCCGACGGCGTCGCCAGGGTCCGTGCCCGAGAGGACCTCGAGAAGCCGGACGGGGTCCGCGCCGACACCGTCGTCCTCGATCCGCACGGCCGCCTCACCGCCCTCGTCGGTGATGGACAGCGCGAGCGTCCCGGAACGCTCGCTCGGCTCGAGACCGTGGCGCACCGCGTTCTCGACCAGCGGCTGCAGCACGAGCGAGGGCAGCTTGACGCTCAGGACCTCCGGGGCGACGCGCATCGTCACCGACAGCCGGTCTCCGAACCTTGCGCGTTCAAGGTCCAGATACGTGTCGACCAGCCGGAGCTCTTCGGCCATGGTGACGAACTGGCCCCGGCTCTTGAAGCTGTACCTGGTGAAGTCGGCGAAGCCCACGAGCAGCTCTCGGGCACGATCGGGGTCGGTGCGGATGAAGGACTCGATCGCGTTCAGCGCGTTGTAGACGAAGTGGGGCGCGATCTGCGCACGGAGGAACCGCAGCTCCGCCCGGACCGCCCTCGACCGCTCCCGCTCGAGCTGCGCGAGCTCGAGCTGGGTGGAAACGAACAAGGCGACCTCGGTGGCGAGGCGCGCGAGCGCCGAGGAGGCGACGGTCGCGAGCGTCCCGAGCGCGCCCACCACCTCCCCGTCGACGCGGAGGGGGACGACGACGCCGCCCTGGAGCGGGCACAACGAGTCGCCGCAGGCGAGTTGCCGCGTGGAGAGCACCTGCGCCTTGCCGCTCGTCACGCTGGCCGAGAGCGTGCCTTCCAGCAAGGCCGTGTGGTCGGAGTCCACGTCGCTCACCGCCAGGATGCCGCTTCGGTCGGCGAGCACGACGCCGCCGCCGAGGAGGCGCCGGAGTTGAGGGACTGCGCTCTGGGCGCTCGCCTGGGTGAGTCCGCCGCGCAGAGCCGGCGCGGCCTGGCTCGCGGTGTGCAAGGTCTCGTAGGTGGTCCGCTGGCTGGGCGTCCCGAGCCGCCCGCCGGTGTGCAGCGCGAGCCACGCGACTGCTGCCGCGACCGCGACCACCCCCCCCAGGGCCCCCCAGATCGCGACGTCCAACGCCAGACCCCCGCGCTCGGTGCGCCACTTTCCACGTGGCCGATCCACGGCGATTCTTCCACAGGCCCCGCCTGCGAGCTCCGGTTTTCCGCGCGCCGGCGTCCGGGCCCGACCCCGGGCGCCGGGCAGCCGTGCGCGGACCGGCCGCTCGGCGGGCGGTGGCGACCGCTCGGCGCAGCACCACGACCGTTCGGCGACGGCCGGGGTCCGCCAGGCGATCCGCTCCCGGAGAAGCTTGCCGGTGGCAACCGGGTTCTTCAAGATCGCTTCTGGCAGGACGCTGGCCGTCTGGCAGTCCCCGCGGGGAGGACTGCAGTCCCCGCCGGGAGGACGGGCGTCCTGCGTGGTGCGGTGACGAATCGAGCCCGCCCGGGAGGCCGGGCGGGAAGGGAGGGGCATCTATGGCGACCACCTTCGAATCGGCCAGGCCTGTCCAGCAGACGGAGATCGTCGGCGCTCCGGCGCCCGCAGACCCCGCTCCGCTCGGGCTGGCCGCCTTCGCGCTCACCACCTTCCTCCTGTCCGCGCACAACGCAGGGTGGACAAAGGGGACCGGCCTCGACTGGCTGGGCTACGCCCTCGCCTACGGCGGGACCTGCCAGCTCCTCGCCGGCATGTGGGAGTTCAAGAACCGCAACGTCTTCGGCGCGACGGCGTTCTCGACGTACGGCGGGTTCTGGATCGGACTGGGCCTCTACGTCCTGCTGGGCGTGCCCCACGCAACGGGGAACATGGTCACAAACGACCTCGGGTGGATCCTGCTCGCCTTCTTCATCTTCAACACCTACATGCTCTTGTGGAGCCTGTTCGTGAACAAGGCCGTGCTGGCAGTGTTCTTCACGTTGGAGATCACCGAGCTCCTGCTGTTCATCGGAAACTTCGCCCATACAGCGAACGTGGTGAAGGCGGGCGGCATCGTGGGCGTCGTCACCGCGGCGTGCGCGTGGTACACGTCTGCGGCCGGCGTGGTGAACGGCATGGCAGGGCGGCACGTGCTGTTCGTCGGCAACCCGCTCAGCTTCCCGCCAGCCAGGAGCTGAGCCGGAGCTGAGCCGGAGCTGAGGCGCAGCAGGGCCGGGGCAGGGCCGCTCGCGGCTCTTGGCCCGAACCGCCGGTCGCGCCGCACCACGTCCCGACGACGGGGCCGGTGCGACCGGCGGCGGGCGCCCGCATCGGGCGCACCCGAGGGGGGCGCACCCGATTGCACAAGATCCCCCTGCGGGAGCAGGATAAGGAAGGTCCGGTGCCCGGCACCGGAATGCACCAGCGTCGTGCATGACCACGGGGTCGCAGCTCCCCGTCCGGGGCAGTCGGGGCCGGCGGCAGCGGGACTGGGTCGACCTCGGGTCGTGACCAGGGGTGGAGGTGAACCATGCCGGCAGAGAGCCCAGGGCTCCCCGAGGTCGAGGAACTACAGGTCAGCGAGGCCCAGATCGCGGTCCATTGGCGGGAGGAGGACTTCTACTACCCACCGCCCACGTTCATCGGGCAGGCCAACGCGTCGGACCCGGCGATCCGGGACCGGTTCACCGAGGACAAGTTCCCGCAGTGCTTCAAGGAGTACGCGGACCTCCTCACATGGGACGAGTACTGGCACACGACGCTCGACACTTCGAACCCGCCGTTCTGGCGCTGGTTCGTCGGCGGGAAGCTGAACGCGTCGTTCAACTGCGTGGACCGCCACCTGCGAACCAGGCCCAACCAGGCGGCCCTCGTCTGGGTGCCCGAGCTCGAAGACGAAGAGACGGTCGTGATCACCTACCGCGAGCTGTACCGGCGGGTGAACGAGACCGCGGCGATGCTCCGCGACTTCTGCGGGCTGACGACCGGCGACAGGGTGACCCTCCACATGCCGATGGTCCCCGAGCTGCCGATCGTGATGCTCGCCTGCGCGCGGCTCGGCGTGATCCACTCCCAGGTCTTCGCCGGCTTCAGCGGTGCGGCATGCGGCGGGCGCATCTCGGACTCGCAGAGCCGGGTGCTCATCACGATGGACGGCTACTACCGCAGCGGCACCCTGCTCGACCACAAGGAGAAGGCCGAAGAGGCCGTCGAGCGCGCGAGGGCCGAGGGCCAGGAAGTCGACAAGGTGGTCGTCTACCGCCGCCGCCCCGGCGAGTACGCGTCGAAGACGCCCATGGTCGAGGGGAGAGACTTCTTCGCGGACGAGGTGATGCCGGACCACCGGGGCAAGCTCGTCGACCCAGTCTCGCTGCCTGCGGAGGCGCCGCTGTTCATCATGTACTCGTCGGGCACCACCGGGCGCCCGAAGGGGTGCCAGCACTCGATCGGTGGCTACCTCGCCTACGTGACCGGGACGTCGAAGTACTACCAGGACATCCACCCCGAGGACACCTACTGGTGCGCGGCGGACATCGGCTGGATCACGGGCCACTCCTACATCGTCTACGGGCCGCTCTCGCTCGGGACCACGAGCGTCATGTTCGAAGGCGTCCCGACGTACCCGGACCCCGGGCGCCCGTGGCGGATCGCAGAGCGCCTCGGCGTCAACATCTTCCACACGGCGCCGACGACCATCCGCATGCTGCGCAAGGTCGGGCCCACAGAGCCGAAGAAGTACGACTACCACTTCAAGCACATGACGACGGTGGGGGAGCCCATCGAGCCCGACGTGTGGCGCTGGTACTACGAGGTGGTCGGCAAGGGTGAGGCAGTGATCGTCGACACGTGGTGGCAGACCGAGACGGGCGGGTTCATGGGCAGCACCCTGCCGGGGCTCGAGCCGATGAAGCCCGGGAGCTGCGGGCCGGCAGCGCTCGGGATCTACCCGGTGATCTACGACGAGAACGGCGAAGAGGTGCCCCAGGGCTCCGGTCGCGCAGGCAACATCTGCATCCGCAACCCGTGGCCCGGCGCCTTCCAGACGATCTGGGGCGATCCGGACCGGTTCGTGCAGACGTACTACGAGAAGTACAACAAAGACCCGAAGAGCACCGACTGGCACGACTGGCCGTATTTCGCGAACGACGGCGCCACCCAGTCGGCCGACGGCTACTTCCGCATCCTCGGGCGCGTTGACGACGTGATCAACGTCGCGGGCCACCGCCTCGGCACGAAGGAGCTCGAGTCGGCGAGCGTCCTCGTGGAGGAGGTCGCAGAGGCCGCCGCGGTCCCCGTCATCGACGAGCTGCGCGGCCGGGCAGTCGAGATGTACATCTCGGTGAAGCCCGGGGCGGACAGTTCGGACGTGGAGGAGAAGGTCGCCAAGGCGATCGAGACCGAGATCGGCAAGGTGGCGCGTCCCAAGAACGTCTGGATCGTGCCGGACATGCCGAAGACCCGCTCGGGCAAGATCATGCGCCGCGTGATCGCCGGGATCTCGAACTACACCGACGTGGGCGACATCACTACCCTGGCCAACCCCGAGGTGGTCGAGGAGATCAGGGCCCACGTCCACAGCGTGAAGGAGGCCCGAGGCGAGGTGCCGAAGGCGCTGACCGAGAAGGAGGCCGAGGAGATCGGGGCCTTCGGCCAGGCGGAGTAGGCCGGTTCGCCGGCCTGCACCGCGCCGCCTGCACCACGCCGCCTGCACCCGCCGCCTGCACCCGCCGCCTGCACCGCGCCGTCGTCTCGCGCCGTCGTCCCTGGGGGGCCGTCTCTGGGGGGCGGTGGGCACGCGGGAGGCCCGGGGTGCCGTTCGGGCCCCCCGGGGCCCGCGTAACATCGTGACGGTGACGCCCGCTCTGCCAGCTGCGACACGGAGGCCGCGGCCCCGGTGACCGGCAACGACTGGTTGACGCTCTTCGCGGCACTTGCGATCGCCTCCCTCGTCCCGATCGTGTACGCGATCGTCGACGTCGCTCGCCGGCCCGCCTGGCAGTTCTCGCCGGGCCGGAAGGTGCTGTGGGCGGTGACCTTGGGGGTCGGTTGGCTGATCCTGTGGCCCGTTGCGCTGGCTTCGTCCATCGTGTACCTGACCGTGCTCCGGCGCAGGTTCCCACCGTCGGCCTCGGTGCCTCCCCAGGGTCCGCAGTTCCCGCACTACGGCGGCGGCGGGCCCTACGGCGGCCCGTACGGGGGATCCGGCCCCTACGGCGGCCCCTACGGCGGCCCCTACGGTGGGCCATCCGGCCCCTACGGTGGGCCCAGCGGCCCCTACAGCGGCCCCTCCGGCTACCCGCCCCAGGAGACTCCGCTTCCACCGGTGCACCTGCCGCCTGCAGGCTGGTACCCCGACCCCGCCGGAAGCGGCGAGGAGCGGTGGTGGGACGGGAAGGGCTGGACCGACCACCTGCGCTGACCACGGTCCAGCACCCAAGGTGCGCCGGTCTGAACGCCGTCGCGCCGCCCTTCGGGGGAGCCGTGCCGTTCCCGAGCCTGGCGCCGTGGGCGTGACGGCGCGTCACACCCACGGCGTAGCATCGAACGCATGTTCGTCAATGAGCGTCCCGCAGCAGGAGCGGACGGGCAGCGGGAGCCCGTCGAAGTCCCACAGGACGCGCCCGCGCGCGGGCTCCTGTCCGATCCGGCATCGCTCTCGGACGAAGCGCTCGAGGCGGCGCTGTGCACCCACGCAGCGCACATCGCCGCCGCCGAGTGCCGTTTCGTCCTCATGGTCGCCGAGGTCGACCGCCGCGGGATCTGGGCCGACCAGGGGGCACAGACGTGCGCCCACTGGCTCTCGTGGCGCTGCGGGCTGAGCGTGGGCGTGGGTCGGGAGCACGTCCGAGTGGGACGGGCGCTCTCGGAGCTGCCGGCCGTCCGCACGGCGTTCGCGAACGGGGAGCTCTCCTACTCCAAGGTGCGGGCGATCACCCGGGTCGCCACCCCGGCGATCGAGACCTCCCTCCTCGAGATGGCGGGCTTCGCTACGGCTTCCCAGCTCGAGACCATCGTTTCAGCCTTCCGCCGGGCGGCGCCCGACGAAGGCGTTGCGGCGCTCGAGCGACATCGGCGCCGGTCCTTCTACTCCTACACGGACGACGACGGAATGGTCGTCATCCACGCGAGGCTGTCGCCGGAGGACGGTGCCGCCGTGCTCGCCGCGATCGAGGCGACCCGCCAGGAGCTCCTGGACGACGCCCACCGCACAGGGAAGGGCGCTTCCGGCGTTTCCGCGGAAACGCCGGAAGCCGGCTCCGAGCCTGCGTACGAGCCCGCCGCCGCGAGCCGGGCCGACGCGCTGGTCGCCGTCTGCGAGACCGCCCGAGAGGGCGCGGCGACTGGCCGACCCTTTGTGTCCGGTCTCCGTGCGTCCGTCGTCGTCCACACCGACCGTCAGGTCCTGCTCGACCCGGGAGCCGACGGCTGCGCGCACATCGAAGGGGTGGGAGTCGTCTCGGCCCACACCGTCCAGCGCCTGGTGTGCGACGCCGCAGTGTCCACGGAGTCGTTCAGCCCGGACGGCACCGCGGTGCCCGAGGGCCGTACCCGCCACGTCCCTGACTCGCTGCGCCGCGCCGTCCTCACGCGAGACGGCGGGTGCCGTTGGCCAGGCTGCGGTCGGCGCCGCTACGTGGACATCCATCACGTCGTGTACGTCTCGCAGGGCGGGCGAACCCGCCTCGGCAATCTCGCCACGCTGTGCCGGGCCCACCACCGCATGGTCCACGAGGGCGGGTACCGCCTGGAGATGGACACGCACGCCCGGGTCACGGTCACGACCCCGGGCGGAGTGCCGCTTCCTCAGCGCACGACCCTCCCTGGGGGTGACGACGTCGATCTCGTCGCGCTCCACGAACGTGCGGGGCTCTCCTTGGACGATCACACGATGCCTGTCGGCGGCGAGCGCTACGACCTCGGCCTCACGATCGACGCGCTGCTCGGGGCCCAGCGTCGAAGAGGTCCGGGGGCAGAGCCGCCGGGCGGTGACTCTCGTGGGCTTCGTAGCCCGACCACCAGCGTGCCGAGTCATGCGGGGTAGGGAGGCCGAGCTCCTTGCGCTCGACGAGCGCGTCGCGCACGACCCGCTTCAGTCGCGTGAGCGCCGCGAGGTCGCCGGTCGTCCCGCCAGCGTGCCGCCACATCTCCTCCTCGCGGTGCCATGCCTGGGTCCGTGCGACCGCGATCGCATCGGTCGCCTCGGCGGCGCGGCGTCGCTGAGTCGTGCCGATGTCCGCGTGCGTGTCGGCCGCGCGCATCCAGCCGTAGTCCATGTCGAGCAGCATCAGCCCACGTGCGACGTCGAAAGGTCCCACGACGTCGACCACGGGGTCGATGACCGTGAGCGTCGTCCCGGCGGGGAGGCTCGGCGCCAGGTTGGCCCGCTGCCGCTCCGCGAACGAGATGGCGCCGACCGCACGCAGGAAGACCGCAGGGGCGCTTGCACGCGCGTAGTCGTGGTGGTCGGGCGGCGGGTCGAGCGGCACGGCGAGGATCGCGAAGATGCGTGTCGCTCCCAGGGCCGCGGCAGCCGCCACGGGGATGTTGTCCACGAGCCCGCCGTCTACGTACGCGTCATCCGCGAGCGCACGCGGGGGGAAGATCATCGGCACGCTCGCCGATGCGACGACACCGTCGATGAGGTCGACCGGCCCGCACGAAGCCCCCGGCAGGGGGGTGAGGGCGTCCCCCGCCACGATGGTGCCGTCCTCGGTGACATAGCGGAGCGCGCCTGCGCCGAGCGCGACGACCGCCAGGCGGAGGTCGAGGCCGGGCCGGGCCACGAGCATCGGGTCGATGGGCGCGACCCCGCGGCCGCCTCGGCGGAGCCGTTCGGCAAGCGGATCGAGCGTGAGGAGCGACCCGGTCCCCTCCCGCAACCGTCGGCGGGCGCGTTCGAGGCTCGGGAGGGCGCGGACGACCTGGGCGAGGAGCCTGAGCGGGCGACCGACCGGCGCGGGTTCCCGCCACGGCGCCATCCCGGGCACTGGCGGGCGCGTGCGCTCGACGACCCAATGATCGATGGTGCGTCCGAAGAGGGTCCCGTCGAGCGCTGCGATCCAGGGCTGCTTGCCGAAGAGCAGGTCGGCCTTGGTCATCGCCAGCAGGTCGTCGTGGAGCTCGCGGGAGCGCTCGACGAGCTCCGATCGGGTGCGCGCCTGTGCGAGGACAGCGGCGCACACCGCTCCGGCAGAGGTGGCGGTGATCACGCCGGGGACGATGCCCTCCTCCTCGACCAGATAGGAGACGGCGCCCGCCTCGAAGGCCCCCTTCGTGCCGCCACCCGCGAGCACGAACGCGGTCTTGCCGTGAGGCTCCACGGAAGGCCATTCTTGCCCGCCCCGGGTGGTCGCGGGCAAGACCGGGGCAAGCCCGCGCGCGGTCAGCCCCCGCTCACCGCGGTCACCACTTCGACGTTGGCACCTTCTCCGACGACGACCTCGTCCCACGACGACCTGGGAACCACCTCCCGGTCCAGCGCGACGGCGACGCCTCGAGGGCTCCGGGTGAGCCCCCGCACGAGAGCGGCGACCGTCGTACCGGGCGCGACCTGCTGCGGCTGCCCGTTCACGATCACCGCCACCTCGTCGTCGCTCATCGACCGCTCCCGGTCCGTGCCGCGGGGAGGTGGCGGTCCACCGGGTACGCGTCGAGCGGCGGCGGGACGTCGCCCGTCGTGAGGTACGTGGCGATGGCGTCGGCGGTGAGGGGGGCGAGCAGGAAGCCATTCCGGTAGTGGCCCGTCGCGACGGCGAGGCGCGGCACCGAGGTGGGGCCGACGAAGGGCGCGTTGTCCGGCGAGCCGGGGCGGAGCCCAGCGGCGCACTCGAGGTACTCCCACTCGTCCACGGTGGGGACGAGCAGGCGCGCGTCGTCGAGCAGCGTATGGACCGCGCCGGCCTGCACCGTCGTGTCGTAGCCGCGCTCTTCTGCGGTCGCGCCGACCACGACCGAGCCGTCGGCGCGGGGCACGAGGTAGCAGTGGCGCCCGCGCACGAGCCCGCGCACGGTCCGCGCGAACGCGGGACCGTCCCCCGGCGCGCGCAGCCGCACGGCATGCCCCTTCACCGGGCGCACGGAGGGCACCACGCCGTCGGGTACGCCGCCGATCATCGGCGTGTGGGCGCCTGCCGCGAGCAGCACGGTGCCCGCCGGGACGGTGTCGCCGCGCTCGGTGACGACGCCCGTCGCGGCGCCCTTCGCATCGGAGGCGACGGAGACGACACGCTCAGGGGTGAGCGTCACCCCGGCGCGGGCACAGCCTTCGATGAGCGACAGCATGAGCCGCCGGTTGTCGACCTGGTGGTCGCCCGGCATCAACGCGCCGCCGCGCACCGCTGGAGAGAGCGTCGGGACGAGCGCCCGGCACTCGCTGGCGGACAGGCGGGAGGCGTCGAGACCCAGCCCGCGCTGGAACTCGAGGAGCTGGTCGATCGCAGCCCGGTCCGACGCGTCCAAGCCGACCGCGATCGTCCCGCAGGCCTGGAACCCCGTGTCCATCCCGGTCGCCCCGGTCAGCCGCGCGGCGAACTCGGGCCAGCGCGCCGCGGCGGCAAGGAACATCCGCGCGTGGGACTCCTCGCCGAAGGTCGCCTCGGTGACGGGCGCGATCATCCCTGCGGCGACCCACGCGGCGCCCCGGCCGGGGGACGGGTCGAGGACATGAACGGACAGACCCCGCTGCGCCGCCTCCCACGCCGACGAGAGGCCGATCACCCCTCCGCCAGCGACGACGACGTCGGCCGGTGGAGCGCTCGATGCCATCATCGACGATCCTACGGCTTCCGCGCAGCCCTGAGGTCGGCCGCGCGTGCAGCCGCAGCCCCGAAGTCGGCCGCGCGTGCCGCCACACCACTCGGTGTCGGGTACGATGAAGACTCTCCAGGGCCAACGTCGTCCCCGGGCGAGCGCACCCATTCGACCGGTGCCGCCCAGAGCGGCGCCTCGAGCCAACCGGAGGACGACGACTCCGTGGACCCAGTGACGGCACCCGCCGCCAGCGCCGGAACCCTCCGGCCGGTTCCGCCATCCCGCGGCGGTGGCCTGTACGACCCACGCTTCGAGCACGACGCGTGCGGCATCGGGATGGTCGCGCGCCTGTCGGGCGAGGCCGGGCACGACATCGTGGAGACCGGCCTCACCGTGCTCGAGCGGCTCGCGCACCGGGGTGCGACCGGCGCCGAAGAGGACTCCGGCGACGGGTCGGGGATCCTCGTCCAGGTCCCGCACCGGTTCCTGGCGGGAGTCGCCGCGGACAGCGGGGTGACGATGCCCGCTCCCGGCACCTACGCCGTCGGCTGCGTGTTCCTCCCTCTCGACGAGGACGACGCCGCGAAGGCGCGAGGGCAGCTGGAGGCGATCGCGGGGGAGGAGGGGATGGCGGTCCGCTGGTGGCGCGAGGTCCCCACCGACCCCTCGTGCCTCGGCGAGGCGGCGAGGCGGGCGATGCCCCGCATCTCCCAGGTCGTCGTCGTCCCTACGACCGACGGACCGTGGGCCGCCGCGCGGGCAGTGGCCGAGTCCGGCGCGGCCGACCCCCTCACCGTCGACCGCCTGGCGTACGTCGTGCGCAAGCGCGCCGAGCACGCAGTCGACGGGCTGTACCTGCCGTCGCTGTCCGCTCGCACGTTGGTCTACAAGGGCATGCTCACGTCGCATCAGCTCCGGCGCTTCTACCCCGAGCTGTCGGAGGCGAGCTTCGAGAGCGCGCTCGCGCTCGTGCACTCGCGCTTCTCCACCAACACGTTCCCGAGCTGGCCGCTCGCGCACCCCTACCGGTACCTCGCGCACAACGGCGAGATCAACACGCTCGCGGGCAACCGCAACTGGATGCGGGCGAGGGAAGCGCTGCTGGCGACGGCGAACCTGCCGGGCGACCTCGAGAGGATCTTCCCGGTCTGCACGCCGGGGGCGAGCGACTCCGCCACGTTGGACGAGGTGCTGGAGCTCCTCCACCTCGCAGGACGCTCGCTGCCGCACGCGGTCCTCATGATGATCCCGGAGGCCTGGGAGAACCACGAGGCGATGGACCCGGCCCGCCGGGCCTTCTACGCCTACCACGCCTCGCTCATGGAGCCGTGGGACGGCCCGGCCGCCGTCGTCTTCACCGACGGGACGGTCGTGGGCGCCGTCCTCGACCGCAACGGGCTCCGCCCGGCCCGCTACTGGGTGACCGACGACGGGTGCGTCGTGCTGGCGAGCGAGGTCGGCGTCCTCGACGCGGCACCGGGCGACGTCGTGCACAAAGGCCGCTTGCAGCCGGGCCGGATGTTCCTCGTCGACACCGAGAAGGGTCGCATCGTCGAGGACGCGGAGGTGAAGGCCGAGCTCGCCGCCGAGCACCCCTACGCCGACTTCCTCGCGGCGGACCAGGTGCACCTGCACGAGCTCCCGGAGCGCCACATGCTCACGCCGCAGCATGCGAGCGTCGTGACCCATCAGCGCCTGTTCGGCTACACCACCGAAGAGCTGCGCGTCATCGTGGCCCCGATGGCGCGCACCGGCACAGAGCCGATCGGCTCCATGGGGTCGGACAGCGCGATCGCGGTGCTCTCGGAGCGTTCCCGCCTGCTCTACGACTACTTCACCCAGCTCTTCGCGCAGGTCACCAACCCGCCGCTCGACGCGATCAGAGAGGAGCTCGTCACCTCGCTCGGCGCGACGATCGGGCCGGAGGGCAACCTGCTCGACGCGCGCCCCGGCCAGTGCCGCCAGATCCTCCTGCCCCAGCCCGTCGTCGACCGCGACGACCTGGCCAAGCTCATGTACGTGAACGAGCGGACAGAGACGCCCGGCTTCAAGGCCTTCACGATCGACGCGCTGTTCCGAGTCGAGGACGCCGGACGGCCCGGATCGCCCACCGCCACGACGCCCACCGCCACGATGCCCACCGCCGCCCGCGGCGAGGCGCTCGCCGCCGCGCTCGCGGACGTGCGCAGCCGGGTCTCGGCGGCGATCGCCGGCGGCGCGAACCTGATCGTCCTGTCCGACCGCCACTCGACGGCGGAGCTCGCGCCGATCCCGTCGCTGCTCGCCACCGCGGCGGTCCACCACCACCTCGTCCGCGAGCGCACGCGCACGAAGGTCGGGCTCGTCGTCGAGACGGGGGACGCGCGCGAGGTCCACCACGTCGCGCTGCTCATCGGCTACGGCGCCGCGGCGGTCAACCCGTACCTGGCGCTCGACTCGATCGACGACATGATCGCGAGCGGCCGGCTCCAGGGCGTGACGCCGCGCCAGGCGAGGAAGCACTACCTGAAGGCGCTCTGCAAGGGCGTGCTGAAGGTCATGTCCAAGATGGGGATCTCGACGGTCGCCTCCTACACCGGGGCGCAGGTGTTCGAGGCGATCGGGCTCGACCGCAGCGTCGTCGACGAGTACTTCACCGGCACCCCGAGCCGGATCGGCGGGGTGGGGCTCGACGTGCTCGCCGCAGAGGTCGCGGCCCGCCACGCCGCCGCCCATCCCGCGCGGCCCACCTCCCGCGCGCACCGCGAGCTCGAGGTCGGCGGCGAGTACCAGTGGCGGCGCGAGGGCGAGCACCACCTGTTCAACCCGCGCACCGTCTTCAAGCTCCAGCACGCCACCCGTGCCAAGCGCTACGGGATCTTCAAGGAGTACTCCGCGGCGGTGGACGACCAGTCGGCGCGCCTCGCGACGTTG
>JAJZMD010000109.1 GCA_021803085.1 Actinomycetes bacterium
CTGTGGCCGTCAGTGGGGAGCGGCGCACTGCCTTGCAACTCCCACTACATCATCAGTCGTAACCAGGTCCAGTGGGCGTCGTCGCTCACGCAGGCGCAGACCCAAGCTGCTCAGCGGCGCGACCGCTTCGACCTGGTCGAGCATTACGAGTTCCAAGTCGCCGAAGCTCAAGAACATGCGAACTGGCGATCCCGGATCAAGAGATGGCTCCGGCGCACTTCCTCAGGGCAAGGGTAAGGGCTGACCTCGTGGTGCCGTTCATCTAGCCCGCCGACGTCAAAGTCCAGCTCGAAGCCGATGGATGACGTTCTCGGCACCGACAGGGTTCGCTGTCGATGCGACCCGAGGCTCGTCTGCCACGTCATCGATCAAGGTACCTGACCGTCGGACGGGCGGGACAGCGTCGACACTCCTACAAGGACCCCGACACGCTGGCGGCTCCTGCAGTCCTCACCATCCGAGGGCCGTCGGCACGAGCTTCCCGCGCCGGGCGAAGGAGAGGTAGGCGCGCTCGAACGCCATCTTGGCGAAGAGCCACTGCCGTCCTTCGGAGACCGTCGGGATGCGGTTGCGCGGCGGGCGGACGGGGTCGACGGCGAGGTAGGCGGCGCGGTCACCCATGTCGAGGATGCAGCGGGCCGACAGCTCGGCGCTGCGGGCTTCGTGGCCTTGGAGGCGGGCCACGAGGTCGGCGGCGGCGACCTTCGCCATCTGCTCGGTCATGTGACCGGTCTTCGGGAAGTTCACCGGCACCGCGGTGGCGTCGACCGGCGGGAGGGCGACGGCGACGCCCACGGCGTAGACGCCTTCGGCCGCCTGGTGGCGGTAGTGGTCGTCGACGGGCACGAAGCCCTTCGGGTTGGCGAGCCCTTCGCTCGTAGCGACCGCCTCGACGCCGGCGAGGGGCGGGATGACGATCGAGCACACCGAGGGAGTCGGGGCTGCGTCGGCCGTCTCGACGGCGTCCTCGGTGATGCGCGTGATCGCGGCCGAGGTGCGATAGGCGATGTCGCGCTCTTCGAGGGCGGCCTCGAGGAGCTGGCGGATGGTGCCGGCGCCGCCCATGCCCATGTGGCCGAGGAACGGCTCGGGGGTGAGCAGGCTGATCGGGACCTGGTGACGAAGCCCGCGCTGCCGCAGGAGGTGGTCGAGCTCGAAGGCGAGCTCGTAGACAGGGCCGATGCAGCTCGCTCCGGGAGCCGCGCCGATGACGACCGGTCCCGGCTCGGCGAGAAGGTGCCGGATCGCCTGGGCGAGCTCCTCGGTCTCCGGCGTCGACATCGGCGATTGGCCTGGGCCGTCGAAGGGCCCGAGGCCGGGGACGGCCTCGTTCGCGCTGCGGTGCCCGGTGGCGACGACGAGGAAGTCGTAGCGGTGCTCGGCGGCGTCAGTGGCGACCACCTTGGCGGCGGTGTCGATGTGGGTGACCGTCTCGTTCGCGAAGCGGACCTGCTTTCGGGCGAGCGGGCCGGCGAGGGGGAAGGAGATCTGCTCGAGGCGGCGCCGCCCGGTCGCCACCCACGGGAAGGACGGGACGAAGCGGAACTGGTCGTCCTTGGCGAGAAGGGTGATCTCGGCGCGCTCGGGGCCGACGCGCCGACGGAGCTCGTAGGCGGTGGTCAACCCTCCGAAAGAGCCGCCGACGATGACGATGCGCACGGCGGCCATCAGAACGTGACCACCTTGTCGGCCCAGATCGTCCAGTCGGTCGCCTCCTCCAAGGTGGAGCGACGGGCGCCGTCGACGAGCTGCTCGTCGGCGAGACCCCGGGCGTCCATGCACGTGCCGCAGCAGCCGATCTCCCCGCCGTGGCGGACGACGGCGGTGACCATGCGGTCGAGGTGGTAGTAGCCGTCGGGGACCTTCTGGTTTCTGAGCGCGCACCCGACGGCGTCGCCGAAGAGGAACACCCGGACCTCGACACCCTCACGCTTGGAGAGCGCGCCGGCGAGGCGCAGTCCGTTGTAGGAGCGTTCGGTGCCATAGGGCGGATCGTTCAAGACGAGGAGGATCTTCATCGGGGCGTTCCCTTGCTCGTGCTGGTGCTGGTCGGTGACGGGGTCGTGGCGACGAGGGCCTCATGGGCGCCGGCGAGCAGCTCGACGGCCGCTTCGATCTCGGCCCGGGTGGTGCCGCGGCCGAGCGAGAGCCGCACCGTGCCGAGGGCAACATTGGCGGCGACGCCCATGGCGAGCAGCGTCGTGTTCGGTGTGTGCTCGCCGGCGTGGCAGGCGGAGCCGGTGGACGCCGCCAGCTGAGGCACCCGGGCAAGCACGTCGGCGCCGAGGACCCCGGGGAACGACACCAGCAGCGTGTTCGGAAGGCAGGCGCCGTCGGGGGTGTGGCGGAGGATCCCGTCCACCCTCGCCGACAGTGCCGTCCACAGCTCGTCGCGGAGCTGGGCGATCCGAGCAGCGTCGCTCTCGAGGTGGTCCACGGCGAGGCGGGCGGCCGCACCGAGGCCGACGATGCCCGCCACGTTCTCGGTCCCGGGCCGCAGACCGCCCTCTTGGTCGGCTCCGACGACAAGGGGTGAGAGCGGCGTGCCCGGGCGGAGGTAGAGGGCGCCGACGCCCTTTGGGCCATAGCACTTGTGGGCGGCGATCGACAGCAGGTCCACGCCCAGGTCGTCGACCGAGACGGGGATCTTGCCGATCGCCTGTGCGGCGTCGGAGTGGACGATCGCCCCGTGGGCTTGGGCGGTGGCAGCCAGCTCGGCGACGGGCATGAGGGCGCCGGTCTCGTTCTGGGCGAGCATCACGGTGACGAGCGCCACGTCGTCTCCGAGCGAGCCGAGCGCGGTGTCGAGCTCGAGGGTCCCTGACGCCGCGACAGGGATACGGGTGAGCGTCCATCCGGAGCCTTCGAGCAAGGCCAAGGGTGCAGCGGTCGCCGGATGCTCGACGCTCGAGGTCACGATGCGGCGCCGAGCCGAAGTCGCCTGTGCGGCGACGCCCCGGATGGCGAGGTTGTTCGACTCGGTGCCGCCCGAGGTGAACACGACCTCGGAGGCAGCGGCGCCGATGAGGGCGGCGACGGCTGCTCGTGCCTCTTCGACTGCCTGGCGGGCGAGCCGTCCGAGCGCGTGGTCGCTCGAGGGGTTGCCGAACTCGGCGCGCAGGTACGGCAGCATCGCCTCGAGCACCTCGGGGGCGACCGGCGTCGTGGCGTTGTGGTCGAGGTAGACGATCTCATCGGGCGCCGCCGTGCTCATCGGCGCCGGCCCGGCGTCGCCTCGTGACCGTCTGCCGGTGCTGTGGCTGGTATGTCGCGCCCTGAGCGGTCGGCTGGGTCGGTGGCGACGGGGAGTCCGGCCTGGCGCCATTCGGGGAGGCCGTCCTCCAAACAGCGCGCCCGCAGCCCTCGGGCCCGGAGAGTTGCGACCGCCTCGGGGGCGAGCAGGCAGAGCGGCCCCCGGCAGTAGGCGACGACCTCGAGGCGAGGGTCGAGCTCGCCGAGGCGGGCCTCCAAGTGCTCCAAGGGCAGCGAGATTGCCCCAGGGATGTGGCCGGCCGCGTACTCCTCCACCGGGCGGACGTCGAGGACGACCACGTCGCCGGACCGGGCGCGCTCGAGCAGCTCGGCACGGGTCACCCGCTCGGCGCTGTCGCTGCCCGCGCTGATGGAGCGAAGGATCTGGTCGACCTCCGCCAGGCGTGCCCGGCCGAGGTCGCCGAGCGCGGTGACGAAGCGGCACACCTCCTCGCCCGCCGCGCGGTAGTAGACGCGGGTGCCCTCTCGGCGGGTCTCGACGAGGCGGGCCTGGCGCATCACCTGCAGGTGCGCAGAGGCCGTCGTGAGCTTGAGCCCCGTCGCGACGGCCAGGGCCTCGACGCTGCGTTCGGCCTGGCAGAGCAGGTCGAGCAGCTCGATGCGCTTGGGGTGCACGACCACCTTGCCGATGCGGGCGAGCTGCTCGTAGAGGTCGGCCCGGCCGCCGGCTGGGCTCCTATCTTCCACTGATCTATGGATAACAGTCTGAGATCGTCCATGCAAGCCGCCCCGGCTCGGAGAGCCGCGCCCCCGTTACCTATGTAAGACACCTATACTCGGGTGACGATGAGGGTCGATCGCCAGCCACGGTGCCGCTGCCGGGTCGGCCCGGGCCGTTTCGAGGTCCGGGCCCGGATCGAGCGCTTCGCCGAGCCGGCCGTGCTGCTGTTGCTGGCCGAGGGCGAAAGCCACGGCTACCAGCTCGCCGAGCACCTCGAAGCGCTGCTCGACGAGGGCCGGGTCGACTTCGGCAACCTCTACCGGCTGCTTCGTGCCCTCGAGGAGGAGGGCCTCGTCGCCTCGACGTGGAGCGAGGAGGCACCTGGGCCCCAAAAGCGCGTCTACGGCCTCACCGGCGAGGGTGCCGCCCTGCTCGACGCCTGGGCGGCGTCGCTTCGAGCCCGAAGCGAGCGGATCGGCGCGCTGCTCGCCCGCTACGAGGCCCTTGAGGAGCCCGCCCATCCTTGAGGCGGCGGGATCCACCAGGAACGTGACCCAAGTGACGACCAAGGAGGAGCACCATGATGAAGACGATGGGACGAGACGACGTCGAGCACGGCCCGCGAGGCCGAGGTCGTGGCTGCTGCGGCGGCTCCGGCTGCTGCGGCGGCCACGGGCGAGGTCCGCACCTCGAGCGCGAGGAGGAGACGGCGAGCCGGCGACAGGTGCTCGAGGAGCGACGGCGGGAGCTCGAGGAGGCGCTCGCCGAGGTGACGAGCGAGCTCTCCGACCTCGGCGCCGAGCGTCACTGAAGCCGAGCGTCACCGAGGGGGCAAGACGACGGGCGCGCAGCGGAAGCCCCTCTCGGTGTTCGAGGAGCTCGCCGCCCGCTACGACGCCTGGTACGACAGCGCGCACGGACGGTTGCTCTTCGACCTCGAGCTCGCCTGCCTGCGCCCCCTCGTGCTCCCCGGGCCCCGTCCCCGCCTCGAGGTCGGCGTCGGCTCGGGGCGCTTTGCCGCCGCGTTCGGCCTCGAGGTCGGTCTCGATCCTGTCCGGGCGCCGCTCCGCCTCGCCGCGGGGCGCGCCGTCGCCGCCGTCCAGGGCGCCGGCGAGCGCCTGCCGTTCGGTGATCGCATCTTCGGTGCCGTGGTCCTCGTCATCACGCTCTGCTTTGCCGACGACCCGGCCGCCCTCCTCGGCGAGGCGAGACGGGTGCTCCTCCCCTCGGGCCTCCTCGTCGCCGGCGTCGTCCCCCTTGACAGCGCCTGGGGCCGCCGCTACGAGGCGCAGGGACGCGCCGGCCACCCCTTCTACCAAGGCGTCCGGTTCCTCACCCTGGCCGAGCACCGCCGCATGCTCGCAGACGCCGGGTTCACGGTCACCGGCGCCCGCTCCACCCTCACCCAGGCCCCGAGTGACGACCCGGTCGAAGAGGACGCACAAGACGGCGTGGTGCCCGGTGCCGGGTTCGTCGCCCTCCAGGCGAGGCGGCAGCCACCGCTCTGAGGGACCGGGCCCCCCGTGACCAGGGATGGAGACGGGCGGCGCCCGGGGCACCCAGAGCGGAATATCTAGACATGTAGATAGGTTGAATGTGTCGATGGCGACGGCACCGATCGGCACGCTGGATCCGGACGCGACGGCGCTGGGCTCTGCGCTCGAACAAGACGAGGCCCGCGCGCTGGCCGAGCTGCTCCAGGCGCTCGGTGACCCGACGCGGCTGCGGATCCTCTCGGTGCTCGGCATGGCCTGTGTCCCGGTCGGGACGATCGTGGCGGCGACCGGGCTGCGTCAGCCGTCGGTCTCCCACCACCTTCGGGTGCTGCGGGACCGGGGCGTCGTGCGCGCCGAGCGGCGTGGCGCCTACGTCTACTACTGCGCGGCGAGCGACGCGCTCGGGTCTGCCGTCGCCGCGGCTCGGGCCTTGCTCGAGGACCAGCGCCACCGGTGACCCGCCTCTCCTGCCAGCCTGGCGGCACCGACGTGGCCGTGCTCGCCCGGCAGCTCGCCGTACGCGAGCAGCGTCGCGACGACCGAGAACCTGCCGAGGAGGTCTCCTGATGATGTGGCACACGTCTTTCTGGCCGGTGCTCGTGGTGATCCCCGTCGTGATCGCCCTCGTCGTAACCGTGGCGCGCCGGTTCGCTCCCGGACATGGGACCATGGGGATGGGCTGTGGCTTCGGACCGTCGCACCCCATCGCCGAGAAGACGACGGAAATCCCAGCCCGGGAGGATCCGCTCGCGATCGTGCGCGAGCGCTACGCCCGCGGCGAGATCGACCACGCCGAGCTCGAACGGCGCATCGAGGGCCTCTTGCGCAGTGAGCCGACAGAGCTGGCGCGGTCGAAGGAACGATGAGCGAGCCCCGAGATCGTGGCACTGGCAAGCTCGCCGGAGCCGCACCGGCGGACGACCGCATCATCGGCGACCAGCAACGGCACTGGGTTGAGACCTTCACTGCCAATCCCGAGATGTACGGTCCCGAGCCGAGCGAGCCGGGTCGCCACGCCGCAGCGTGCTTTGTCGCCGAGGGGCTTTCCGCGGTGCTCGAGCTCGGAGCGGGCCAGGGGCGCGACACCCTCGAGCTGCTCCGGCGCGGGCTCGAGGTCCACGCCCTCGACTTCGCACCCGACGCCCTCGCCGACATCGCCGCGCTGGCCGGACCGGAGCTGGTGGGCCGCCTGAGGGCCACGGTGCACGACGTGCGCCGGGCGCTCCCCTTCGCGGAGCGGTCCTTCGACGCCTGCTATTCCCACATGCTCTTCACCATGGCGCTCACCACCGAGGAGCTCGAAGCACTCGCCGGCGAGGTCCACCGCGTGCTGCGGCCCGGAGGGCTCTGCATCTACACGGTGCGCCACACCGGCGACGCCCACTACGGCGCAGGGCGCTCCCTCGGCGACGACCGCTACGAGAACGGCGGCTTCGTTGTCCACTTCTTCGATCGACCCCTCGTCGAGCGCCTCGCGGCCGCGTTCGAGCTCGAGGACGTCACCGCCTTCGAAGAGGGAGACCTGCCCCGACGGCTTTGGCGAGCCACGATGCGCCGGCGCTGAGGTCTCGACCAGCCTCTGTCATGGCTGCCGGACCGCCCGGCGGGCCATCGCCTCTCCAAGCGCCCGGCACCTGGACCGACCCTTCCGACCCGTCGACGCCGACCTGTGGGTGCCGAGAACCCCGTCCGCCCAGCTCATTCCTGAAGGAGCGGCTCTTGTCAAGAGGGCGCTCCTCGAAGTGGAGCTCGATTTCTCCCCTGAACTTGCCCCCTTCCGCCGGACACCTCCTGCCAGCCCCGACTGGAGGAGGATGTGGGAATGGCGAAGGAGCCTTCGAGCAAGTACACCAAGCGCTACAGCCCGGAGTTCAAGCGTGACGCGGTGGCACTTCTGCGGTCGTCGGGTCGCCCGATCGCCCAGGTAGCAAAGGAGCTCGGCATAAGTGACGTGACGCTCGCTTCCTGGGCCCGTGAGCTGGAGAAGGACGCGGCGACGATCGAGCAGGAGAAAGCCGACAAGCAAGAGGAGATGCGGTTGCGCAGGCGTGTGAAGGAGCTCGAGGACGAGATCGAGATCCTGAAGCGCTTCACGGCCTACTGGGTGAAGGAGGGGAACAAGTGAGCACGGCGGTCGCTGCCGCCCTGGCCCGGCGAGTCCAGGTCCTCGAGCAAGAGGCCGAGATCGCCCGGCGCCTGGCCAGCTTCGACGACCAGGGGCCCGACCGGACGAAGCGCTACCGCTTCATCTGCCGAGAGGCGGGCGAATTCCCCGTCGCCGTGCTGTGCCGGGTGTGCGGTGTGTCACGCTCGGCCTACTACGTCTAGGCGAAGAAGGGAGGCGGGCCCGACCCGGCCACCATCGACGAGGCGATCCTCGCCAACCGGATCTACGACATCTGGAGGAGGAGCCGGCGTCGCTACGGCGCCCCGCGCGTCACCGCCCAGCTGTGGAAGGACGGCGTGCCGGCCAACAAAAAGCGCGTCGCCCGTCTCATGGCCGAGCTCGGCATCGCCGGGTTGTGTGGGAGAAAGAAGCTGAAGACGACCGAGCGTGACCGCACCCAGCCCCTCGCTGCCGACCTCGTTGAACGCGACTTCACCGCCGAGGTGCCCGATGAGCTCTGGGTGACCGATATCACGTATATACCGACTGACGAAGGCTGGCTGTTCTTGGCGTCAATCCTCGACGTCTGCACGAGAACGCTGATCGGATGGTCTATGGCCGACCACATGCGCACCGAGCTCTGCCTCGACGCCCTCGACGCGGCCGCACGAACGCGGCGCCGAGTGCGCTTCGTCGGCACCGTGCTGCATTCGGACCACGGATGTCAATATACGAGCACCACATTCGGTGTCCGCTGCCGGGCGATGGGCATCGTCCAGTCGATGGGAACCGTCGGCGATAGTTACGACAACGCTCTTGCTGAAAGCTTCTGGGCTTCGCTCAAAAGAGAACTTGTAGACTGCAGTCACTTTACCACTCGAGAAGAGGCACGGATAGCGATATTCGAGTGGATCATGTGGTATAATAACGAACGACTCCATAGCTCACTCGGCTACATGTCACCTGTCGAGTACGAGGAGTCCTTGGAGACACAAGACGCTGCGTAGGTCGGTGTCCGGTCTACGGGGGCAAGCCCACCCGTCCGGAGGCGTCTCGACCTGATCGCGACCGTGCGCCGGCACCGAGGCGGGGTCAAGGCCGGCGAAGCCGCCGGAGGGGAGCCTTGACGCCGTCGACGCGTGCCGGCGCACACTGGGTGAAGGTTGAGGTGGGTCAGTACGTTGTCGTGGTCACGTCCGTTGTCGGCGATGGGGACACCGGTGTTCGACTCCAGTCCGAAGCGAGCTTCGGGAGGGCACGCCGCTGACGCGGGTGCCGGTCATTCCTACGTCGTCGTGCGACATGGAGTGTTGCGGCCACCAACCAGGCGGGGTCAATCAGACGCTCGGCCACGCCGGTGGACCGGGGGCCATGAGCTGGAACGACTACGCGCCTGGTGGTGTCCGGACCGCGTCACGTCGCCTCGATGGCCCTCGAGCGGATGGTGCCGTCTCGGAGGCCGTAGTAGACGAGGGTGACGATCTTTCGGGCGACGGCCACCCGGGCGACCTTGCGGGCCCCGGGAGTGTCGCCATGGTTGGCCGTGATCCGGGCGAAGTCGGCCCGGAGCTTGGTCCCTTGTGCCTGGCGCTGGGCCGCTTCGACCGCCGCCCAGCGCACGAGGCGAGAGCCTTGCTTCGTGATCGCACCACGGTGCACCGTCGTGTCGGACTCGCGATGTCGAGGGGTGAGCCCTGACCACGAGCACAGGTGCTGTGGTGAGGTGAACCTCGTGACGTCGCCGATCTCGGCCACGAAGATCGCGGCGAAGATCTCGCCGACGCCGGGGATCGCCTGGATCGCGTGGTAGCCGGGGTGCTCGGCCAGCTCCCGGCGCGCGTCGCTCTCGAAGATGGCGATCTGTCGGTCGAAGCTCTCGATCAGGTCCCGGAGCGACTCGACGCGGGCCGCGTAGGCCGGGGCGAGAGCCGTGCTCTCCAAGAGCACCGTGCCGGCCAGGCCGAACAGGTCGGTCATCGGAACGTGCACGCCCTCTTTGGCGAGCACGGAGTACACCTGGAGCTTGAGGTTGGTGCGCAGCGAGACGAGCTTGACCCTATGGCGCACGAGCTCTCGGAGCTCGCGGACCTCTTTGGGGGCGATCCACGCCTCGGCCAGGCGCCCGAGGCGCAGCAGATCGACCAGATCCTCAGCGTCTCGAAGATCGTTTTTCACCCTGCGGTTCCCCCAATGGTTGCCGAGGGGGTGCGCGAGGTGGACGGTGGCGCCGAGGTCTTCGAGCAGGTCGACGGCCCAGTACCACCCGTAGCAGGCTTCGATGACGACCTCTGGGTGCTCGCCGGCGTCGGTAACCGCCTTGGCAAAGGCCACCACGTCGTCGTTCATCACTTGCGTGGCCGCCAGCGTCCCGCCCTCTTGGCTGCGCTGGACGATTACGCTCCGGCGGCGGTGCAGGTCGATGCCGACGTAGGGTTGGGGTTGCATCTGGTTCCTCCTTCGCTGTGGAGTGGATGGTTTGGCAACCCCGAGTCTTCTCCGACTCGGACCTCCACGGCGAGGGGGAACCGATTCCTCCTCCTGCGACTTGCGCACCATCGCGGCTTGCTCCTCGGATGCGGCGGCGCCGACCCCGGTCACATCTCCGAGGTCCGTCACGCGGGAGCGGCGAGACGCTCCTTCATCACATCAGGCGACCATCTGGTATTCGTGGATGAGGCCACCCAGACGATCGGCTTCGTAGCCTGGCGGGGTCAACGTCGCTGATGGTGGGAGAGGCCGCATCGGAATCAGCGGGCGGTCGTTGGCTGAGGGACCGGTGGGGCCGGTGCGCGTTGTAATGCTCGACGTACTCGGCAAGCACGGCCTCCAGATGACGACGGCCGAGGATGAGCATCCGGTCGAGGCACTCGCGCCGGATGGTGCCGATGACGCGCTCGCAGATGGCGTTGGCCCGGGGTGCCCGGATGGGGGTCTTGATGATTCTGGCGCCCTCGGCGGCGACGACGGCGTCGAAGGAGGCGGTGAACTTGGTGTCGCGGTCGCGGATGAGGAACTTGACCGGATGTGTCTGCTCGGCGAGTTCCATCGAGATGTTGCGGGCTTGCTGGGTGACCCAGCTGGTGACCGGGTTCGAAGTGATGCCGGCGATCCGCACGAAGCGGCTGTCGTGGTGGATGAACACGAGCACGTAGAGCCTGCGGAGAAAGACGGTGTCGACGTGGAAGAAGTCGCACGCCATCAGGCCCCTCGCCTGTGCGGCGAGGAACTCCGCCCAGGTCGGTCCGGACCTGCACGGTGAAGGCTCGACACCATGACGCTTCAGGATCGCCCAGACGCTCGAGGGGGCGACGACGATCCCCATGGTGGCCAGTTCGCCGTGAATGCGGCGGTAGCCCCACTAGGGATTCTCCTTCGCCAACCGGAGCACCACGGCCGTGGTCCCCTTCGGGATGGCCGGTCGACCTGGTCTGCCGTGCGGGTAGGTCCAGCGCTTGGAGACGAGGTCGCGGTGCCAAGCGCAGAAGAGTTGCCGGTTGGACGAAGAGGTGCCCGAGACGCCGACGGGGGAGCAGTCGTGCCAGTCCGGCCAGCACCGCTCGATCTGCTGGCTCGAGCGCCGCGCGGTGCACCTGGCGTCGGAGCACCGCCACCTCGTGGCGCAGCACGACGACTTCGATGGCGAGGTCCGTATCTCTGCGACCGATGAGGCGGATCAACTGAAGTACGCGGCAGTACGCCCGGTAGAGGAACGAGAGGGTCACGGTCCCGGATCCTCGCCGCGCCTGGCGCCAGCCGTCAAAGTCCAGCTCACAGCCGATAGATGACATTCTCGGCACGCACGTGTGTCCTGAAAGGAAAGTGATGACGATGTAGAAGGTCGCCAGCACCGACCGTGCTGTGCCAGTGATGGAGGTAGGCCCTCCGGGTTCGCCGTGCAGGCGGAGATCCCAAACCACCGCAGTGTCATGCCGGTCAAGAGCCGGGGTGGGAAGCGACTGCGGAGAAGGCCCGCAATCAGCGGGTCAGGTAAGCGACGAGAAGACGAACGTGTGTGAACCACTGCTGACGCATCGTAAGAAATCGCATTGGCATCGAAACCGGGGTCTGTGCGTGGTCCCGGGACAGCGGCGCGCCCTGCAGGGCGAGTCCTCAGCCAGGGAGCTGCCTGCTCGTGGCCCTGGCGGTGCCCGGTGTATAGGGTGGCGTGAGCTCGTCGCAGGCGCTGGCATGGAACAGGAGAACCTGTCGCCCCGATAGCGACGGCCAGTCGAAATGGGTGCAGTTGGCCCCCTGGTCGCAAGAGGGAGACCCGCAAGCGGCGAGAACCGCAAGCGTCAGAGTACCGATGCGGGGCACAGGGACGGACCGGCTCGTAGTAGCGATGAAGGCCCTGTAATGGGGCCGGAGCCAAGGGGCCGGGCAGTTCAAGGTCGCCCGACGGCCAACCCTTTAGGGGAGGAGCCGGGGGAGAGACCGAAGCGCAAGGTGAAGTCCTTTGAGATTCGAAAGCGCCTCGTCTACGAGGCGTGGCAACGGGTCCAAGCGAACGGCGGTGCGCCGGGAGTGGACGCCGTGAGCATCGAACGGTTCGCAGCCGAGGAGGCCGACAACCTCTACAAGCTGTGGAACCGGATGTCGTCGGGGAGCTATTTCCCCGGACCGGTGCGAGCGGTGGAGATACCGAAGGATCAAGGGAAAGGGGTCCGGGTGCTCGGGGTGCCGAACACGGCAGACCGAGTCGCCCAGAGCGCAGCGGCGATGCTGTTGGAAGAGGAGCTGGAGCCGATCTTCCACCCTGACAGCTACGGCTATCGTCCTGGGCGCAGTGCCCATGACGCCCTGGCTGTCGCTCGTCAGCGTTGTTGGACGAAGGACTGGGTGCTCGATCTCGACGTCCGGGCCTTCTTCGACAGCGTTCCCCACGATCTCTTGTTGAAAGCGGTCGCTCACCACACCGATGAGGCCTGGGTCCTGCTCTACATCGAACGGTGGCTGAAAGCCCCCATGCAGATGCCAGACGGGACCCTCGTCGCACGGGAGAAGGGAACCCCCCAGGGCTCTCCGATCTCGCCACTGCTTGCCAACCTCTTCATGCACTATGCGTTCGACCGCTGGATGGACCGGGAGCACCCCGGTTCACCCTTCGAGCGCTATGCGGATGACGTCGTTGTCCACTGCGACACTGAGGCGAAGGCGCTCGCTCTGCGAGCCGCACTCGCCGAGCGGCTCGGGTCCTTGGGGCTCGAGCTGCACCCCGACAAGACGAAGATCGTGTACTGCAAAGACGCGAAGCGCCGGGGGACCTCCGAGCACACGTGCTTCGACTTCCTCGGCTACGCCTTTCGGGCTCGCCTGGCCAAGGGTCGGTACGGGTTCTTCGTGAGCTTCCTGCCGGCCATGAGCGCCGTGGCGAGAAAGGCGAAGGGGCGCCAGATCCGAGCCTGGCACCTCAACCGTCGCAGTGGAACGGACCTGTCCGGCCTCGCCCGGGAGATCAATCCCCAGGTGCGAGGCTGGATCAACTACTACGGGGCCTTCTACCGCTCCGAGTTGTACGCCATCGCTGCGCGCATCGACGAGCATCTCGTCCGATGGGCGATGCAGAAGTTCAAGCGGCTTCGAGGACGCCCCAATCGCGCATGGCGCTGGTTGGACGCAGCACGGCTGCGACAGCCGACGCTCTTCGCCCACTGGCACCTCCTCGCATCACCGACACGCCGGACTGTGGGAGCCGTATGACGGGAGACTGTCACGTACGGTTCTGCGAGAGCGGGAGGGGGAGGTTCCCTCCCGCTACTCACCAAGTCGGCCCTGCTGGTCTCTCGCCTCCGGCGCGCCTTGACGCCACTCGAAATCGGCCGTAAACTGACTGGATGGTCAGTCATCTTGATACAGGGATCGTGGTGTGCACCGGATTCTGAGCCGCTACCGGCGTCTCCTCGAGCCCGTCGTCCGGGGCCCCCTCGGGATCGTGGTGACCGTGGGCGTGTTCCTTGCCGCCGCCGGGATCGGGAGCATGGCCGGCGTGGCGCTAGCAGCCAACTGGGTGCTGGTGTCGGGGCTCTACTGTCTCGCCAACTTCTGGTGCTGTCGGGAGACCCACTGTGTGGTCACCGGCTCGGGGTGGACCGCCCTCGCGCTGGTCGCCTTCGTGCTCGTCGCGATCCCAGGTGGTGCGCCGGGGTGGTTGCGCGTGGAGGTGTTGGCGCTGGCCTACCTTGTGGTCCTCGCTGCCGGTTATGCCTTCGAGGGCGTGGTGGCGGTGCGGACGGTGCGTCACTTCTTGGGGGCTGGGAACGACGGTGCCGAGGCTCGCTGAGGCGACCAAGGCGGAGCGGCGTGCCGACATCCTGGCCGCCGCCCTCGCCTGCTTTGCCCGCACCGGCTATCACAGCACGACCATGGCCGAGGTGGCCGAGGCGGCCGAGGTGTCCAAGGGCACCCCATACCTCTACTTTCCGAGCAAGGAGGCGCTGTTCATCGCACTGCACGACGAGTGGGACTGTGGCCTCTCCGATCGGATCGGCACTGAGGTGGGAACCCTCTCCGACGAAGAACGCCGATCACCACGCCGGGTCCTCCTGGCAGTGGCCCGAGCGGTCGGGGCGCACGCCGTCGAGCACGCGGATGTCTGCCGCGTGCTGATGGAGGCCCGAACGCTCGCCGGCTTCCAACCGCAGATCGCCGCCGCGGTAGAGGCATCCGCGGAGCGGAGCCGATTACCGTTGCGCGAGTTGTTCCAGGCGGGGATCGCCGCCGGCGAGTGGCCACGCGACACCGATCCCGACCTTGCAGCCGTGCTCTTCACCGCCAGCCTCTACGGGCTGATGGCGCAATGGCACCTGAAGCCCGGCTCGTTCTCCTGGGAGGCCGCCGCCGCCTCGCTCGCTGGTCTGGCTCCAGGCACACGAGTCAGACAACGCGTATCAGGACCGGCCCGCTCTGGGAGCGCACCAAGAAGGAGCAAGTACGCTGCGGCAGACGAGAGGAGCTTGTCTTGAACGAGCCCGGAAACAACCTGGCACGGGTGCTCGCGCTTTGGGGGGAGCTGGCTCAAAGCCAGACCATGGCGCCCTTGGCAGACGCTATGGCGGAGGACGTGGTGTGGCAGGGACTGCTGCCTGGGCTTGTCTGCCAGGGGCGGGATCAGGTCCGCGACGTGCTCGGTTCGGCCCGCGGCGGCCGGCTGCCGCGGGTGACCCGGATGGCAGCAGAAGAGGCAGGCGACCGGGTGATCGTGACCGTCGAAGGGCCTGACTTCGGCCCAGGGCCCGCTGGTTCCGCGCTCGAACCCGCTGGAGGACCTCGCACGTTGGTCCTCTCGTTTGAGGACGGCAGGGTCGTGCAAATGGAGAGCTTCGCCACCCGTGAAGACGCTCTGGGCGTAACGACCTGACCTCAAACCGCGTGGCTCGCCCAATCTCGATCGAGAGACCCCGACAGGGGCGTCCGGTGGAAGTCTTCGATTATCGGTGGAATCGACCCCCGTCGCACACGAGAATGAGCAGGCGGCCGCTATGGCGCCGCCATATGCAAGATCGGCTACCAGCGGCTTCGCGCGATCAGAGGCGCGAATGCGCTGAAGCTATCGATGTCACCTCCACCCCGTTGCCACAACCACAACGTCGCTCCTGGTCGAGGGTGACGTTGGGCTTCGTCCCGCCAACCAAGGCAAATGTGCAAGTTCGAACCCAAGCGGGTCGTCGGCGTCGCGCTGGGAGAGATCGACTTCCGACCACGCGGCCGCCGGACCCCACGAGGTCCCCGACCGGCACTTCTGTCGCGCCGTCGAGCCGAGGTAGTGGGACGGTCTCGACGTGTGGTAGATGACGGGCTTCGGTGCTGGTTGCTTCCCCTGGGCACTACTCTAGAAACGTGAATGCGGGACCACTGACGACGCTGGATGAGGAGTTGTCGACGAGCGAGTACATCCGCCGACGGAGAATCCAGGCGGGCATGGCGGTGGAGTCACTTGCCGCCCGAGCGGGCGTGAGCGCGAGCTGGCTCGAGGGTTTCGAGGCAGGTAGTGGCACCGAGGAGCTCACCTATGACCGCCTTCTCGCTCTGGCGCGGGCGACGGAACCACCCAGACCCGAGTGGTGGGACGAAGGCCATGAGCACGACTTGCATCTAGGATCTGGCGCTCCCGTAGCAGGATCTGGAGGGTCGTCCGGCTACTGGGTCCGAATCCAGGCGGTGCGAGCGGCGAACAGGTCGCTTGGCAGACGCAGCTGACCCCGACGAGGAGCAGCGCCGGCGGCTCAAGCTGCTGTGCGAGGTGCTGAACGAACACGGGGTTGCCTACGTCGTGTTCGGCAGCTTTGCGGGACGGCTCCAGGGCGCGCCGTTACGAACCATCGACGTTGACGTGGTGCCGGAGTCCTCGGATGCCAATCTCCAGCGGCTGTGCGACGCGCTCAACTCGCTCGCACCGCGCTGGCGAGTCGATGACGTGTCTGCCGGGCTCAAGATCGATGGCGACAGGCTGGAACCGCGCCACATCCGCGGATCGTCGATCGCGATTGGTCTTGTCACTCGAGCTGGCATGGTCGACATCGTCACGGAGCCGGCGGGCTTCGAGCACGGCTACCGGGACCTGGTCGGCTCGGCAGTGGCCGTCGACTTGGACGGCACGACCGTGCGAGTAGGAACTCTGGACGACCTGATCGTGTCGAAGCGGCTCCTGGCGCGGGAGAAGGACATCGAGCACCTTCCGCTCCTCGAGGCACGACGAGCCGAACTCGCCCGCGAGCACGCGGCAGAGATTGATCGCGGCAGCGACGGGCCAGGGCGAGGCAAAGACCGCGGCCTGGACATCGGGTTCTGATCGGGAGAGGCCCTCCCGACCTTCTCGCGCCTCCGCGGCGAGCCGGGCCCCGCTATCCGAACCATGAGCAGTCCGTCCCCGAATGACATCCACAGAGCCGGCAAGCGCGCCACAGACCGCGGGCTCTGGCGCCTCGGATCAGGCGCCACCGGAGAGCCCGTTTCGATACGCGTACGCGACGGCCTGGGCGCGGTCCCTGGCTCCGATCTTTGCAAACAGGTGATTGACGTGGCTCTTGACGGTGCCCTCGCTCACCACGAGATGCGCCGCGATCTCGGCGTTCGACATGCCCGCTGCCATGAGGGACAGCACCTCGCTCTCTCGGGCCGTGAGCGCGTCGGGGAGCGGTGACGGCGAGGGGTTGTGGCGAGTCGGGGACGGCGTGTCGGCAAGGGCGTCCAGCAGGTGGTGCTGGACCGCCGGGTCGATCGCGGCGCGGTCGTCGAGGACCTGGCGGAGGGCGGTGAGGATCTCGGGCCCGCCGGCGTCCTTGGTGAGGTAACCCCGCGCACCGGCTCGCAGCGCGTCGAGGACCGAGCGGTCGTCTGCGTAGGTGGTGAGGACGACGACCTTCACGTCCGGGAGCTGTTCTCGCAGGGACCGGGTGGCCTCGACCCCGTCGCAGCGCGGCATGCGCAGGTCCATCAAGACGACGTCGGGGCGAAGCTCGCCGGCCATGGCGACGGCCTCGTGGCCGTCGGTCGCGGCCCCAACGACCTCGACGTCGTCGAGCAGCCCCATCACCATGACGAGCCCGTCGCGCACGACGCGCTGGTCGTCGGCGACGAGGACGCGGATCGGCGCGCTCATGTGGGGACCTCGAGCTCGACGCGGTACCCGTGGGGAGTTGACCCGGCGACGAAGCTTCCGCCGAGAAGCTCGGCTCGCTCACGCATGCCCGCCAGGCCGTAGCCGCCGCTGCCGCCGACGGGTTCCCGGTCCTGTGGGCCACAGGTTCGGT